>NZ_JANJZT010000026.1 GCF_024622975.1 Blautia caecimuris | reverse complement strand
CACGATTCCAAATGTCAACATGTATGTAGTTTTGAATGTGCAACTTAACCAGTACTGAACAGAAGTACTGGTTTTTTCTATTTAAAAATATATTTAACTTATTTAAGCTGCCTGTAAGCTGGATTAATACGAAAAGTTATCTGAACCTAGAAGAAGTCCTATTATCAGATATGTGTTTGCGGATATTTTTCTTTTGGTCATTACAAAAAACTTGAATATATTCTCTTTCTATAGTATTCTTAGTTTCAGTGCGTTTATGCGGAAGAAAGTCCATTGATAGAAACAGGAGAGGAGGAAATTCATGGAAATGACACAGAAAAAAACAGGATTCTGGAGAAAATTTATAGGAGATAAAGCGTTTTATAAGATGGTACTTGCCATTGCTATTCCTATTATGATCCAAAATGGTATTACAAATTTTGTAAGTCTTCTTGACAATATTATGATTGGCCGGATCGGAACTGAGCAGATGTCAGGAGCTGCTATAGTAAATCAGCTGATTTTTGTATACAATTTATGTATGTTTGGCGGACTGGCAGGCGCAGGGATATTTACTGCACAGTATTTTGGACAAAAGGATCACGAAGGTGTACGCCAGACTTTTCGTTATAAATTCTGGCTGGCAGTTATTCTGACCGTGGTAACTGCTCTTGTATTTCTGGTATCAGGGGATGCTCTGATTCGTATTTATCTTCATGGGGAAGGAAGCGCAGAGGAGATAACATCTACACTGATGTATGGAAAGCAATATCTTTATATTATGCTGCTTGGTCTGCCGCCCTTTATGTTAGGGCAGGTATATTCCAGTACTCTGAGAGAATGCGGAGAAACAGTTCTGCCTATGAAGGCAGGAGTTACGGCCGTTTGTGTAAATCTTGTTTTTAACTATCTTTTGATTTATGGAAAATTCGGATTTCCTGAATTGGGAGTTCAGGGTGCGGCAATTGCAACCGTGCTTTCCCGCTATGTGGAGGTTCTTATTATTCTGATCTGGACATCCAGAAACACAGAAAAGCTTCCTTTTATCAAAGGTCTGTACCGTACGCTGATGGTGCCGCGAAATCTGGTCTGGAAGATTTTTGTAAAAGGTACGCCGCTGCTTTTAAATGAAGCTTTATGGGCATGCGGAGTGGCTGTGCTTGCTCAGTGCTATTCCATTCGTGGACTAAACGTTGTGGCAGCCCAGAATATTTCCAACACCATAAGCAATGTCTTTAACATCGTATTTATTGCATTGGGCGATTCTGTTGCCATTGTGGTAGGACAGCTTCTGGGAGCCGGAGACATGAAAAAGGCAAGAGACACAGACAATAAAATGATTGCTTTTTCTATATTCTGCTGTATGGGAGTGGCTCTGATACTTCTTATAATGGCGCCTGTTTTCCCTGAGCTTTATAATACTAACCCACAGGCAAAGGAGCTGGCCTGCAGGTTTATCATAATCTCAGCAATCTTTATGCCAAACAGCGCATTTCTTCACGCTGCGTATTTTACTTTGCGGTCAGGAGGAAAAACAGTTGTTACATTTTTATTTGACAGCGTATTTATGTGGTGCGTCAGTGTAAGCCTTGCGTTTGTTTTAAGCAGATATACAAATCTGTCAGTGGTAGCTATTTTTGCTCTGGTTCAGTCTGCAGATATTATTAAATCACTGATAGGATTTATTCTTGTAAAAAAAGGAGTATGGCTGCAAAATTTTGTAGCAGAGTAATCAGAATGATGAAAACCTGTATAAGATGAGAATTTGTCTTATATGGGTTTTCTGAATTATTGGTCAATCTTGGTTAATCCTGGTCAATTTCCCCCGGTCAATTATTGAAAGATTTTGCAAAAAATTGTATTCATCTATTGACAATTGTTTCTTTTGAATGTATAATTCATAAAGTAATCGCAAAGGGGATTGGTCAAATGGTATGATAGGGGTCTCCAAAACCTTTGGTGGGAGTTCGATTCTCTCATCCCCTGCTAATAAAAACCAGAATTACCTGGAAATGGTAATTCTGGTTTTTCGTTTTATCAGCGATAAACTACATATCGGTAATGAGGCATATCAACTCCTTTATAGTGCTTGATCCATTGATCTTTCATGACCATGCCGTTTCTCATTGCCACATTTTGAGAGGCTGTGTTGCTATCTCTGATAATGGAGCATACTTCACTGGCATTTAATTTTTCAAATGCGTATTGTTTACATGCTTTTGCCGCTTCAGTGGCATATCCCTGATGCCAGTGTGATCTTTCGAACAGATAGCCGATTTCAAGAACTTCCTGATCTTTCCACTGCTGCATTGTAAGTCCGCATTGTCCTATCATTTTATCTGTTTCTTTCAGAATAGCGGCCCATAAACCAAAGTTCCATTTTTGATAGCGGTAAATTTGTCTGTCAAGCCATTCCTGAACTTCTTGATCACTGAATGCTCCTTCATATGCGTACATTGCTTTTTCATCCTGCAAAATCCTGCATAAAGAATTAAAATCTGACGGATTCATTTCGCGCAGATATAATCGTTTTGTTTCCAATATCATCTTTGTTTTCCCCTTTATTTTAAATTTTATCGTAAGCGTCAAATATTCCTGTGGACTTCCCTGTCTTTAAACTTCACCTGTAATTGCAGTCTGTTTTTTGTTCCTGTATTTTCCCATATAAACTGTGAGTACGCAAAATATAATGGGACAGAACCGGATTGTGATAGCAGGCTCCTTGGAGCTGTTTGATTTATTTCATGCACAGCAGCTAACAGTAAACAGAAAGGGAAGCTGCTGCTTTTTTTGCAAGACGCATAAAATAAAACACTCCTTAAATAAAATCAATCTAAGTATAATATAGGAAGTAACAGAATACCATACAAATTCAATTTTTTTGATGCTTTTTCGATATTTTTCCTGTATTATCTTTTTCCTGTATTTAGAAAAAATATAGTTTCCGGGCTGACCTGTGTTGACTTTTTTGTACAGAATATCTTATAATTTTATCCATATCAGTGGTGAAAGGTTATAAACACGGTAATGAAAACAGCAGTAAAAATGGAAAAAAATCTGACAGAAGGCAGTATTTTAAAGACCATGCTGATTTTTGCGGTTCCCATGATTCTGGGAAATCTGCTCCAGCAGGTCTATAATATTGCAGATACTATGGTGGTTGGAAGATTTCTGGGAGCAGAAGCCCTGGCGGCAGTAGGATCGGCCTATACGCTGATGACTTTTCTGACTTCAGTGACCATCGGTCTCTGTATGGGAAGCGGCGCTGTATTTTCCATTGCCTATGGGGCAGGAAATGAGCAGGAACTGAAAAAAAGTATGTGGGTATCTTTTCTGTTTGTAGGTGCTGTGACAGTTCTTATGAATGTGGCAGTATTTATATGGACAGAACCGGTTCTTCACCTGCTGCGGATTCCAAAAGAGGTTTATCCTCTTATGTATACATATATCAGAATTATTTTTGCAGGAATTATGTTTACTTTTCTGTATAATTATTTTTCCTGTCTGCTTCGGGCAATCGGAAATTCTGTGGTGCCTCTGTGGTTTCTGGCAGTTTCATCTGTCTTAAACATTATTCTTGATATCTGGTTTGTGGCAGGAATGAACAGGGGAGTGGGAGGCGCAGCTGAGGCAACGGTTATTGCTCAGGCAGTATCCGGAATCGGGATAGCTGGCTATACAATCTGGAAAGTTCCTTTTCTGAGGCTGAAAAAAGAGCATATGCACATGGAACGGGAAACACTGAACAGAGTAGTTCAGTATTCTATGCTGACCTGTGCCCAGCAGTCTGTGATGAATTTCGGCATATTGATGATCCAGGGGCTGGTAAACAGCTTTGGCACAGTGATCATGGCTGCCTTTGCTGTGGCAGTAAAGATTGATACTCTGGCATACATGCCTGCCCAGGAATTTGGAAATGCGTTTTCTCTTTTTATTTCTCAGAATTACGGAGCAAAAAGATACGACAGGATTCGGAAGGCTTCCGGGCTTGCTGTGAAAGTATCTGCAGGCTTTTGTGTGGCTGTTTCGGTTCTGGTGTGGATCTTTGCAGCGCCTCTCATCAGAATTTTTCTGTCAGGAGCAGAACCGGAGATCGTCTGTGCAGGCGTTCATTATCTTCATATAGAAGGCGCTTTTTACTGGGGAATCGGGTGCCTGTTTTTATTGTACGGACTGTACAGGGGAATTGAACGTCCGGTGATGTCGCTGATTCTGACAGTCCTTTCTCTTGGAACAAGAGTAGCTCTGGCTTATTTATTTGCGCCAATGCCGCAGTTCGGGGTGTCCGCTATCTGGTGGGCAATCCCTGTTGGCTGGATCCTGGCAGATCTGGCAGGATTTCTTTATTATAAAAGGATACGGAACCGGCTTGGGGCACAGCATGACTGATACAAAAACAAGATCAATGGAATGGGGAGAAAAATGAAATTATGCAGGAAATCATTACTTTTATTATGGAAATTATTGGAACCATAGCGTTTGCAGCTTCCGGCGCCATGGTAGGAGTGGGCAGAAGAATGGATATTTTTGGTGTCTGTGTTCTTGGAGTAGTCACTTCCGTAGGCGGAGGTATGATCCGCGATATTGTTCTGGGAATCATTCCTCCGGGAATGTTTCAGAAGCCGGTTTATACGATTGTGGCAACTGCAACCTCCTGTGTGGTGTTCTGGGTGCTTTATCTGAAAAAAGAGCTTGTGGAAGGCCATTTCAGGGAAATCTATGACCGTTTTATGCTGATCATGGACACCATAGGACTTGGGATCTTTACTGTGGTAGGTGTAAATACAGGAATCCGTCACGGGTATATGGACAATACGTTTCTCCTGGTATTTGTGGGAACTATTACGGGTGTAGGAGGAGGACTTCTGAGAGATATGATGGCAGGAGTTCCACCTTATATCTTTGTCAAGCATATTTATGCCTGCGCTTCGATTGTGGGAGCAGTAGTATGTGTGTATATGTACAGAAGCTTCGGGACGGTGGCAGCCATGGTAGGGGCTTCTGCGGTGGTATTTCTGATCCGTTATCTGGCGGCTCATTACAGATGGAATCTTCCAAGGCTGAAAAGAGAGGACTAGGCCTGTCGGAAAACGGGAGCATAAGCAGAATCAGGCGAAAAAGACCGGAGTTTTTTTGTATACAATGCATATTTGTGATGAAAAATATATAATTAAAATGGAAAATATGGCTAATGTGTGTTATACTAAAGTGTACTAACTGCAAAGCTGAGTGATCTGCCTGTTATTTTTCTAAATGCAGAGGGAAAAAATAGCGAAACAGAGAAGCAGAAAGCTTGTATATCAATTTGACAAGGAAGGTGAGCAATTGGAAAACTACACCAAGTATAAGTTAAAAAGTAACGATGAACTGGCAGAATTATTGGCCGATAAGGATCATTTGTTCGTTGTTGCCTGTAACAAGTGTTTCAAGGAATTTGAAACCATTGAAGAACCGGAATGTGGTGAGTTTGAGAAATTTGCTGCTGAACAGGGAAAAACAGTTACGGGCAGTGTAAAGGTTGATTTCCTGTGCAACAAAACTCAGACTGAGAAAAAATTACAGGATATCATTCCGGAGGGAACAAAAAATGTTATTGTGATCTCCTGCGGACTGGGTATTCAGACAGTTGCAGACCTTGCAGGCAAGCCTGTATATGCTGCCAGCAACTCTCTGAACTATACCGGACATCACGGAATGGCTCTGACCAAAAAGAGCTGTGATGCCTGTGCACAGTGCTATCTGAATCTTACAGGAGGAATCTGTCCTATCGTTGACTGTTCCAAGAGTCTTGTCAACGGACAGTGCGGCGGTGCAAAGGACGGTAAATGTGAGGTAGACGGAAACAAAGACTGCGCATGGGAAAAAATTTACAGAAGACTTGAAAAACAGGGTCGTCTTGAGGAATTTTTAAACCAGCCGGTGCAGCTTCGTGATTATTCCAAAACCAATTTCAAGGTGATCAATGATTATGTAAAAGCTGTCCGCGAAGAACGATTCGCAGGCTACTATGGCGGTGTTCATCCATCAGAGCGTAAAGAATTCAGTGAGCATCTTTCTCTTAAGAGATTTCCGGAGCCGAAGACAGTTGTTATTTCCATGTCACAGCATCTTGGCGCTCCTGCAAATCCGATTGTGCAGGTGGGCGATACCGTTAAGGTAGGTCAGAAGATCGGTGAAGCATCAGCCTTTATCAGTGCGCCTGTACATTCCAGTGTCAGCGGAACTGTAGTTGCAGTAGAACCGCGCCTCCATGCCACCAGAGGCGGTGAGGTTATGGCTGTTGTCATTGAATCTGATGGAAAAAATACTCTGCATGAATCTGTAAAACCACATAAAGGATACGAGGATCTGACACCGGATGAGATCATTGAAATTGTCCGTGAAGCAGGAATCGTAGGTATGGGAGGCGCCGGTTTCCCGACTGCTGTTAAATTAAAACCAAACAAACCGATTGAAGCAGTTCTTCTGAACGGATGCGAATGTGAGCCTCTTCTGACTGCAGACCACAGAGTGCTTCTGGAATTTGCAGATGACATTATCTATGGTCTGAAGGCAGTGCTTAAGACTGTTGACGCTCAGAAGGGTATCATTGTGATCGAGGACAACAAGCCGGATGCCATTGCGCTGATGGAAGAGAAGCTTGCTGACTGCGACAATATTGAAGTGGTGACTGCTAAGACCAAATATCCGCAGGGAGCAGAAAAAACTCTGATCAAGCGTGTAATGGGAAGAACCGTGCCAAGAGGCGGGCTGCCGGCAGATGTAGGAGTGGTTGTCAGCAATATCAGTACCGTTAAAGCGATTTCTGACGCGATCCGTACAGGAATGCCGCTGATCGAGCGTGTGGCTACCGTAACCGGAGAGAAGATCAAAAATCCTGGAAACTATATTGTCAAGATCGGTACCAGTGTGAAGGAAATGATCGACTACTGCGGCGGAACGACAGATGACGATGTTATGATCAAAATGGGCGGACCAATGATGGGATTTGAGCTTACCGATCTCAATGTTCCTATGATGAAGGGCTCCAATGGAATCATTGCCATTGATACTGACCAGACTCAGCCAATGGAGTGTATTAAATGCGGACGCTGCGTAGACGTCTGTCCAATGGAACTTTCACCGCTGTATTTTGCAAAATTTGCGGATGAGCAGAACTGGCAGGGTATGAAAGACATGAACGTAATGGATTGCGTGGAGTGCCGTTCCTGTGAATTTATCTGTTCCTCCAAGATTCCGTTGGTAAGCAAGATCAAAGCCGGAAAAAATGCGATAAGGGAGATGAAGTGATATGCTGATTACTGAACTGAAATCAAAAGAGACTATCGCATCACTGGTGGACGGAAAAAAAGTTTTTATGATCAACTGCCAGGGATGTAAGGAAGTACATTTCCCGGAAAAAGAATCCATGGAACTCCGCAAGGAGCTGGCTGCTGACGGGAAGTTGACAGGTTTTATTACAACCGACTATATCTGTAATCCGGAAAACATGAAGCTGCGTCTTGAAAAACATATGAGCGAAATTCAGGAGGCTGATGCTGTTCTGGTACTTTCCTGCGGAGTAGGAGTACAGACAGTTGCAGAATATCTTGAAGACAAGCCGGTATATGCAGCCTGTGATACATATCCGCTGCCGGGTTTTCAGGGTGTGACTCCTCTGGAATATAAATGCGACCAGTGCGGAGAATGTTATTTGAACTTAACCGGAGGAATCTGTCCTATCACTGCCTGCTCCAAGAGCCTTGTCAATGGACAGTGCGGTGGCTGCAAGGATGGAAAATGTGAAGTGGACAGCGAAATGGAATGCGGCTGGGAGCGCATTTACAGACGTCTGGCACAGATCGGACGCCTGGATGTGCTGAAATGCCCCACACAGATCCGTAATTTCGCAACGGATGATGAAGTGTCCAAATAAGACAACGGTTAAAATTTATAGAGTAGGAGCAATGTACGATGAAAATTACTGAAGCATTTGAACGTGGTGAATTTGCAGTAACAGCAGAAGTAGGACCGCCGAAAGGGATTCATATTGAGGGATTGCTGGAGGAAGCAAAAACATATTTAAGCGATATTACAGCGGTAAACGTAACAGATAATCAGTCTTCTGTTATGCGTCTTGGTTCTCTGGGCGTATGTAAGGCTCTGAAGGATGAAGGCCTTACCCCTATTTTCCAGCTTACCTGCCGTGACAGAAACCGTATTGCGCTGCAGTCTGATCTTTTAAGCGCAGCAATGCTGGGAATCGAAAACCTTCTGCTTCTCACAGGCGATCATACAAAAATGGGTGATCACCCGCAGGCAAAACCGGTATTTGACTTGGATTCCGTATCTCTGATCCATGCGGTAAAACAGCTGGAATCAGGTGTTGATCTGGGTGGAAACCAGCTGGTAGGCGAGCCACCCAAATTTGCAAAAGGCGCTGTTGTATCTCCGTGCAGCGACTCTGTTGATGCGCAGCTTGCAAAAATGGAACGTAAAGTAGCTGCCGGAGCAGACTATTTCCAGACTCAGGCTGTTTTTGAGCCGGAAAAATTTATTAAATTTATGGAAAAAGCAAAACAGTTCGGAAAACCTGTTCAGATCGGTATCATCATTCCGAAATCAGTGGGAATGGCAAGATTCATGAATGCCAATGTTGCAGGCGTTCATGTTCCGGAAGATATGATCAATGAACTGAAAGCAGATAAAGAAAAAACAAAAGCCGGTATTACCGGAGTTGAGATCGCTGCCCGTATTATCAGAGAATGTAAGCCATACTGCCAGGGTGTACATATCATGGCATTAGGCTGGGAATCCAAAGTTCCGGAAGTTCTGAAACTGGCCGGAATCTGATCAGTCCCGGAGCTGCAAAAACAATAGATTTCCCAAATTGAAGGAGACTGTGGTTGTTTGAAAACCACAGTCTCTTTGTCTTATCCTGAGAAAGAAACGGATAATTATTCGATTGGCTGTGTATCCTGAAGTGCCAGATATCCTTCTTCTCCGGTACGGATCTTGACAACATTTTCGATGTCATAGATAAATACCTTGCCGTCTCCGTACTGTCCGGTATGAAGCACTTCTTTGGCTGCTTTCAGAACTGTCTGAACCGGAACCAGACTGACAACAATTTCAATTTTAATTTTTGGAAGAAGATTCATATCCATTTCAATACCACGGTAATAGGTTCGAGCTCCTTTTTGTACCCCACATCCCATCACATTAGTGATAGTGATTCCGGTGACCCCGATTTCATTCATGGCATGCATGAAATCTTCCAGCTTATTCTGACGGGTGATAATAACAATTTTAGTCAGTTTGTGAACTCCCTCTGCGGGAATTTCCGGAATGGCTTCTGCAGGAGCAGAGGCGGCAGAATAATTCGGGACAGAAGCTTCTTTTGTTACGCCCATAGGTGTAGGAACCGGTGACATGGTATCATGAACAACAAATCCATCATAAGCACTGGCAAGACCATGCTCTTTTCCGTCAAGACCTGCAATTTCCTCTTCCGGAGAAACACGAAGTCCCATAGTATGCTTCAGTGCCTGGAAGATGATAGTCATAGTAACTGCTACCCAGCCAATGGTGATGCACATACCAAGAAGCTGTATGCCGAAACCATGGAAGCCGCCTCCGGTAAGAAGTCCTTTCCAGCCTGTTCCTGTTCCGTCAGAAAACAGACCAACGGCAAGTGTACCAAAGGCTCCGTTTAAGGCATGGACACCAACTGCGCCTACCGGATCGTCAATTTTCAGAACCTTATCAATAAATTCAATACCAAATACAACTACAAAACCGGAAATGATGCCGATGATCGCTGCAGAAGCCGGAGAAACGGTATCACAGGCTGCTGTAATTGCCACAAGACCTGCAAGAGAGCCGTTCAGAGACATGGAAACATCAGGCTTTTTGTAACGGAACCAGGTGATAAACATAACGGCTACTGTGGCAACTGCCGCAGAAAGGTTGGTATTTACAAAGATTTTGCCGGCACTTACAATAGCATCGCCTTCCATACTGACAGTGGAAGCACCGTTAAAGCCAAACCAGCAGAACCAGAGAATGAAAACGCCAAGTGCGCCGACGGTCAGGTTGTGGCCGGGAATAGCTTTGGATTTTCCGCTTTTTGAATATTTTCCGATACGGGGTCCGAGAATGGCTGCACCGATCAGTGCTGCGATACCGCCTACCATGTGTACTGCACAGGAGCCGGCAAAATCATGGAAGCCCATCTGGCTGATAAAGCCGCCGCCCCAGATCCAGTGTCCTGATACCGGATATACAATAAGGCTGATCAGAAAACTGTAGACACAGTATGCGGAAAATTTAGTACGTTCTGCCATTGCGCCGGAAACTATCGTGGCGGAAGTGGCACAGAAAACAGTCTGAAAAATAAGAAATGCCCAGAAAGGTACACCATCCGGAAGCATTGCATTACCATAGTTCGCTTCAGATGCAATTCCGTGGATGGAACCAAAGAATCCGTTTCCTGTACCAAACATGATACCGAATCCGATAATCCAGAAAGTCGGTGTACCAATACAGAAATCCATCAGATTTTTCATAATGATGTTGCCTGCATTTTTGGCACGGGTAAAACCTGTTTCTACCATTGCAAAACCAGCCTGCATAAAGAAGACAAGCGCGGCACCTATCAGCACCCAGATCGTGTTTACTGCTGAAAATTCCATAATAAATCTCCCCTTTTCCTTTTTATATCGAAAAAGCGCGGGAAAATCAGATTTTCTCGCGCCTTTACGAAGCTTTATAATATGTAAAACAGAGGATATCCGTTATGATATATGACGAATGGATGAGGAAATCGATAATCAAATTGAGCAAGTCTGACTTGCAGGATATCCTCTGTATTTACCTGAATATGAAATTGGTAATGCTTACCTCTGTTTATACAGAAAAAAGAAGTTTGCCATAGGCAGGATATGGAAGAACAGTTTCAGGAAGCAGTGTTTCTGCTTCATCCGCAAAGCTGCGGAGTTTATCCATATCTGTGAGGACTGTTTTCTGGTACATTCTGGCACTTTCCAGAAGATCCGCTGTTTCCTGAGCCCGGGCGGTATCTGATTTCAGGGCGGAAAGTTCTGTCATCATATTTTCAGAAAGTGCCGTCAGTTTTTTCAGAAGTTCAGCTTCGCCGGAGACAGAGATATCCGGAACGACAGCCTTCTTCAGACTGGCTGTATGAGCGATCTGTTCCATATAGGTGCAGACAGCCGGGATCAGATCCTTCTGAATGATCTCTGCCATAGTGCAGGATTCAATGTGAAGTGTTTTCACATAGTTTTCAAGCTTGATCTCATAGCGGGAATAAAGTTCGGGTTCTGTAAAAATTTTATGTGAGATCAGAAGCTCTTTATTTTTAGTATCTGTAAAATGAGGCAGAGCATCCGGTGTGGAAACCAGATTATAAAGTCCGCGGTCTGCGGCTTCCTTAAGCCATTCATCTGTATATCCGTTTCCGTTAAAGATAATTCTTTTGTGCTCAGTCACCGTTTCTTTCAGAAGATTGTGAACAGCTGTTTCCATTCTATCAGCAGGGACCTCCTTAAGCTGTTCTGAAAACTGATGAAGTGCTTCTGCAACTGCCGTATTCAGGATGATGTTGGGGTTTGCCACAGAGGATGAGGAACCCAGCATACGGAACTCAAATTTATTTCCTGTGAAAGCAAAAGGAGAAGTACGGTTTCGGTCAGTTGTATCTTTAATGAAATGCGGAAGTACCTTGGCACCGATATCCATCTGCACAGAATCATGACTGCTGAAATATTCATCATTTTCAATTGCCCTGAGAACGTCGGTCAGCTCATCCCCAAGAAAAATGGAAACTACAGCAGGCGGTGCCTCGTTGGCGCCAAGACGATGGTCATTTCCCGCGCTGGCAACTGAGATACGGAGGAGATCTGCATAGTCGTCCACGGCCTTGATAACAGCTACCAGAAATACCAGAAACTGTGTGTTTTCGGCAGGTGTTTTGCCGGGATCCAGAAGATTTACGCCGGTGTCGGTGATCATGGACCAGTTGTTGTGCTTACCGCTTCCGTTGATTCCCTCAAAAGGCTTTTCGTGAAGGAGACATACCAGATCGTGGCGGTCAGCAACCTTTTTCATGATTTCCATTGTAAGCTGATTGTGGTCTACGGCAACATTGGTGGTATCAAAAACCGGAGCAAGTTCATGCTGTGCCGGAGCAACTTCGTTATGTTTGGTTTTTGCAGGTATTCCCAGTTTCCACAGCTCTTCATCCAGATCGTGCATATAGGCAGATACACGGGGTTTCAGAGTTCCGAAGTAGTGATCCTCCATTTCCTGGCCTTTTGGCGCCGGAGCGCCGATCAGTGTACGGCCGCAGAAAATCAGGTCTTTTCGCTGATTGTAAAGATTCTTATCTACCAGAAAGTATTCCTGCTCCGGACCTACGGTGGTATTGATATGCTTTATCTCGTTATTTCCAAGAAGATGAAGAATCTTCACGGCTTCTCTGTTCAGCGTATCCATGGAACGGAGAAGAGGAGTTTTTTTGTCCAGAGCTTCTCCGCTGTAGGAACAGAAAGCCGTCGGAATATAAAGAGTACGGTCTTTGATAAAAGCCGGAGAAGTCGGATCCCATGCAGTGTAGCCTCTGGCTTCAAAAGTTGCACGAAGTCCTCCGGATGGAAAGCTGGAGGCATCCGGCTCTCCTTTTACCAGTTCCTTTCCGGAAAAATCCATAATGATCTGTCCGTCTCCTGCAGGAGAAATAAAACTGTCATGTTTTTCGGCTGTAAAATTGGTCATTGGCTGGAACCAGTGAGTATAATGGGTTGCACCGTTTTCAATGGCCCATTCTTTCATTGCAACAGCTACAGAATTGGCAACATCCAGTTCCAGATGCGTGCCGTTCTGGATGGTTTTGCGCAGAGCCTTGTACATATCCTTAGGTAATTTGTTCCTCATGATCCTGTCGTTAAAAACAAGGCTTCCATACAGTTCGGGAATATTTTTTTCCATAAAGAGTTTCTCCTTTCAGGTATAGGTTTCAGAAAATAAAAAAGACGCCTCGGATCCTGATGGTCAAGATTCAAAGCGTCTTTGCTTATGTGAAGTAGTATACACAAAAAATTACGGTTGTCAATAACTTTTTACAAAAAACTTGACAAAAAATTTTATCACACTATAATGGCAGTGTGAAAAAGAGAGGAGGACATAAGATGGCAGAATTAAAAGAAGCCTGTGGTGTGTTTGGAATTTATGACCTGGAAGGAGGGAATGTGGTACCGGCTGTTTATTATGGTCTTACGGCACTGCAGCACAGAGGACAGGAGTCCTGCGGACTTGCAGTTTCCAATACAAAGGGAGAAGCTGGAAATATTCAGTTTCATAAGGATCTGGGGCTGGTAAGTGAGGTGCTCCGCCGGGAAACACTGGAAAAAATGTCAGGAGATCTGGGGATCGGACATGTGCGGTATTCTACTACCGGAGCTTCTGTGGCAGAAAACGCGCAGCCTCTTGTACTGTCTTATATTAAGGGAACACTTGCCCTTGCCCATAATGGAAATCTGATCAACACAAAAGAACTGAAATGGGAACTGATCCAGAATGGGGCCGTTTTTCATACGACAACAGATTCTGAGGTAATCGCTTTTCATATTGCAAGAGAAAGAGTTCATTCCGATTCCGTAGAGGAAGCAGTTTTAAAAACAGCGCGAAAATTAAAGGGGGCTTACGGTCTGGTGATCATGAGTCCAAGAAAGCTTATCGGTGTCCGCGATCCTTATGGACTGAAGCCTCTTTGTATTGGAAAAAGAGATCACACGTATGTGCTTGCTTCCGAAAGCTGCGCACTGAATTCTGTAGGTGCTGAGTTTGTCCGTGATGTGGAGCCGGGAGAGATGGTGATCATTTCCCGGGAGGGGATACGATCCAACCGTGAGCTTGCCGGAGAAAAAACTGCACATTGTGTATTTGAATATATTTACTTTGCCCGGCTTGACAGCGTTCTGGACGGAGTTGGAATTTATGATGCCCGTATCCGGGGTGGAAAATCTCTTGCAAGGTCCTATCCGGTGGAGGCGGATCTGGTTACCGGCGTTCCGGATTCCGGCATTCCGGCGGCAAAAGGCTACTCAGAGGAATCTGGAATTCCCTTTGGTCTTGCCTTTTATAAAAACAGCTATATAGGAAGAACCTTTATTAAACCTACGCAAAAGGAAAGAGAATCCAGTGTACATATGAAACTCAGCGTACTGGAATCAGCAGTAAAAGGGAAAAGGATCGTTCTGGTAGATGATTCCATAGTAAGAGGAACCACCATTGCCAATCTGATCCATATGCTGAAGAAGGCAGGAGCCAGAGAAGTTCATGTAAGGATCTCGTCTCCGCCTTTTCTTCATCCCTGTTATTTTGGGACGGACGTTCCTTCCAACGATCAGCTGATCGCATCCATCCACAGTACAGAGGAGATCTGCCGTATGATCGGCGCCGATTCTCTGGGCTATATGAAGCTGGAATATCTGGAAGGGATGGCAGGGGGACTGCCTTTATGCAGAGCCTGCTTTGACGGAAATTATCCCATGGAGATCCGATAAGAGCGAATCGGAGCTTTTGAAATTTGCTGACTTGAAATTTTGTTAAAAATATCTTTACAAACGAAAAAAAATAGGTTATAGTAGGGAACATATTTTAAACAGATCAGTAATATCTGACAAAGGCGTCAGAAGCTTTGGGGCTTACCCTCCCCTTTCAGGCTTCCGACGCTTTTTTATGATCTGGAGGAGGAAATCGAAGATGGTAAAATATGTATTTGTTACCGGAGGAGTGGTATCCGGTCTTGGAAAGGGAATCACAGCAGCGTCCCTTGGAAGGCTTCTGAAAGCCAGAGGATATCAGGTGACCATGCAGAAATTTGATCCCTATATTAATATGGATCCGGGAACTATGAACCCTATCCAGCATGGAGAAGTATTTGTTACAGAAGACGGAACAGAAACAGATCTGGATCTTGGTCACTACGAACGTTTTATCGATGAAAATCTGGACAAAAATTCCAATGTGACAACCGGAAAAATATACTGGTCTGTTCTTCAGAAGGAAAGGCACGGAGATTTTGGAGGAGGAACCGTTCAGGTGATACCTCATATTACAAATGAGATTAAAAGCCGCTTTTACCGTGCAAAAAAACAGGATGAGGACCGAATCGCCATCATTGAGGTGGGAGGAACTGTAGGGGATATAGAAAGCCAGCCTTTTCTGGAGGCAATCCGCCAGTTTCAGCAGGAGACAGGACACGAAAATGCTGTCCTGCTCCATGTTACTCTGATCCCATATCTGAAAGCATCTGGAGAAATGAAAACAAAACCTACCCAGGCAAGTGTAAAGGAACTTCAGGGAATGGGGATCCAGCCGGATGTTCTCATATGCAGAAGCGAATATCCTCTTACCGAAGAAATCCGGCAGAAAATTGCCCTGTTCTGTAATGTTCCGGTCAGTCATGTACTGCAGAATCTGGATGTGGAATATCTTTATGAAGCGCCTCTGGCAATGGAAAGAGAGAAACTGGCAGATGTAGTGCTGGAAAGCCTTCGTATGGAAAACAGAAAGCCGGATCTTCGTGACTGGGAAGCGATGGTGGCAGATCTCCGGGCTCCGGAAACAACGGTGAACATTGCCATCGTTGGAAAATATACGCAGCTCCACGACGCATATTTAAGTGTAGTGGAGGCATTGAAGCACGGCGGGATATCCTGCAGGGCAAAGACAGAGCTTATATGGATTGATTCCGAGGAATTAAATGAAAAAAATATGGATCAGCTGCTCCATACAGCGGACGGGATCCTTGTTCCCGGCGGCTTCGGAAACCGGGGAACCGAGGGTATGATTCTGGCAGCACAGTATGCAAGGGTTCACAGGATCCCCTACCTGGGAATCTGTCTGGGAATGCAGATGGCTATTGTAGAATTTGTCCGTCATGTACTGGGCTATGAGGATGCAAACAGTATAGAACTGGCTCCTTCAACAGGTCATCCGGTAATCGCGCTTATGCCGGATCAGGAAAAAGTGGAGGATCTGGGAGGAACTCTGCGGCTGGGAAGTTATCCCTGTATTCTTGCAGAGGGCTCCAGAGCAGAGGCGCTTTTTGGAACAAGGGAGATCAGGGAACGCCACAGACACCGCTATGAGGTCAGCAATGCGTATCGGCAGGAACTGTCAGAGAACGGAATGGTGATCGCCGGAACATCTCCGGACGGAAGAATCGTGGAAATGATTGAACTGGAAGATCATCCGTTTTTTCAGGGAACGCAGGGACATCCTGAATTTAAGTCACGACCAAATCATGCGCATCCTCTTTTCCGGGGATTTGTGGAGGCGGCCAGTGCACACAGGAAGGAAATGAGGATATCTGATTAAAGATACAGGAGGATGAGGATTATGAAAGAAGTGAGAAAGGAAGAACAACAGGGGCTTTATCGCCGGGAGTTTGAACATGATAACTGCGGTATCGGTGCAGTAGTAAATATTAAAGGCAAAAAAACACATGAAACAGTTGCCAATGCCCTGAGGATTGTAGAGCATCTGGAACATCGTGCAGGAAAGGATGCAGAAGGCGAGACTGGTGACGGAGTAGGGATCCTTCTGCAGATTTCCCATAAATTTTTTAAAAAAGTATGCAAAAAAGAGGGATTTGATATTGGCGGAGAAAGGGAATATGGAATTGCCCAGCTGTTTTTTCCGCAGCATGAGATCCGCCGTGCACAGGCGAAAAAAATGTTTGAGATTATTCTTGAAAAGGAAGATCTGAAGCTTCTGGGCTGGAGGACGGTTCCGGTATTTCCGGAGGTTCTGGGAAGTAAGGCAAGAGAATGTATGCCCTGTATCATGCAGGCATTTATACGGAAACCCCAGGATGTGGAAGCCGGAATCAGTTTTGACCGGAGGCTTTATATTGCCCGTCGGGAATTTGAACAGAGCAATGATAATACCTATGTGGTGTCCATGAGCAGCAGGACCATTGTGTATAAAGGAATGTTTCTGGTGGGGCAGCTTCGGACTTTCTTTGCGGATCTTCAGAATAAGGATTATGAATCCGCCATTGCAATGGTCCATTCACGGTTCAGTACCAATACCAATCCCAGCTGGGAAAGAGCACATCCAAACCGCTTTATTGTTCATAACGGAGAGATCAATACCATCCGTGGAAATGCAGACAAGATGCTGGCAAGAGAGGAAAACATGGAATCTCCCTATCTGAAAGGAGAACTTCACAAGGTACTTCCGGTGGTGAACCGAAACGGTTCTGATTCCGCCATGCTTGACAACACACTGGAATTTCTTGTTATGAGCGGTATGGAGCTTCCTCTTGCGGTTATGATCACGATTCCGGAACCCTGGGCATACAATGATACAATTTCCCAGGAAAAAAGGGATTTCTATCAGTACTATGCGACAATGATGGAACCCTGGGACGGCCCGGCTTCTATTCTGTTTTCGGATGGAGATGTAATGGGCGCAGTTCTTGACAGAAACGGTCTTCGTCCTTCCAGATATTATATTACTTCTGACGGATATATGATCCTTTCTTCTGAGGTAGGTGTGCTTCCGGTACCGGAAGAAAATATTGTTCTGAAGGAGCGCCTCCATCCGGGAAAAATCCTTCTGGTAGATACGGTTCAGGGCAAGGTGATCGACGATAATGAGCTGAAAGAAAAATATGCCAAAGCGCAGCCGTACGGAGAGTGGCTGAACAGCAATCTGGTACGTCTGAAAGATATCAAAATCCCCAATGTCCGTGTGGAGGAATATACAGAGGAGCAGAGGGCGAGGCTTCAGAAGGCTTTCGGCTATACCTATGAGCAGTACCGGACTTCCATCAGAAATATGGCGTTAAATGGAGCGGAAAGCATCGGAGCCATGGGAGCTGATACCCCTCTTGCGGTTCTGTCCAGAGAACACCGCCCTTTGTTTGATTATTTTAAACAGCTTTTTGCACAGGTGACAAATCCTCCCATTGATGCTATCCGTGAGGAAATTGTTACATCTACCAGTGTTTATGCAGGAAAGGACGGAAATCTTCTGGTGCAGCAGCCGGAAAACTGTCGTGTCCTGAAAATCCTGCACCCGATCCTGACCAATACGGATATGCTGAAGATCAAAAATCTGAAGCAGGAAGGCCTGCGGTCCGCCGTTGTATCGACTCTCTATTATAAGAGCACCAGACTGGAGCGGGCAATGGATCGTCTTTTTGTGGAGGTGGACAAGGTATTCCGGGAAGGCGCCAATATTCTGGTGCTTTCAGACCGGGGAGTAGATGAGAACCATATGGCGATCCCGTCTCTTCTGGCAGTTTCCGCGGTGCATCAGCATCTGGTAAAAACCAAGAAAAGTACTTCTCTGGCTATTATCGTAGAATCCGGAGAGCCCAGAGAGGTTCATCATTTTGCTGCTCTTCTGGGATATGGTGCAAGTGCAGTCAATCCGTATCTTGCCCAGGAAACCATCCGGGAGCTGATTGATAATCACATGCTGGACAAGGACTATTATGCGGCAGTAGAAGACTATAATCATGCAGTACTGAGTGGAATCGTAAAGATTGCGTCTAAAATGGGAATCTCCACGATCCAGTCCTACCAGGGATCCCAGATCTTTGAGGCGGTAGGTATCTCCAAAGAGGTGATCGATAAGTATTTTACCGGAACCGTAAGCCGGATCGGTGGTATTACTCTGGAGGATATTGAGGAAAATGTGGAAAAACTCCATTCGGAAGCCTTTGACCCTCTGGGGCTGAATACGGATCTGACTCTTGACAGTGTGGGTGCGCACAAAATGCGCAGTCAGGGAGAAGAGCATCGCTATAATCCAAGAACCATTCATTTACTCCAACAGTCTGCAAAATGCGGAAGCTATGAGATGTTTAAAGAGTATACAAAACTGGTAGATAAGGAGAATCACGGATCTTTAAGGGGACTGATGGATTTTGTTTATTCAGAAAATCCAGTCCCTCTGGATGAGGTGGAAAGCGTTGAGGAGATTGTGAAGCGCTTCAAGACAGGCGCCATGTCTTATGGTTCCATTTCACAGGAAGCCCATGAGACCCTTGCTATTGCAATGAATCATCTTCATGGAAAGTCCAACACAGGTGAAGGCGGGGAAAGTGAGGAGAGGATTGCTTCCTCCGGATCGGCGGATGACCGCTGTTCTGCCATCAAACAGGTTGCCAGCGGACGATTTGGCGTGACCAGCCGTTATCTTGTATCGGCAAAAGAAATCCAGATCAAGATGGCGCAGGGGGCAAAACCGGGCGAGGGCGGACACCTTCCGGCAAAGAAGGTTTATCCATGGGTTGCAAAAACCCGCCATTCCACTCCCGGAGTAAGTCTGATCTCCCCTCCGCCGCATCATGACATTTACTCCATTGAAGATCTGGCCCAGCTGATCTATGATCTGAAAAATGCAAATAAATTTGCGGATATTTCGGTAAAACTTGTATCAGAGGCGGGAGTAGGAACAGTAGCTGCCGGAGTGGCCAAGGCAGGAGCCCAGACTATTCTGATCTCCGGATACGATGGAGGAACTGGAGCTGCCCCCAGAAGCTCCATACACAATGCGGGACTTCCATGGGAACTGGGACTTAGTGAAACTCACCAGACACTTCTGAAAAACGGACTTCGCAGTCGGGTGCGTATTGAAACAGACGGAAAGCTCATGAGCGGACGTGACGTTGCCATTGCGGCGCTTTTAGGAGCAGAGGAATTTGGATTTGCCACAGCGCCTCTTGTAACCATGGGTTGTGTGATGATGCGAGTCTGCAATCTGGATACCTGTCCTGTAGGTGTAGCTACACAGAATCCGGAGCTTCGGAAGCGTTTCCGGGGAAAACCTGAATATGTGGAAAATTTCATGAAATTTATTGCAGAAGAGCTGCGGGAATATATGGCCAGACTGGGCGTGCGTACCGTTGACGAGATGGTAGGAAGAAGTGATCTTCTCAAGGCGGCGGACAGGGCTGACGAACCGCATATCGGAAAAGTAGACCTGAGCGCTATCCTGGATAATCCTTACACAGGCAAAACACAGAAGGTGACCTTTGATTCCAGGGCTGTTTATAATTTTGAACTGGAAAAAACGTTAGATGAAAAAATTCTTCTGAAAAAATGTATTCGGGCTGTCTCCGGCGGAACAAAGGCGGAATTAAACGTGGAAGTGACCAATACAGATCGTACATTTGGAACAATCCTGGGAGCAGAAATTACCAGACAGAACCCAGCAGGTCTTCCGGATGATTCCATTGTAATCAACTGCAAAGGTGCCGGCGGACAAAGTTTTGGAGCGTTTATCCCAAAAGGTCTGACGCTTTGTCTTACCGGTGACAGCAATGATTATTTTGGCAAGGGGCTGTCCGGCGGCAGGCTGATCGTAAAAGTTCCGGAAAAGGCCGGATATAAGGCAGAAGAAAATATTATTGTGGGAAATGTGGCTCTTTACGGCGCCACAAGCGGAACCGCCTTTATCAACGGCGTGGCCGGAGAACGGTTTGCAGTGAGAAATTCCGGGGCCTGCGCTGTGGTAGAGGGTGTAGGCGAGCACGGCTGCGAATACATGACCGGAGGCCGGGTTGTGGTTCTTGGAAAGACCGGCAAAAACTTTGCGGCGGGTATGAGCGGCGGCATCGCTTATGTACTGGATACAGAGAACATGCTTTACCGGAATATCAATAAAGCGATGATCTCTATCGAACAGGTGGAAAATAAATATGACAGACAGGAGCTGAGGAATCTGATCGAGGCCCATGTGAAGGCGACTGGGTCAGAGCTTGGTAAAAAAATTCTGGATAACTTTGCATATTATCTTCCTCATTTTAAAAAGCTGATTCCGGATGAATATAAAAGGATGCTTACTTTAAGCGCCAAGCTTGAAGAAAAAGGTCTTACCGGTGAACAGGCACAAATGGAAGCTTTTTATGAAAGTATCGGAGTAAAACATTAAGGAGGAAGCTATGGGAAAACCAACAGGATTTTTGGAATATAAAAGAGAAAATGCAAAGGTACTGGCTCCTAAGGTGAGAATTGCGGACTTTCATGAATTTCGTTTCCCTTTAAGCCTCGAAAAACAAAGACTGCAGGGAGCACGCTGTATGGCCTGCGGCGTTCCCTTCTGCCAGTCAGGCGCAATGATCGCAGGAATGACTTCCGGTTGTCCTCTGCACAATCTGGTGCCAGAGATAAATGATCTGGTATACACAGGGAACTGGAAACAGGCTTATTTAAGGCTGACCAAGACACACAGCTTTCCGGAATTTACGTCCAGAGTGTGTCCGGCTCTCTGTGAGGCTGCCTGTACCTGCAATCTGGACGGAGAGCCGGTGGCAACCAAAGAAAACGAAAGAGCCATTATTGAAACCGCATTTGCAGAAGGCTGGGTGAAGCCTCAGAAACCAAAGGTTCGTACCGGAAAAACAGTTGCAATCGTAGGAAGCGGACCAGCCGGTCTTGCAGCGGCGCAGGAGCTGAACCGGAGAGGACATACGGTGGTTGTTTATGAAAGAAGCGATCGTCCCGGAGGTCTGCTGCGGTATGGAATTCCAAATATGAAGCTGGAAAAATCTGTAGTAGACCGCAGAATCCGTCTGATGGAAGAAGAAGGTGTAATCTTTAAAGTAAAGACAGACGTGGGAAAAGATGTCAAAGCAGAGGAGCTTCTGAAAACGTATGACAGAGTACTTCTGACCTGCGGAGCTTCGTCTCCCAGAGATATCAGAGTGCCGGGAAGAGACGCAAAGGGAATATGGTTTGCCGTAGATTTCCTGGGAACAGTAACCAGAGCTCTTCTGGACAGTGATTTTACAAAGATACCATATGAGATGGCCAGAGACAGGCATGTTCTTGTGATAGGCGGAGGCGATACCGGAAACGACTGTGTGGGAACAGTGATCCGTCTGGGAGCCAAATCTGTTACACAGCTGGAAATGATGCCGAAGCCTCCGGCTGAAAGAGCTGCTGATAATCCGTGGCCACAGTGGCCGAGAGTTCTGAAAACCGACTATGGACAGGAAGAGGCCATTGCTGTCTTTGGAAAGGATCCAAGAGTATACCAGACAACGGTTACAGAGTTTATTGCCGACAAAAAAGGGAATATTTGCAAGGCAAAGACAGTTGGACTGCAAAGTAAAAGGGATGAAAAAACAGGAAGGATGATCATGATTCCGGCCGAGGGAACGGAGAAAGTGATCACTGCCGATCTGGTTCTGATCGCAGCCGGATTTCTGGGAAGCCAGAAATATGTGACAGATGCTTTTCAGGTAGCGGTAAATGAAAGAACCAATGTGGAGACGGCTCCGGACGGCTATGCTACGACGGTTCCCCGTGTATTTGCAGCAGGAGATATGCGCAGAGGACAGTCTCTTGTTGTCTGGGCAATCCGGGAAGGAAGAGAGGCTGCCAGAGCTGTGGATGAATCTCTGATGGGATATACCAATCTCTGATTCTGTGAAGAATTTTGTCGAAAGTTTATAGGAGATCTTCTTCAGGAATTTGTTGACAAAGGAAAAACACATTGCTATAATACCTGCATGAACAAAGGCGTTCTTTCAATGGGGATACTGTTGGAAGTGCGCCTTTTTTAATTTAGCGATTAAGGAGAGAATAACATGGGGAATTATTCCAGAAAGGAAATATTACAGCTGGTTGAAGAAGAGGATGTGGAATTTATCCGCCTTCAGTTTACAGATATGTTTGGTGTTATTAAAAATATCGCAGTGACATCCAGAGAACTTCCGCGGGTACTGGATAACAGATGCAGAGTAGACTGGACACTGATAACAGGTGAATGTATGGAGAATGAGGCAGAAATGTTTCTTTACCCGGATCTTGATACGTTTGCAATCCTTCCCTGGCGGCCTCAGCAGGGAAAGGTGGCCAGATTTCTGTGTGACCTCTACTGTGCAGACGGTACACCGTATAAGAACAGTTCACGATATATCCTGAAGCAGAATCTGGAAAAAGCAGGAGAAGAAGGATATACGTTTTTTGCAGATCCGGAATGTGAGTTTTTTCTGTTTCATACAGACGATAATGGAATTCCCACTACTGTCAGTCATGAGCAGGCAGGATATTTGGATGTGAGTCCTCTGGATCTTGGAGAAAACGCACGGAGAGACATGGTTCTTACTTTGGAAGATATGGGGGTGGAGGTAGAATCCTCCCACCATGAAAAAGCACCGGCACAGCATGAAATTGATTTCAGATACGGGGAAGCGGGCAGGATCGCCGACTGTGTCATGACTTTTAAGATGGCAGTCCGTACAGTTGCCAGACGCCATGGACTCCATGCAACTTTTATGCCAAAGCCCAGATCAGAGTTTAATGGTTCCGGTATGCATCTGAAATTTTCTCTTGTAAAAGACGGACAGAATATTTTTGAGTGTAAGGAGACACCGGGGAAAATCAGTGATGCGGCATTTTATTTTGCAGGAGGTCTTCTTGCACACAGCAGAGAAATGGCGCTGATCACCAATCCGCTGGTGAATTCTTACAAGCGCCTGGTTCCCGGATACGGGGCGCCTACTGAACTTACCTGGACAGATTCAGATCAGAAATCTCTTGTAAGGATCCCGTTTTTCAGAGGACAGGAGTCCATGGTAGAACTGAGGAGCCCGGATGCTGCGGCAAATCCTTATCTTGTGCTGGCGGTATGCCTGGCAGCAGGGATGGACGGTATTCGAAAACGGCTGGTTCCTCTGAAAGCGGGGGAAACGGAGAATCCGGACTGTCTTCCGGAGACTTTGAAAGAAGCAATCGATATTTTTGAAAACAGTTCCTGGATCAGAGAAATCCTGGGAGAGGATTTCTGCAGGATTTATGTGGAGTCTAAGAAAAAAGAATGGCTGAGATATACGCGGCAGGTAACAGACTGGGAGGTTGAGGAGTATTTGTACCGTCTGTAGCCCGTAAAAAGGAATCCGGGTTTTGGAAGGATTAAGGAGAGGAACATATGGACAGCATTGTGATCGCATTACCGAAAATTGAAGACGCAAAGAAGCTGCGTGCGGTTCTGGAACGGCATGGTTTTTCGGTGGCGGCAGTGAGCAGTTCCGGATCAGGCGCTCTTTCTTATTTATCGGAGCTTGGAAATGGTGTGCTGATATGTGGACGCCGGCTTTCTGATACAGGATATCTGGAGATTAAGGAATGTATGCCGGAGGGATTTGAAATGCTCCTGCTGGCATCGGCAGGGTTTATATGCCAGGTACCGGATTCTGTCCTCTGTGTGGAAATGCCTGTCAAGACCTGCGATCTGATTAATACTGTTCATATGATGCTGACTCAGCAGGAACGACGCAGAAGGAAAGAAAAGAAAAAAAACAAGAACAGAAGCTGGAAAGAGCAGAATTATATTTCCAATGCAAAACTGATCCTGATGCAGAGAAACCACCTCAGTGAGGAGGAAGCATATCGCTATATACAGAAATGCAGTATGGATTCAGGAACGAACATGGTGGAAACAGCCCAGATGATCCTGATGCTGTTTTTTGAGGAATAACGAGGAGTAACATGAAAAAATAATAAGCCACTGACGTAATGGAGGATGAGGATATGGAATATACGGATGGGAAATGGAAAAAAAACAGTACGGACTGGGATGAGCTTATGAGTACTTCCCTGCTGGACCGGGAAGCAGTGATTGAAGGAGCCGTTCACAGCATCCGAAATATGGGCGATGTGGCTTTTATAATATTGAGAAAAAGAGAGGGGCTGTTTCAGACTGTTCTGGAAAATAAAATTCCGGACTGTTCAGTTCATCAGCTGAAAGAAGCAATGACTGTACAGGTGAAAGGAATTCTGAAAAAAGAGGAGCGGGCTCCTCATGGACGGGAACTGAGGATCACAGGTGTGAAGATATTGTCTTTCCCGGTAGAATCTATGCCTCTTGCCATAGACAAATGGAAACTGAATACTTCGCTTGAGTCAAAGCTGAATATGCGTTCCGTTGCGCTTCGAAATATCAGGGAACGTTCCAAATTCAGGATTCAGGAGGCTCTTGTGAGAGCTTTTCGGGATTATCTTTATGAACATGGTTTTACAGAGATCCATACCCCAAAATTAGGAGCCAGAGGAGCAGAGGGCGGAGCAAATGTTTTTAAACTGAGTTATTTTCATAAGCCGGCTGTTCTGGCGCAAAGTCCGCAGTTTTATAAACAGATGATGGTGGGAGTATTTGACAGAGTGTTTGAAACAGGTCCTGTATTCCGGGCGGAAAAGCACAATACCAAACGTCACTTAAACGAATATACCAGTCTGGATCTGGAAATGGGATATATAGACAGCTTTCAGGAAATCATGTCCATGGAAACCGGATATCTTCAATATGCCATGGCTCTTTTAAAAAAAAGTTATGATAAAGAACTGTCTTTATTGAAACTGGAGCTTCCAAATGTAGACAGGATTCCGGCAGTACAGTTTGAGAAGGCAAAAGAACTTGTTTCAGAAAAATATAACAGGCCCGTCCGCAATCCTTACGATCTGGAACCGGAGGAGGAAGCTCTGATCGGAAGGTATTTTAAGGAAGAATATAATTCTGATTTTGTATTTGTCACTCATTACCCGTCAAAAAAGCGGCCGTTTTATGCAATGGATGATCCGGCAGATCCGCGTTTTACGCTGAGCTTTGATCTTTTGTTCCGTGGTCTTGAGGTTACAACTGGAGGACAGCGCATTCATGATTATCAGCAGCTTACCGCCAAGATTGCAGACAGAGGGATGGAAGAAGAAGGCATGGAACAGTATCTGGATGCTTTTAAACATGGTATGCCGCCTCATGGCGGATTGGGGATTGGCCTGGAACGGCTGACGATGCAGCTTCTGGGAGAGGAAAATGTCCGTGAAGCCTGTTTGTTTCCAAGAGACATGAACCGTCTGGAACCCTGATCCGGATACAGGAAAAATATTTCAGGTTAACAGGGAATCAAAAAGCAGAAAAGAGGAATATCCATGGCAAAGATCATAGATGATGAAACAATGGAAAATGTCTGCCTTCTTGCAAAGCTTTCTCTGGAAGAGGAAGAACGGGAGGCCGCACGGGCGGAAATGCAGAAAATGCTTACCTATGTAGAGAAGCTGGATCAGCTGGATACAGAAGGTACAGAGCCTATGTCCCATATTTTTGGCAGTGAGAATGTGTTCCGTGAGGATGAAATCGTAAATGAAAACCAGAAAACTGCCATGCTGTTTAATGCGCCAAGAACAAAAGACGGCCAGTATCATGTGCCGAAGACAATAGGATAGGAAGTGACATAAATGGAATTAAGCCAGATGACTGCACTGGAACTGTCCCGTAATATCAGGGGAAAAAAGATCTGCGTTTCAGACAGTGTAGAAAGTGTGTTTCACCAGATCAGAAAAAAAGAAAAGAAAATTCATGCATACTTGGATCTTTATGAAGAGGACGCATATAAGAGGGCAGAGCAGGTTCAGAAAGGAATTGAGCAGGGAATCTATACAGGTCCTTTGGCAGGAGTACCGATCGCGGTAAAGGATAATATCTGTATCAGAGGTAAAAAGACAACCTGTGCATCCGGAATACTGGAAAATTTTATTCCTACATATCAGGCTGAGGTGATCGACCGTCTGGAACAGGCAGGAATGATCCTCATAGGAAAAACGAATATGGACGAATTTGCCATGGGAAGTACAACAGAAACATCTGCTTTTGGTGTTACGGCAAATCCGTGGAATACAGAGCATGTACCGGGCGGTTCATCAGGGGGTTCCTGTGCGGCAGTTGCGGCCGGAGAGGCATATATGGCTCTTGGATCCGACACAGGCGGTTCCATTCGTCAGCCCAGCGCTTTTTGCGGAGTGACCGGAATCAAGCCAACCTATGGAACCGTATCCCGATATGGTCTGGTGGCATATGCGTCTTCTCTTGATCAGATTGGTCCTGTGGGAAAAAATACAGAAGACTGTGCTGCTCTCCTTCAGGTAATTGCCGGATATGATCCAAAGGACAGCACTTCTCTCAGGAGAGAACTTCCGAAACCTGGGCTGACTTCAGGGAAAGATCTGAAGGGAATGCGGTTTGGCGTTCCTGAAGAATATATGGCAGAGGGAATGGAAGAAGGAGTCCGCAAGGTTTTTCTTGCTTCTCTGAAGCTTTTGGAGGAACTGGGAGCTGAAGTGGAATTTTTTTCAATGAAAACCACGGAATATGTAATCCCGGCATATTATATCATTGCCTGTGCAGAAGCAAGCTCCAATCTGGAAAGATTTGACGGTGTAAAGTATGGATTTCGTGCGGCAGAATATCAGGGACTTCATGATATGTACAGAAAAACAAGAACGCAGGGGTTCGGAAAAGAGGTAAAAAACAGAATCATGCTGGGCTCATTTGTTTTGAGCTCCGGTTATTATGACGCTTATTATCTGAAAGCATTAAAGGCAAAAGCTCTGATTAAAAAAGAATTTGACCAGGCCTTTGAGAAGTATGATGTGATTCTTGCTCCGGCGGCTCCCCATACGGCTCCAAAGCTGGGAGAAAGCCTGAAAGATCCTCTTACCATGTATCTGGGTGATATTTATACAGTAGCAGTAAATCTCTGCGCCCTTCCTGCCATTTCCCTTCCGGGTGGCTTTGACAGAAAAGGGCTGCCCGTAGGATTTCAGATGATTGGCCCTTGTTTTGGAGAAAATACGCTGATCCGGTCAGCGGCTGTATTTGAAAATGCACGGGGGAAATTTCCATCAGCAGAAAAAGGAGGCACAGAGGTATGAGACAGTATAAGACCGTGATCGGACTGGAGGTTCATATAGAGCTTGCCACAAAAACCAAAATTTTCTGCGGCTGTTCTACGGAATTTGGCGGAGAGCCAAATACCCATACCTGTCCGGTATGTGCCGGGATGCCCGGTTCTCTTCCGGTTCTGAACCGTCAGGTGGTGGAATTTGCACTGAAAGCCGGAATTGCGGCAAATTGTCAGATCAATCAACTATGCAAATTTGACCGGAAAAATTATTTTTATCCTGACAATCCGCAGAATTATCAGATATCACAGCTCTATCTGCCGTTGTGTCATGATGGATGGATAGAGATTGAAACCTCAGCCGGAAAGAAAAAGATCAGGATCCATGAAATACATATGGAAGAAGATGCTGGTAAACTGATCCATGACGAATGGGAAGACTGTTCACTGGTAGATTATAATAGAAGCGGAGTACCTCTGATCGAGATTGTTTCCGAACCGGATATGAGAAGCGCTGAGGAGGTTATTGCATATCTGGATAAACTTCGCTGTATGATGCAGTATCTTGGAATTTCGGACTGTAAGCTTCAGGAAGGTTCCATGCGTGCAGATGTCAACCTTTCTGTCTGTGAGTCAGGAAGCGATGTCTGGGGAACCAGAACAGAGATGAAGAACCTGAATTCTTTCAAAGCCATCACAAGAGCGATTGAAGCTGAACGGGAGAGACAGATCGAGCTTCTTGAAATGGGAAGGCCGGTAATTCAGGAGACAAGGCGGTGGGACGACAATAAAGAAAGCTCTCGTGCCATGAGATCAAAGGAAGACGCTAAGGATTATCGATATTTTCCGGATCCGGATCTGCCGCCGGTTCATATTTCAGATGAATGGATTCAGAGAATCCGTAATACGCAGCCACAGCTGCGGGAAGAAAAGCAGCAGATATATCAGGATGAGATGGGACTTTCCGATTATGATGCCAGAGTTTTGACGGAATCGGCACATCTGGCTGATCTTTTTGAAAAAACAGCAGAACTCAGTCAGAATCCCAAAAGGACAGCAGCATGGTTTATGGGGGAAGTTCTTCGCCTGATAAAAGAATACGGTACAGAACCGGAAAAGGTTTGTTTTTCGCCGAAACACCTTGCACGGCTGATTTATATGGTAGAGGAAAAGAAGGTCAGCCCTGCCAATGCAAAAAAGGTATTTGAGCATATCTTTAACGAAGATACAGAACCGGAAGTTTTTGTCCGGGAGCATGGTCTGGGGATCGTGCAGAATGACGATCTTATGCAGCGTGTGGTTCAGAAGGTTCTTGCAGAGAATCCGGGTCCTTTTTCAGAGCTTCTGGGAGGTAAGGATAAAGTATTCGGTTTTTTTGTAGGTCAGATGATGAGAGAATTGAAGGGTACAGCAAGCCCTGAGGCGGTAAGGGACGCCCTTACGGAAGAAATAAACAAGAACAGGAGATAGAATATGGTAACAGTAAATAGAAACTATCTGAAACTGCCGGGCAGTTATCTGTTTTCCACAATTGCCGGAAAAGTGTCCACTTTTCAAAAGGAAAATCCGGAAGCCAGAATCCTTCGCCTTGGAATTGGAGATGTGACACAGCCTCTTGCCCCGGCAATTATTGAAAGTCTTCACAGATCAGTGGATGAAATGGCACATCAGGAAACTTTCCGGGGGTATGCACCGGATCTGGGCTATGAATTTTTGAGAGATGCCATTGCAAAGAATGACTACAAAGACAGAGGATGTAACATTTCAGCAGATGAGATATTTATTTCTGACGGAGCAAAAAGCGATTCCGGAAATATCCAGGAGATCTTTGGGGCAGATAATAAGGTGGCTGTCTGTGATCCGGTTTATCCGGTTTACGTGGACACCAATGTGATGGCGGGAAGGACCGGGGCTTATAACAAAGAAAAGGAAAATTTTGACGGAGTGATCTATATGCCCTGTCTGGAATCCAATGGATTCCTTCCCGAGATTCCGGAAGAAGTGCCGGATCTGATCTATCTTTGTTTTCCGAACAATCCAAGCGGCGCTGCCATTACCAAGGAAAAGCTTCAGGAATGGGTGGACTATGCCAATCGTACAGGTGCAGTGATTATTTATGATGCAGCTTATGAGGCGTATATTACGGAAACAGATATCCCTCACAGTATTTATGAATGCAACGGGGCAAGAACCTGTGCGATTGAGCTGCGCAGCTTTTCAAAAAATGCCGGATTTACCGGTGTGCGTCTTGGATTTACGGTGATACCCCGGGAACTGGTTCGCGATGGAGTGTCGCTTCACAGGTTATGGGCACGACGTCATGGAACCAAGTTTAATGGAGCTCCTTACATTGTTCAGAGAGCCGGAGAGGCGGTGTATTCTCAGGAAGGAAAAAAACAGCTTCGGGAACAGGTGGCATATTATATGAGAAATGCCCATTATATCTACAGTGAACTGAAAAAAGCCGGATATTCCGTCTCCGGAGGAGTGAATGCTCCTTATATCTGGCTGAAAACACCGGATCAGATGTCCTCCTGGGAGTTTTTTGATCATCTTCTGAGAAATGCGCATGTAGTGGGTACTCCAGGATCCGGATTCGGCGCTCATGGAGAAGGCTTTTTTCGTTTGACAGCATTTGGTTCCTACGAAACCACACAGGAAGCAATCCATCGTATAACACAGATTTAAAGAAACAGAAGGCTGCTGGTCTGTATATGACCTGCAGCTTTTTGTTTGCGCGCCATGGGCGCGCTCTAATGGGTGAAAGTCCCGAACACGCCTAGGCAACGAGGAAGTGTATAGCCGAACAGCAAGGGTGTCCATCGTGAGGTGGAAGCTGTAGGCAAACTCTTGGTCCGACGGACAGAAATCACATATGAGGCTCGGAAATAAGGATAAGTCTGCAAAAGAAGATGAAGTCCAAAGGTTGCTGGAAGTACGAGTAAATGTGGCGGATAGATGAGAGGAAAGAGCGTGTGTTATTCAGCAAATTTGTATTCTTGTGTTTCCACGAGTACTTCCTTTGAGTTTTTCAGGAAAGGATTGAATTCCAATCCGTTCCGTATCTTGCAGTGTAATCCATAATCATTCGTCTCCTTTGCATAAGCGTACTTTTTTCTTTTTATCAATGCGTTTTCCGTTTTGTTGAGAAGCCGGATCGGAGTCAGCATCCCGTCAGTTTCCACAATGAAGATCTCTTTCATATCCGGGGAATAGCGAAGGCGGATACGCTGCCGTGCAAAACGGTAATCCACTTCGTATTCGATCTGGTCGATGACGATCACACTGTCAGCAGATACCCGGCGTTCAATCTCCAGAAGGAAATCCTGCCGGAGGCTTTCCTCTGAAAGTCTCCGGATCTGTTCCGGCTCTGAAAAGAAACGGTCCAGTGGGGACAGCCCGCGAAGGGATGAATGTGGGGCTTGGTTGTATCTCTGGACAAAAGCATGCAGGCTTCCCCTCAGTTCTTCCAGTGAATGGAAATCCCGCATATCAAGGGAGGCCATCCACTGATCCTTCATGGTCCGGAACCAGCGCTCAATCTTGGCTTTTCCGGTTGGCGTGTATGGCTGGCAGTAACTGAGTGTGGTGCCGATCCTTGCGGCAAGGAGTTCCATTTGTTTGTTCTTATAAGATTTTCCATTATCAAAGTTGAAAATCTTGGGGCGCCCATACTTTGCTATGGCTGATCTCATGACCGACATCAGGTTGATAAAGTTATCATTGTAGAACACATCGATCCCGGTAATGAACCGGCTGGCATCATCGATCAGTGCAATGATATAGATCCGGTGTTTTTTGCCATCAGGCGTCGTAAGACGGGGACCGACACTGCTATCCCCACACCAGACTTCGTTGATATGGGGGCGTTCGTAGCGGCGCATATCCCTGTTTGGTGTCTGCCGCAGTTCCATCTGGCCCCATAAGTCCTTTTGCAGAGATTTCTGCGAAAAAAGCGGTTTTGCTTGGATAACGTTCATCAAGTCCCGCAATGATAGGTGCGATGGCACCATAGCGCATCAGGGCGACTTCCTGTTGTTTTTCCTGCTTCATAAGTTTTATATACCTCCTTTTTCTTAAGGATAAGGGATAAAACAGGACCTGTCGTGTAAGGTTATGTTGGCAGGAAAAAAGTTTATTGGAGGTTGATTTAATCTGCATGAACTGTCTGGAAAAGAGGGAAAAGCATGCTGAGACCAGGCTGGGGATATCAGGGAAAGGAAGCCTCATGGAGAGCAGCCGCTGTTTCCAATGTAAGCGGTAGTTCCGGATGATGGATTTCAGGTTGTTTTCATCCACGAGGTACTGCTCTGCCAGTATGTTCCGGAATCCGATTTCATGCTCATAAGCATGAATCAGACGGACGTGCAGAATCAGAGGGATCAGTGAATAAGGGATCATGGATGAAAGTAACAGCGCATGGGTATGCCCGCAGGCCTTGCAGTACACACGAACGACAGAAAGTGAGAGGACACGGTCAGTAAGCTGGACGTTGCGTTTGTAAGAACCATAACGGATGAGACAGCCGGAGTGGCCACAGGTACATGAAATAAGGTTCAGATCAAGAGAATCAATAGTTTTATTGTAAAAATCCTGAGAAATAAGGTTGTAGTTTCCTGTATAAACTGTTATCATAGGTATGCATAAATGTAGCGTAAGCTATGTTTGGGTAAAAGCAGGAATCGAACTTTGGTCGGGGAGGTTTCTGCTTTTTATTTCGTGGTTACAAAACCATATGATAATACAAGAGGTCTCAGGATAAAACAATCTGATGAAAAATACGTCAGATTCCTTTATATCAGGACCTCTTTTATTTTGCATGAAAATTGAAAGATCGGTTTGTTATAAAGTGACTGATAACAAACAGCTGCAAGGTTGAGAAACTTAATCAGCTTATCAGAGGTTGGATTAACTACTTCAAGATAGGTAGTATGAAGAAACTCTGCCAGAAACTTGACGGTAACATCAGATACAGACTTCGTATGTGCATTTGGAAACATTGGAAAACTCCACAAAACAGAGCAAAGAATCTGATTAAGCTAGGTGTGCCACAATGGAGCGCATGGAAAACAGCATATATACATGGCTATGCGAGACCCGCCCGATGCGGAGACCTACAGATTGCAATAAGCAATAAAAGACTAGCCTCATTTGGACTAGTCTCAATGTTAGATTACTACACCGAAAGGTGTGTTACTTGTGAAGTTGATTGAACCGCCGTGTACCGAACGGTACGCACGGTGGTGTGAGAGGTCGGGGAAATAATATTTCCCCTCCTACTCGATTGAAGAAACCAGGTTTTCATTGCGTTACTGTGAATTTTACCGTATAATAGAAAGGAGTCAAAAGATAAAGGGGTAAGTAGAAATGTATTACGAAACAGCAGAGAAATTACTTGAATTTATCAGAAAAAGTCCAACTGCTTTTCATGCAGTGGATACAATGAAAAAAACACTGGCTGGCAATGGCTTTCAGGAGCTTTCCGAAAAAGAACTGTGGAGCCTGACCCCCGGCGGAAATTATATGGTTACAAGAAACAATTCAGCGCTGATCGCTTTTTCCATTCCGGAAAAAGCGCCGTACAGCTTTCACATTATGGCAAGTCACAGCGATTCTCCGACTTTTAAGATTAAAGAAAATCCTGAGATCACAGTGGAAAAGGCTTATGTAAAGCTGAATGTGGAAAAATACGGAGGAATGCTTATGTCTCCGTGGTTTGACCGTCCTCTTTCCGTGGCAGGAAGAGTGGTTGTCCGGGAAAACGGAGAGCTGAAAGAAAAACTGGTAGACATTGACAGAAATCTTCTTATGATCCCCAGCCTTGCCATTCATATGAACAGGGAAGTAAATTCCGGATATGCCTATAATCCGCAGAAGGATCTTCTTCCTCTGTATGGAACAGCAGGAACCAAAGAGCCATTTGGAAAACTGATCGCAGAGGCAGCAGGAACCAGTGAGGAAAATATTTTAGGGCATGACCTGTTTCTGTACAACCGGGTTCAGGGAACCGTATGGGGGGCTGAACGGGAATTTGTTTCAGCAGGAAGACTGGATGATCTTCAGTGCGCTTTTGCATCTCTGGAAGGCTTTCTTTCAGGCGGCAAAAAAGAGAGCATTGCTGTACATTGTGTTCTTGACAATGAGGAAGTGGGAAGCGGAACCAGACAGGGGGCAGCTTCTGCATTTCTGAAGGATACACTGCTGCGCATCAATTCCGGCCTGGGAAGGACCTATGAAGAATATTTGATGTGCCTGGCAGACAGCTTTATGATCTCAGCAGACAATGCTCATGCTCTTCATCCGAATTATACAGATCAGTCTGACCCGGTGAACCATCCGGTTCTGAACGGCGGAATTGTCATTAAATATAATGCAAACCAGAAATATTGTACAGATGCTGTATCAGCAGCAGTATTTAAAGAAATTTGCGCGAGAGCAGAGGTTCCGTACCAGACATTTGTAAACCGTTCCGACATAGCAGGCGGTTCTACTCTGGGAAATATTTCCAATACTCAGGTGCCGGTAAGCACGGTAGATATCGGACTTCCTCAGCTTGCTATGCATTCTCCTTATGAGACAGCCGGAGTGATGGACACCTACAGTCTGGTAAAAGCAGCAGAACTGTTTTTTGCGTAAAAGAATACAGGCTGATTTTGAAAATAACAGCATAAAAGAAAGACAGACGAGGAAAAATGAATAAAAAAGCGGTATTTTTTGATGCGGATGGTACTGTCTGCGATATAGAGAAGGGAGTTCCGGACAGCGCGGTAAGAGCCATTACACAGCTTGTGAGAAACGGACATGAGGCATGGCTGTGTACAGGAAGAAGCAGGGCGTTTGTTCCGGGATATCTGGAACAGATCCCTTTTACCGGAATGATCAGCGCCTGTGGCGCTACCATAGAAAAAAACGGCCAGCGGCTGTTTAACAAGGAGATGTCTTCTGAAGTTGCAGAGCTTTCTGTAAAAATCCTGCGCAGATACGGTCTGGTCCCGGTAATGGAAGGGGCGGATTTTATGTATTATGACAAGGATGAGTATACACTGGAAGTAAACTGGTACCGGGATCTTATCACGGAAGCTCTTGGACCAAAGTGGCGTCCCATTAAAGGCAATGAAAAGTCTATGAGGATCAATAAGATCAGTGCAAAAATGAAAGAAGGCTGTAATGCAGAGCAGGCTCTGAAAGAGCTGTCCGCCTACTACGATGTGATCCGTCATGAAAATAATTCTTTTGTGGGGACAACAGTGGAATTGATACCAAAGGGCTGCAGCAAAGCTGCGGGAATAGCTGCGGTGTGCAGAATCTACAATATTCCATGGGAGGATACGGTTGTCTTTGGAGACAGCAATAATGACCTTTCCATGTTTGAATATGCGGCAACAAAGGTGGCAATGGGAAATGCCTCACAGAAGATCAAAGAGCTGGCAGATCATATTACCACGGATATGTTCCATTATGGAATAAAAAACGGGCTGGAAAAGCTGGGACTGATCGGAACAGGAAGCAGATTCTGACAGACAGAGAGTATGCTTTTCGTCTGAAAGAGAGAAACAGAATAATTTACTGGAAAGTGAGGGAATTTGGATGAAAACGCTTGAATTACGCGATGGTTTTTACTGGGCAGGAATTGTGGATGATAATCTTCGGGTATTTGATATTATCATGTATACGGAATTTGGAACTACCTATAATTCCTATGTATGGAAAGCCGGAGACAAGGTCGTCCTTTTTGAGACAGCCAAAGAGAAATTTTTTGACGAATATCTTGACAAGCTGAAAGAAATTATTGATGTAACAAAAATTGATTATCTGATCGTGGATCATACAGAGCCGGATCATGCAGGAAGTATTGGAAGACTTCTGGAGTACAGCCCTCAGATGAAAATCGTAGCTACAGGCTGCGCCATTGGATTTCTGAAAGAAATTGTAAATCATGATTTTACTTCCATTGCTGTAAAAGATAATCAGACTATGGAAATCGGCGGAAAAACTCTCCGCTTCCTTGTAGTTCCCAATCTTCACTGGCCGGATACCATGTATACTTATATTGAAGAAGAACAGCTTCTTGTAACCTGCGACTCTTTTGGTTCTCATTATGGTTTCCATGATGTTCTTGCCAGCAAGGTCACAGATCAGGAAGGCTATATGCGTGCTACAAAATATTATTTTGACTGTATTATCGGACCCTTTAAGCCGTTTATGCTAAAGGCTCTGGACAAGGTACGTCAGCTTGATGTATCCATGATCTGCCCGGGACACGGACCGGTGATCGATGAAAATATCGACCGTATGTATAACATTTATGAGGACTGGTGTACGGTTGTAAATCCCAACCGGAAAAAAACAGTCATTATTCCTTATGTAAGCGCATATGGTTATACGAAGCAGCTTGCCGAAGAAATTTCAAGAGGTATTCAGGACAGCGGCGATATTGATGTCAGAAGCTATGACCTTGTGGAAGCTGACCAGGACAAGGTGCTGGAGGAACTGGGCTTTGCAGACGGTATTCTGTTCGGTACTCCCACAATCGTAGGAGAGGCCTTAAAACCAATCTGGGATCTGACTACCTCCATATTTGCCGGAACACACGGCGGAAAGCTGGCAAGCGCCTTTGGAAGCTACGGATGGAGCGGCGAGGGAGTTCCTCATATTATCGAGAGACTGAAACAGCTTCGCATGAAGGTTGTAGATGGTCTGAAGATTCGTTTTAAACCAGGCGAAAACAATCTTCTGGATGCCTATGAATACGGATATAATTTCGGATGCATTCTTCAGAAAAAAGAGAATCCGAAGAAAAAAGGTTCACGCACACTGGTAAAATGTCTTGTCTGCGGTGAGATCTTTGATTCATCCATGGAAGTCTGCCCGGTCTGCGGTGTGGGAAAAGAGAATTTTGTGCCGGTAGATGCAGAAGAAAGCAGCTTCCGTAAAAATACAGATCATTTTTATGTGATCCTCGGAAACGGTGCGGCAGGATTAAGCGCGGCAAAAGCAATTCGTGAAAGGGATAAAACAGGCTCTGTGATCATGATCTCAAATGAGGCTTATCCTACGTACAACCGTCCTATGCTGACAAAATCCATGGTAGCGGAGCTGGATGCAAAAGAAATCCTGGTTGAGCCGGAAGCCTGGTATCAGGAGAACAATATCCACCTTCTCCTTGAAAAAGAAGTAACAGGTATTCATACAGATAAAAAAGAGATAACACTTTCGGACGGAACAGCATTGAAATATACAAAGCTTATTTACGCTCTGGGGTCCGAATGCTTTGTGCCTCCGATTCCGGGAACGGACAAGCCTGAGGTTGTTGCCATCCGCCGTATGAGCGATATCGAAAAGATCGAGGCAATGCTGGACAGAGTACAGAATGTGGTTGTGATCGGCGGAGGCGTTCTGGGTCTGGAAGCCGCCTGGGAGCTGAAAAAAAACCGCAAACAGGTGGTTGTTCTGGAGGCTGCGCCGCAGATCATGGGACGCCAGCTTGATGAGGGCGCAAGCCAGATGCTTACAGACATCAGCAGGAGTAATGGAATTGACATTCACGCAGGAGTTCAGATTGCGTCAATCGAGGGCGAAAGCTCTGTAACGGGTGTAAAACTGGCTGACGGAAGAGAATTTCCCGCAGAGCTGGTGATTGTTTCTGCAGGAGTACGCGCAAATGTGGGAGCTGCAAAAAATGCAGGACTTGACATTAACAGAGGCATTGTGGTAAATGCAGATATGAGTACCAGTGACGAGAATATTTTTGCCTGCGGAGACTGCGCGGAATATGAAGGAATCAATTATGCCATCTGGCCTCAGGCTCTGGAACAGGGAAAGGTTGCAGGAGCCAATGCGGCAGGAGATGCGCTGACATATACTACGGTTTCAGCAGGACTTTCTTTCCACGGAATGAACACAGGTCTTTATGCCATCGGAGATAATGGAAAAAATCCGAATCTTATTTACAGAACTGTGGAATTTAAAGACATGGGACGGAAGCAGTATGAGAAATATTATTTCCTGAACAACCGTCTCTGCGGAGCTATTCTTATTGGCGATACTTCAAAAATGGCTTTTGTTACAGAGGCAGTGGAACAGAAAAAAACATTTAAAGAGATGTTCAGTTAATGAAAGAGGCGGAAAACTATAAAGAAGAGCTTCTCCGGCACAGGCATTACTTTCATATGCATCCGGAGCTGGGTCTTGAGGAAAAGGAAACATCGGCATATATAAAAAGCTATCTGGAGAAACTGGGGTATGAAATTACCCCGGTTTTTCCTACAGGAATGATCGCGGAACTGCCTGAGCTGAAAAAAAGGAAAAAAACTGTGGTGGTAAGGGCAGAAATGGACGGCCTTCCTATGGAAGAAAAGACAGGGCTTCCATATGCCTCTGTGAATCCGGGGCGTATGCATGCCTGCGGACATGACGGTATTCTGGCAGTGGCGCTGACTTTATGCGGTATTCTTTCTGAGGAAAAAGAAGAATTTCCGGTAAATGTAAGATTTTTGTTTGAGCCGGCAGAAGAAATCGGAGAAGGGGCAAAAAGGATGATAAAAGCAGGAGCCCTGGACGGTCCGGCAGATGCTTTTCTGATGTTTCATTTTGCTGTGGATATGCCCTTTGGAATGGCGGTTCACGAAGGCCAGGCTTCTGCTATGATTGCAGGAATCGGAATTGAGGTAAAAGGAAAATCCAGCCACTGGAGTGAAGCTCATAAAGGAATTGACAGTATTTATGCAGGCGCCAGAGTGATACAGGAGGTGCATGACCTTAACGAAAGCTATCAGGGACATGCGCCCTGTCTTGTGGGAATCGGAACGGCTCACGGAGGTGAATACGGAAATATTATTGCAGATTCCATGACGCTTACCGGAAATATAAGGGCCTGCAGAGAAGAAGATTTTCAGGCACTGTATTGTCTGCTGGAGGAACGTCTGAAAAATACAGAAAAAGAAACCGGAACAAAGATCACTCTGAGTCTTTTAAAGGAACCTGTGCTTTCTTTTGCAAACGATTCTGAGTTTACAGAGCTTGCAGCAGGAATCGGTCAGGAGGTATTCGGGGAGCGTTTTATTCTTGAGGGAGAGGATGAACTGTTTCTGGCAGGAGACAATGCCTATCGCTACTTCCAGAGGACAAGGGGAGTCTTTTTGATTTTTCTGGCAGCAGTTCCGGGAAAAGAATATCCGCTTCATCATCCGAAGATGGAGCTGGATGAAAATATTTTTCCGTACAGTCTGGAAACGGTTTATCAGATGATAAAAAAAATGGGAAAAGTCTGCTGAACCTGCGACAGATCACAGGGAATAAGAGAAAGAGAGAAAAAGCCAATGGAAAAACATGGCGGAAATCTGCAATGGGGGGATCATTATGAAATATGGGAAAATAAGGATTGAAGATGGAAACCTGGTCTTTGCCAGACATATGATGATGAACTATCTTCCATGCAGGGATATCCTGTGGGTTTATAAAAGACAGGAAGGAGTGGAAGGCGGCGCTCAGAAACAGATCAGCACCAGTTATCTGGTGGTTGTGACCAGAAGACGCAAACGCTATAAATTTGATATGACAGACAGGGAAGTAAGAGACTGTGTACAGCTTCTGAAAGCGCTGAATCCTGACATTGTGGTGGGCTTTCCGAAAGGAGGCAGGATCCACCTGCAGAGTCTTCCGAATACCAGAGACCTGGGAGCGCTGATGACAGAGGACGGAAGACATATTCTTCCCAGACGTCTTTTAAGAAGCGGCAGTCTTTATCATATTTCTCTGACAGACCAGGATGTCCTCACAGAAGAATATCATCTTACGGAAGTGATTGATTTCAGAACCCAGAAAGAGATCCTGGAAAAACCGGATACTGTGATCGAGGGAGTGCGTTATCATGAGATTCCTATTGTGGATGAAGAGACGGCCGGGATTTCCCAGACAGGAAGTTTCCTGGAGCTGATTACAGAAGCCGGTCAGCTTCCCGATGATTTTTTACATAATCAGTACCGCAGCTTTGTCAGGGACGAGTATTCAGTGAAGCAGTATGCTCGTTTTATGGATATCCTTCTGAACCATGAGAAGGGCGCTGTTCTGTGGCACTGCAGTGCAGGAAAAGACCGGGCGGGGATTGGTACCGCCCTGCTTCTCTGCGCTCTTGGGGTTCCCAGAAAAACCATCCGTGAGGATTTTATGAAAACAAATCTTTATCTGGAAGAGGAGATGCAGCATATGGTCCGTTATCTGGAAACAAAAACCATTGTAGACAGTAAGGTAATGGACAAAGTGCGGATTCTTTATAAGGTCAAAGGGGAATATCTGGACACAGTTTTTGACACAATTGAAAAGGATTTCGGTTCTGTGGAACATTTTCTGAAAAAAGCGCTTTATCTGACTCCTAAGGCAATTGAAACCCTGAAAAATAAATATCTTGTATAAACATACATTTTTACATTGACAAATGATTGAATCTTGTTATAATGATATCCATGCAGAGTTTTTATGAAGTAAAGGTTTACAGGACTAAAGTGGTGAAAGCAGGTGTGTTATGCAAAAGAGAATTTTGTCCCTGTTAGTAGATAATACCGCAGGTGTGCTCAGTCGTATTTCAGGACTTTTCAGCCGGAGAGGTTATAACATTGACAGTCTTTCCGTTGGTGTTACGGCAGATGAGCGTTTTTCCAGAATGACAGTTGTATGCAGTGGAGATGCGCTGATTTTGGAGCAGATTACAAAACAGCTTGCAAAGCTGGTAGATGTAAGAGATATCAAGGTACTGGAGCCGGATAACAGTGTCAGCAGAGAGCTGGTTCTGGTAAAGGTTGCAGCGAAACCGGAGCAGAGAGAAGGAATTATATCTATTGCCAATATTTTTCGCGCCAATGTGATCGATGTGGGAAAAGATTCCCTTGTGATCGAGCTTACCGGAAGTAAAAGTAAGCTGGGGGCGTTCGTGGATCTTCTGGAAGACTATGAGATTCTGGAACTTGCCAGAACAGGGATCACAGGACTTTCCAGAGGAGCGGCAGATGTAAGATTTTTCTGATTTTTCAGCCGGATTGCTGAGGGGAATCCCTTGACGATATATTATGAAAAAATTTATAAAAACTTAGGAGGAAATAAAAATGGCAAACAGGATTTTTTATCAGGAAGACTGTAATTTAAGTTTACTGGATGGTAAGACGATTGCGATTATCGGTTACGGAAGCCAGGGACATGCTCATGCGCTGAATTTAAAGGAGTCAGGATGCCATGTTATCATTGGTCTGTATGAAGGCAGCAGATCCTGGAAAAAGGCTGAGGAGCAGGGATTTGAAGTATATACAGCGGCAGAGGCAGCAAAACAGGCAGATATTATTATGATCCTCATCAACGATGAGAAGCAGGCTGCTCTTTACAAAAACGATATTGAGCCGAATCTTGAGGAAGGCAATATGCTGATGTTTGCTCATGGATTCAATATCCATTATGGATGTATTGTGCCTCCGAAGAATGTAGACGTTACGATGATCGCTCCAAAAGGACCGGGTCATACGGTAAGAAGCGAGTATCAGGCCGGCAAGGGTGTTCCGTGTCTGGTAGCTGTTCAGCAGGATGCCACAGGAAAAGCTCTTGATATGGCGCTTGCCTATGCTCTCGGAATCGGCGGAGCAAGAGCCGGTGTTCTGGAAACAACTTTCCGTACAGAAACAGAAACAGACCTTTTTGGCGAGCAGGCAGTTCTCTGCGGCGGTGTATGCGCGCTGATGCAGGCAGGCTTTGAAACTCTCTGCGAGGCAGGTTATGATCCGAGAAACGCATACTTTGAGTGTATCCATGAAATGAAGCTGATCGTTGACCTGATCTATCAGTCCGGATTTGCAGGAATGAGATATTCTATTTCCAACACTGCAGAATACGGCGATTATATTACAGGACCGAAGATCATCACAGAAGATACCAAGAAGGCTATGAAGAAGATCCTTGCGGACATCCAGGACGGCACTTTTGCAAAAGATTTCCTTCTGGATATGTCTTCAGCAGGCGGTCAGGTTCACTTTAAGGCAATGAGAAAGCTTGCTGCAGAGCATGAATCTGAAAAAGTCGGTGAAGAGATCCGTAAGCTGTACAGCTGGAACGGCGAAGACAAGCTGATCAACAACTAAAATCAGTACATCAGTGGACAGGAAACGAGAAGTTTCCTGTCCTTTTTAAATATCCGGGAAAAAGTATTGGAGCAGGGGAAGTCCTCTGTCTTTTTTTTTGCACACAAATCCGATTTCCCGATCCGGAAAATCAAAATCCAGAGGGATCTCGCAAAGAACGCCGTTTTTCAGCTCCGGTTCCACAAACTGACGGACAACGCCTGCAATTCCCAGTCCTGTTTCCGCAAACTGTATCAGAAGATCCATAGTGGAAACCTCCAGAATATGGGCCGGTTCCATATGGTGCTCCCTCATTCTTGCATTTATGGTCTGACGGGAAATATTTTCTTCGTCAAGCATCATAAATACTGCATTGTGAAAAAGAGGCTCCCCAGGATAGAGTTCCTGCAGGTTTTTTAAATACTGTGTGGTAGAAACGAAGGTATCGCTGACTGTCATAACCGGGCGGAAATAATATCCCTGAAGATTATGGGGTCTGCCAATCAGCCCTATGTCAATTTTTTCTTCATCAAGAAGTTCCAGAGTCTGATAAGTGGACTGGCAGGAAATGCTGATCCGCACCTGGGGATGAGACAGGATATAGGGCTTCAGCCGGGGAAGAAGAACATATCGGCAGAGCGTGGTACTGGTTCCGATACGGAGCTGCGGAACGTTTCTGGAACCGTTATGAAGGATGGCACGTTCTCCTTCATCGACAAGCTCAAAGGCTGCCTGTATTTTTTCAAAAAGAATTTTTCCGTCAGGGGTAAGGGCAACTCCTCTGGAGTTTCTTTTAAAAAGCAAGGTGTTAAGGTTGTGTTCAAGCTTCTGTACAGCACGGCTTACAGCGGGCTGGCTGATGTACAGTTCTTTTGCGGCTCTGGAAATACTGCCTGTTTTTCCTGTAACATAGAAAATATGATAAAGGGATAAATTTTCCTGCATAATTAGCCTCCTTAATATAACTGTAAAACATAATAAGTATGAATAATATGTATTAGTATTATATCAGAGCCTGTGATAAAATAACATCATAAAAAGAAAATTATCTGCAGTTTTTATAAAACGGCTGTATGAATTTACAGGGAGGACATAGATTATGGGAATGACAATGACACAGAAGATTCTGGCTGCCCATGCAGGGCTGGATCATGTGGAGGCCGGACAGCTGATAGAGGCGGAACTGGATCTGGTTCTTGGAAATGATATCACATCTCCGGTGGCGATTCATGAAATGGATAAAATGAAAGCGGATACCGTGTTCCACAAAGATAAAATCGCCCTTGTTATGGATCATTTTATCCCAAACAAGGATATTAAATCAGCAGAGCACTGTAAATGTGTAAGAGAGTTTGCCTGCAGGCATGAGATCAGCAATTATTTTGACGTAGGAGAAATGGGAATTGAACATGCGCTTCTTCCGGAAAAAGGGCTGACAGTAGCTGGTGATGTGATTATAGGCGCAGATTCCCATACCTGTACCTACGGAGCTCTCGGGGCATTTTCCACAGGTGTGGGAAGTACGGATATGGCAGCAGGAATGGTCACAGGCAAAGCCTGGTTTAAGGTTCCGTCAGCCATTCGATTCAATCTGACAGGAAAACCGAAAAAGTGGGTCAGCGGAAAAGATGTGATCCTGCATATTATCGGAATGATCGGCGTGGACGGAGCTTTATATAAGTCCATGGAGTTTACAGGAGACGGAATTAAGAATCTCAGCATGGATGACCGTTTTACCATTGCAAACATGGCAATTGAGGCAGGTGGAAAAAACGGTATCTTCCCTGTGGATGACCAGACGGAAGCTTATATGAAAGAACATTCCATGAGATCTTATAAAGTGTATGAGGCGGATGAGGATGCCGTGTATGAGGCAGAGTATACCATTGATCTCAGTAAGCTGGAACCTACGGTTGCCTTTCCGCATCTTCCGGAAAATACAAAAACAATGAATGAGATCAGCCAGGAGATCGTGATCGACCAGGCTGTGATCGGATCATGTACCAATGGAAGGATCGAGGATCTCAGAACAGCAGCAGAGATTCTTAAAGGACGCAAAGTGAAAAAGGGCGTGCGCTGCATTATCATTCCGGCAACACAGTCTGTTTATCTTCAGGCAATGGAAGAGGGACTTCTGAAGATCTTTATTGAGGCAGGTGCAGTGGTCAGCACTCCGACCTGCGGTCCCTGTCTTGGAGGATACATGGGTATTCTGGCAGCAGGAGAAAGATGCATTTCTACTACAAACCGAAATTTTGTAGGACGTATGGGTCATGTGGAGTCTGAAATTTATCTGGCAAGTCCGGCTGTGGCTGCTGCAAGCGCAGTCATGGGAAAAATTGCAGCGCCGGAAGAACTGGGATTATAAGGAGGAAGAAGAATGCAGGCAAAAGGCAGAGTTTTTAAATATGGAGATAATGTAGATACAGATGTGATCATTCCTGCACGCTATCTGAATTCCTCAGATCCGGCAGAACTGGCAACACATTGTATGGAGGATATAGATAAGGAATTTGTAAATAAGGTAAACAGGGGAGACATTATTGTAGCGGACAAAAACTTTGGCTGCGGTTCTTCCAGGGAACACGCACCCATTGCCATTAAGGCGGCAGGAGTCAGCTGTGTGATCGCAGAGACTTTTGCGAGGATTTTTTACCGTAATGCCATTAATATCGGGCTTCCTATTATTGAATGTCCTGAGGCCAGCAGAGGGATTGAGGATGGCGATCAGGTTGAAGTGGACTTTGACTCAGGCGTTATTTATAACCGTACCAGAGGAACAGAGTTCCAGGGTCAGGCATTTCCTGAATTTATGCAGAATATCATTCAGGCAGGCGGTTTGATCAATTATATTAATGCAAAAACCGAAAAATAAACATATATCAGCTTCCGGATCCGGGACAGGTTTCGGAAGCTGATTTTTTGGCTTTATCACTTTTATCTATATCCTTTGTTTTCTGTAAACGGAGAAAGACTGAATATGGCACAATGAAGCCTGGCATATGCACACAAAAATGATCAGGCTTTTTATGGGTACACACAGGCAAATACAAAAGAATCGGACACATTTTTACAGGCATTTCAATTAAAAAAACATGTGGTTTTTACAGACAGAACAAAATAAGAAAAATGTCATAATTTACAGGCGTAATTTGGCGAACGAATTTCGTTGACTTTTTGTATTGGCAGGACTAGAATAAAATCATCTTAACAAGCAGGAGCTTCTTCCTGCACCACCTTCTTCTGAAGGAATATCGGGGAAATTCCATAAACGGATTATTTGGATATACACAGAACGGGACGCCTTTGTTCTTCCCGTACAGCAGTTTTATTTATTGCGAAGGTTAAGGAAAATATATTTCCTTGGTCTTATATAAAAGAATACGCCGCCTTCTCCTTACAGGGGATCTTCAGAGCAGAGCATATGATCTGTTTATCGTCAGGTGTCATTCAATTCTTTTTTATTCTTAAATTTCAATTCAGAACATTTCATTTCATCAAACCTCTTTTAAAGAAGGAGAAAGCGGGCGTGATCTATGAAAAAATATCTGCGGGGTAGAGCTCCGCCAAAAGAAAGCGGAGCTGTTTTTATTTGATCAGACAGGAAAGGATGAGCATATGAAAAAGAGAGAGTATGCGGGAAGAATCCTGCTTGCAGCTATTGCCGGAGTATTTTTGATTCTTGCTGCTTTTAAAAGATTTTCTGTGAACGTAGTATTATCCGGTTCCATGGAACCGGCGCTGAAAACCGGTGGAATTATTTTTACAGACACAAAAAAGACCATGCCGGGGATCGGAGATATTATTACGTATCGTATGGATGATATGCTGGTCACACACAGGGTTACTGATAAGAGGGATTCTGCTTATATTACCAGAGGCGATGCCAATGAAGGTGAGGATGCGGCTCCTGTTATGCAGGAACAGATTGTTGGAACTGTGGTATTTTTTATTCCGGTTTTGGGATATGTGGCAGCATTTTTGAAGAGCAAACCCGTATTTGGTCTTATCAGTCTTATGCTCATACAGGAATTGTTTTTTCTTGGAATGCAATGGAAAGGAGTGTGCAGGCAGTTCTGCACAGACAGAAAATATGAAAAAATCAGTAAGAAATAAAAGTAAAGCGATATTTTTAACAGGTGCTTTGTGTCTGGCTGTTCTTGGGGGTGTTTCTGCGTATCTGACAGATTATGACAAAGCTGATAATCAGTTTACAGTAGGAAAAGTAGAAATTGAACTGGAAGAGCCGGGATGGAAACAGGAAGAACATACGAAGATCGAACCGGGAAAAGAAATAGAAAAGGATCCTCAAATCCAAAACACGGGAGTCAATGATGCATTTGTGTATATGGAAGTAACAGTTCCTATGGCAGATGTGATGGCAGCGGATGAGGAGGGCAACCGGCTGAATAAAAAAATGCAGGAACTGTTTACCTTTACAGCAAAGGAAAACTGGTCCCTGATCGACAAAAAGAAAAAAGAAACGGCAGCTGTTTATGTATATGCATACGATAAAATATTGAAACCGGAGCAGACCACGGAGCCGTTGTTTGACATGGTGAAATTCCTGAATATTATTGAAGGACAGCTGGACACACAGCAGATCAGTATTCCTGTAAGAGCCTATGCCATTCAGAGCTCCTATACAGGAGGAGATAAAGACAGTATTCCGGAACAGGCAAAAGAAGCCTATAAAAAATATGTAAATCAGAATAAAGAGCAGGAAGGTCAGGTGACAACATGACCGTTATGACAAAAAGGAGGCCAGATGTGAGAAATGACCGGAAGAAAAAAGATTACAGGGGTGACACTGATACTGGCAGCAGCGTTGGGAATCGGGGGAACTGCAGCATATCTGACGTCTTTTGACAAAGCTGAGAATACAGTGGCAGCAGGACATAATACAACAGATATAGAGGAAGAGTTTCCCAATATAACACCCACTCCCATTGATAAAAATCCGGAATATAAGAAAAAGGTATGGGTATCTAATACAGCGTCAGGGGAAGAGGGCTTTAATGTAGACTGTTTTGTACGGATTTCGCTGGGATATTCCAATAATGATATCGGAAAGGCAGTGGTTCTGAAGAATCTGGATACGGATAACTGGGTGCATAGAGATGACGGGTATTATTATTATCGCCATATTTTAAAAGAGGGAGAGACCACTGCTCCTTTGTTTACAGGAGTATCTATAGACTCTTCCAGGCTGGATGATACTTATCTGGATCTTTTGCCTGAATTTAAAATACAGGTATACGAGGAGTCTGTTCAGTCTGCCGGATTTTCTGACTATGAAAAGGCCTGGGAATATTATGGCTCTCCGGTCTGAAAGGAAGGTGGTGCAGATGAAAAAGCTGATTAAAGCAGCGGCGGTTTTAACAGCGGCTGCTTTTCTGGGAGGAACCGGTACTTATGGATATTTTTCAGATACTTTAAAGGTGAAAAATCATATTTCCACAGGAGACATTAATATCGGACTGAAGGAATATGAAAAAAAAGGAAGTACAGAGGTATCTTTTGCAGGAACCAAGGCAGTAGTTCCGGGAGATGTTATATCCAAAATTCCCAGAATCACCAATTATGCAAGCCCCTGCTGGGTGCGGGCACGGATCACTTACAAAAATGACAGGGAGAATATGGAGGGATTCAGTGACAAAAATATATCCGGAATGTCAAAAAAGTGGGTGCAGAGAGGTGAGTATTATTACTATACAAGTATTCTGAAACGGAAGGACAGTACAGATCTTTTTAAAGAGGTAACAGTTCCGGAAACATGGACGGAGGAGCATACCGGGCAGCAGCTTGGAATTACCGTTCAGGCAGAGGCAATCCAGGCGGCAAATTTTAATCCGGATTTTAAAGCAATGTCGCCATGGGGAAATCAGGAGATACAGCTTTGTGTTCATGAAGAGAATGGTACAACTGTATGCAGAAAGAAAAAAACAAAATTGTCAGTGGAGTTTAACGGACAGGCTCATAAACTTTTGTCTGTTCCGGGTGACTTTTTTGTGAATATGGGAACTGCCATGCCGGGAGATAAATTTCAGGATACAGTCACAGTTTCCAATACAACGGATCAGGAAGCGGAAATATTATTCCGTACAGCAGTGGAAGGACAGAACAAAAGCCAGACAGAGCTTTTGAAGGGAGTAAAACTTACAGTAGATATGGATGATACGAGACTGTACGAGGGAACTCTGGATTCTCCCGGACTTAGTAAAAATCACTCCCTTGGGAAATTTTCTCCTGATGAAAAAGGAAAACTGAGGTTTTCCCTTTCAATACCTTCAGAATGGGATAATTCCTACGCATTGAGGGATGCAGAAGTGCGGTGGATATTTACGGTAAATGAAAATTCTGAAAAGAAAACTGGTTCAGGAAAAAGTGAAGCTTCAGGTCATAAAAAAGCGCAAAAAGTCTCCTCTGTAAAAACAGGAGATTTCTCACAACCGGAGGCAGTATTCATGATTCTTTTAAGTTCCGGAGCTGTGATCCTGACAGTGTTTATCTGCAGGAAAGGAGGGCGGAGGAAATGAAAAAAACAGTAGTCAGTTTTTTGCTGGCAGCAGTGATGGGACTGTCTTCGCCGGCAGGGAGCCTGTGTATTCCGGAAGAAGAACACAATGGGACAATGGAACAGGAACAAAATGAAGAAGGGGAGTTTGAAGGGCTGGAATTAGAGGAAGAACCTGAAATCAAGGTTGAGGAAGATACTGAAGAAGAGATGCAGGGAGACGCGTCTTCGGAAGAAGCGCCAGAAAATCCGGAAGATTTCGATGGGGAAAAGCCACATGCAGAGCCGGAAGAGATTACGGAAGAATTTACAGGAACCATTCTTACTCCGGATAATGCAGACAGTCTTTTTGGAGATACACCGGAAGATGAACAGCTGATCAGGGAAATTGAAGAAGGAGAGATTGTAGGATTTGCCCCTGCCTCTCTTACAGATATTGGTGAAACAGAGCTGATGTCAGAAGAGGATGCGTCAGTTCTGCTTGCTCCGGACAGGTACAGACTTATTTCCACTTCGACAATTGTAAACTGTGATGAAGTGTGGACTGCAAATTCTCCTATTCATGCCCGACTGCGTTATATAGAGTATGTAGATTCAGATGGAGCGGTAACAAGATCGCCTCTTTATTGTATGAAGGCGTCTAAAATGGGAATTGACGGAAACGTGGATCTGAAGCCGGACGCAGTAAAATTTTTTTCCAATTCGACTCTGAGAAAGATTCTTTATTTTGGATATGGAGGACCGGGAGATATCTGCGACAGTTATAATCCGAGCTGTTCCCATGTGAACTGGTCAAAATGGCAGAACAGATATGTATTTACTCACCAGGCGCTTTCCAAAGTATATGCCAATGATGTAAATGGAGCGACGGAAGCTCAGATCAAGCATGTGGGGCTGCTTCGTTTTATTGACAAACTGAAAAGTCTCACCATTCCCAGCCGAAGTGCAGTAAAACTTAAATCAGTCAATACCAGCGGCAATACCGTTACAGCCAATCCTCTGAATATTGGTATGACCCTGTATCGGATCAAACCGTCCTCCGGATTTGGGTGGCTGGAGTCAACATTTAAAAACGGATTTCAGATTTCACCTTTGTGTACAGTAATAGATACAGGAAAAGCCGGAAACGGACTGACAATCTCCAGAGGAACTAACGATGCGTGGCAGCTTGCTTACTGGACCAGTGAAAGCGCGGCAAAAGAAAAACCGGATAGCCCTAATCGTTTGGCAAAGGGAAAAAGTGTAAAGATGAAAAACGGATACTGTTTTAAACTGGTATTTCCGGAAAATTCAAAAGGTACGAAACAGTTTTCCTGGAAAATGACACTGAGACCTGTAAAATATATTATTGTAGATGGTTCTGTTCAGACTGGACAGGATATTCAGGATTTTGGAGCCTGCGTATACCAGGGAGACAGGGGGATTCTTAAATTAAATCTTTCGTTTCAGCCTTCCGGAAGTATTCTTCTCCAAAAAACAAGTTCTCTGACAGGCCAGCCGGTTGCTGGTGCAGTATATTCTCTATATGCAGGACAGGATCTGTACAGTGGAGGCATACGCATTTACGCAAAGGATGAAAAGGTTGCAGAGGGAACTACAAATGAGAAAGGAGAGATTCTTTTTGACAGCCTTGTTCCGGGAAAGTACTATGTGAAAGAAAGAACGGCGGCTCCCGGCTATCTGATCACAGTTTCTGCTTCATCCTGTACTGTTTCTTCCGGGAAACGCGTTACACTGGAGGTAAAAGATGATCCGGATATGAAGGGAAAAGTATCTGTTGAAAAGGTTGCTGGCGGAACAGGAATTTTTCTTGAGGGAGCAGAATTTACTTTGTTTACCTGGAATAAAAATTCAGGAAACTATGAAAACGGAAAACTTTTGAAGTACGATAAAGAACAGAAAAAATATATTTCAGATGTTTTTGTGTATACGGAAATAAATCAGGGAAAGTTTAAAGTAGAGGAGACAAAAAATCCTCCGGGATACACAGGAAGCTGGAGCCAGGAACTGATACTTACAGAACCGGGAACTGATAAAACATTTACTTATCGTGTAACCAATGCTCCTCTTAAAGAACACATGGTGGAAATCCGTAAGCTGGATTCTGAGACAGGAGGTTTGCTGAAAGGTGCGGAATTTGTTATTTATGAGTGGAATGAGGAACAAAAGGAGTATCAAAAAGAGGGAACAGCACTGATATACGATGAGCAGAGGGAGATTTATAAAAGTCAGATCCTGAAGCTCACAGACAGTAATCAGGGAAAATTTCGAATAGAGGAAACAAAGAACCCGCAGGGGTATCAGGGAGAATGGAGTCAGGAAATTGATCTGATGAAACAGGACGTACAACTGCAGTTCTCTGTGAAAAATGATCCAATCCCCAAAAAGTACGGAACTGTGCATATCAGAAAAAAGGATGCCATTACAGGAGAGAAGCTGAAAGGTGCGGAATTTCAGGCTTATGCATGGAATGAAGTAGCAGGAAGCTATGAAGAAAAAGCAGTTCTTTTTAGCTATGAGGAAAAAGAACAGTGTTACACATGTTCTGAGCTGGAACTTACGGATGAAAATCAGGGGAAATTTATGATAAAGGAAACCAGAGTTCCACAGGGGTATCAGGGAAAATGGGAAAAGGAAATCCATCTGACAGAAGACGGGCAGATCCTGGAACTGGAGGCGGAAAATGAACCTGTTCAGCTTCCCACAGGACAGATCACAATTATTAAAAAGATCCTTGAATCAGAAATTACCTGGGCGCATGGAAATCCTACGTTTTCTTTTGTGATCGAGGGCACGGATATTCGCGGAAATAAACGGAAATATGAAGATTCTGTTGTTTTTATGCAGGATGCATATCAGGTGGACGGAAATGGTTATGCGCTTTTGGAGGTGACAGTTTCCAATATTCCCCTGGGAACTTATCAGGTATATGAAAAGCCGGTGCTCCGTTACTATCTGAAAAAAGCTCAGGCAAACACCTCCAACGTGGAGATTATAAAGGGCAGGGAACCTGCATATGGGGTGGTTCCGGTAGATATTGCATATGGAACTGTCAGCCTTGATCAAGATCATCAGAAAGCTTCTATAACCTTTTATAATCGGAAAAAACGCTATGACGGATATTCTCATAACAGTCTGGCAGAGAATACACTTCCCGTTATAAAATCACAAAGCTAAAATAATTTTTACTCTCATACAGAAGGGCGGGGCTGAGGTACTGTTCCGATGTCCTGTCCTGCAGAAAGGAAAAGACGAAAACCAGACAAAGAACCGGGAGCTGCTTTTTCGTTTTTCTGCATCTGCTTGCATATTCGCGGAGTGTTTTTATTTACTGGAAAGACTTGTATAAAATGTACTACTTTCCTGTTTCCTGATAAACAAAAAAGATTTCCGAAATCTCGGAAATCTTTCATTCTTAAATATAAATCGGGGCAACAGGATTTGAACCTGCGACCTCGCGGCCCCCAGCCGCGCGCGCTACCAAGCTACGCCATACCCCGGTGATGATTATTATATCAAAGTGTGTATAGTTTTGCAACAATTTTTTGAAGAAAAAATTTCTTGACAGAATTGTATCATGTGTGTTAGTCTATATCCATCGAAACAATTTAATACGTAAATGCGTTGATAAGGAATAGTACATGAAAACTGGAGCACAGAGAGCTGTCGGCTGGTGGAAGACAGTAGAAGGGAATCATGGAACTCACCTTGGAGTATCTGCCCCAAAGCCAGTGGTTAGTAGGCGCAGACGGAATCCACCGTTATATGGAAGGGATATAAGGATTTTCAGCAGACAGATGCAAGAGGAAGATTCCGTATCCTGTGAGTGTATGAAACTGTTCATAAAGAAGAGTGGTACCGCGGAAGTATAATCTTTCGTCTCTTACAGAAATGTAGAGATGGGAGATTTTTTTGTATACCGGAAAAGCAGCATATTCTGTATTGATTTTTCTGGTATATAAAAATGCTCCAGGAGGATGGAAAGAGTTCGAAGCTGTCTTGTCTGTTCTGTTCTTTTGCAGAGAAATCTATTATATATTTTTTCTGTAAAAAGGTACTGTTCTGCATACTGGCAGAAATATCTGGAAAATATGAATGGAACAGTCTGTGAAAATGGTTTTTCGCTATGCTTTTGTTCTTTTTATAAAGAGAAATCTCACATTGAAAACGCATGATACGAAAATGGAGGGAAAAAGAATGGAAAATGTAAAAAAATATCAGAGGCAGTATCATATGCCGCCTGAAAAGTGTACAAAGTGGGCGCAAAAAGAATATGTAGAAAAAGCTCCGTCCTGGTGCAGCGTGGATCTTCGCGACGGAAATCAGGCCCTTGTGATTCCCATGAGCCTGGAGCAGAAAATAGAGTTTTTCAAGCTTCTTGTAAAAATTGGCTTTAAAGAAATTGAGGTTGGTTTTCCGGCCGCTTCTGAGACGGAATATACATTCCTCAGAACTTTGATCGAGCAGGACCTGATCCCGGAGGATGTAACTATCCAGGTTCTGACTCAGGCAAGAGAACACATTATCAGAAAAACCTTTGAGGCGGTCAAAGGCGCTCCAAAAGCGATCATCCATGTGTACAATTCCACTTCTGTAGCACAGAGAGAGCAGGTATTTAAAAAGTCAAAAGAAGAAATTATCCGTATTGCCGTAGAAGGTGCACAGCTTTTAAAAGAACTGGCAGAGGAGACGGAAGGCAATTTCCAGTTTGAGTACAGTCCGGAAAGCTTTACAGGAACAGAGCCGGAATATGCTCTTGAAGTCTGCAATGCGGTGCTGGACGTATGGAAACCAACAGCGGAAAATAAATGCATTATCAATCTTCCGGTAACTGTTCAGCTTTCCATGCCTCATGTGTACGCAAGCCAGATTGAATACATGAGCACTCATATGAAGTATCGGGAACATGTGATTCTTTCTCAGCATCCTCATAATGACAGAGGCTGCGGTGTGGCTGACGCAGAGATGGGACTTCTGGCAGGTGCAGACAGAGTGGAGGGAACTCTTTTTGGAAACGGAGAGCGTACCGGAAATGTGGATATTGTAACTCTTGCAATGAATATGTATTCTCAGGGAGTCGATCCGGGGCTTGATTTTTCAGATATGCCGGGCATCTGTGAGGTTTATGAAAAATGTACGGGCATGAAGGTAGATGAAAGAAGCCCCTACAGCGGAGCGCTTGTGTTTGCTGCTTTTTCCGGATCACACCAGGATGCTATTGCCAAGGGAATGCACTGGAGAGAGGAAAAAGATCCGGGTCACTGGACAGTTCCTTATCTTCCTATTGATCCTACAGATGTGGGAAGAAATTATGATGCAGATGTGATCCGTATTAACAGCCAGTCCGGAAAAGGCGGCGTAGGTTATATTCTGGAAACACAGTATGGTCTGAATCTTCCGGCAAAAATGCGGGAGGCAATGGGGTATGCTGCCAAGGCTGTTTCTGACCACAGTCATAAAGAGCTGCATCCGGAAGAAATTTTCAGCCTGTTTAAAAAGACCTTTGAAAATGTGGTGGAGCCATATCGTGTGGATGAGGTTCATTTCCGGCAGAAAGACGGAGGCTTTGTTGCTCAGGTAACATCCAGCTTTAACGGAAAAACAACTACCACAGAAGCTGCCGGAAACGGACGTCTTAACGCAGTCAGCAATGCTCTGAAAAAGGCATATGAACTTAAGTTTAATCTTGTAACCTATCAGGAGCATGCGCTGGAGCAGAGCTCCAGTTCCAAGGCTATTGCATATGTGGGTATCCAGAAGCCGGACGGCAGTCTTTCCTGGGGCGCCGGTGTAAACTCGGATATTATCCATGCCTCTGTTGACGCGCTTGTGACAGCTATTAACAACCGATAGAAATACTCAGGGATCATAGATCAATGATCATAAGAGAGGATGGTCTGAAAAAAATATAAATTTTCAGCTGTCTGGCCCTGTACGGGGAGATATAGGATTTCCGGCTCCTGCAGAGTGTATGCTGTAAGGGTTAAACGAAAATTTTAATCTGTATATGTATGTTATGTAATTATGTAAGCGGCAGTTCAGTGACAGAACTGCCGTTTTTGCACACAAAGCAGGATTTCATTGTGGCAGATACCACGCTTTTCCGGGTAGTGCTTCACTTGCTGGTCGTATTCACAGAACAGTTTTTCGCCGTTCTGGTAAGTAGCGGGTATTTAGTTGTATAAGGTTTATATCCGATCAGACGAATATAATTATCATTTCATTAAAAGTGTTGCTAATAGATACAAGGCAATAATATGGGTTGGATAGAAAATATAGAAAAAATTTTTAAATCCTTTTCCTTTCTGCCCATTATACAGAACCATAGGAATCAGAGCTAACAAGATAGCCCATTGTACACCTCCAAATCTAAAATACGCAATAGCCCCAACTACAATAACAACAGCAATTTGGATACGACGGTTTTTCCTAAAAATATAAAGCAGAATCCCCATCAAAACATACAGTAAGCCGCCTTCAACAGAAACGGGATTCGGAAGCAGCATAGAAATAAATGCCAATGTTTGGAGTAATCCACCGGATGTAGACCCAGATGAAATGAGATAGCTCATGAGAACCATCGGCAGCATAAACAGGATTGGTAAAAGCATAAACAAAGCAGCTTTTCCAATATCTTTCTTATTCTTTTTCCTTATACCTGCTTTTATATAGTCCCAGCTTAGCATATATATTGCTACGACAAAAAATGTGCTGAACGCATTGTTCGCCAGCATAATCGTATCGTTAGGAACGAGCCGTTGCACAATAAAGGTTAAAATCGTCATACCCCAACTTGCAAACAACAGTCTTTTAATATATCCCTTTTTGCTGTGGGTATAGTAAAAACTATCTGCGGCAAGAAACAGGAATAACGGAAATACAGGGCGCCCAAATAAATCAATCCAATGAGGGACGCCCATAGAATTCTTGTTGGAGTTCACATCCATAATGGAATATCAGAGCAATACTTCGCAAAACCAAAGCTACAAGGATTCCTTCTATAAATAACAATACACTGAGGTGATAATATGGATATATCGGACATATCACAGATAAAAATGCAAAAATAGAGATTTTTTCAATGCATTTTGTTGTGTTGCTAGTAAAAGGCGATTCAGCTTTTGAAATGCAACTAAATAGTTTTTTTGAGTATCTAACCATACAAAACATGCAGCTGCATTTTATGATGAAACAAATTAATAATATAATCCATTCACTAAAACTCAACCCCATGTCTGCTTGTATCATCTGTGTTACCAAGTATTCCGGACTAATAATCTGACTTAATAATGTTCCACTTAAAAGAAGTATGGCGCCAATATTTGCTATCATTGTAATTGCAACAATAATGGTGCAGACAACTGATAATAAATGTGTTGATTTTTTTAAATTTAACTGATTCATAAAATTAAGCTCCTTTCATTTCACAACTCACATCATATTGCAAATTCCGGCTCATCTGACCACGCATTCCGCTAAGAGCTGATCAGTCTTTCCGGATGTAACTGAACGCGTTTCCGCTTCAGCTGATCAATAAGTTTTCAACGTGTTATAGTTCTTTCGTAGTCATCAAATGATTGCGAAAGGAGGCATAACTATGCAAGACTACAACACGATTATCGGCTCCATCCAGATGCGTTTGAATGGATGCCAGACCAGGTCCGTTATGGACCGTTACAAGATTGGCTCAGGTACATTAAATCTGATCATGAGCCGATACCATGCCAACGGAATCCCAATCGAGGAACTCCGAATGATGGCACCTAAGAAAGTGGAGAACCTTTTCTATCCGCAGAAAAATCTACAGAGGAAAGATGTCCCACTTCCAGATTTCCAGTATTACTATGACAGAATCCATGCACCAGGGAGCCGCATGAACATTTCGTTCTGTTGGCTGGATTATAAAGAAAAGAATCCTGATGGTTATGAGAAGTCACAGTTTTACGAATACTTCAACCGATTCATAGCAGAAAACTATGGTGGCCAGAAGGTATCAATGGCCGTAAACCGAATCCCGGGTGAAAAGATGTATATCGACTGGGTCGGTGATCAGCCGGAACTGTTAACAGATACCGAAACGGGCGAGATCAAAAAAGTCCATATCTTTGCGACCACGCTTGGAGTCAGCAGCCTGATCTATGCAGAAGCTTTTCCAAATGAGAAGCTCCCATGTTTTATAGAAGGCTGTGCCCATGCTGTTTCATTTTATGGTGCTGTTACGAAATACTTTGTGCCCGATAACCTGCGAACTGCTGTAACCAAGCACACAAAGGATGAACTTATCCTGCAGTCTACATTTGCAGATCTGGAAGATTTCTATGAAACTATAGTTCTTCCACCACCCGCTAGAAAGCCGAA
>NZ_JANJZT010000025.1 GCF_024622975.1 Blautia caecimuris | reverse complement strand
ATAAATATCTGCAATTTTCAAGGTTCATTTGAGCCTTTTTCTTTAGCTCTGTTTTTCATAGATTATTTGACACTACCCTCATGATTTTTCGGCATCACTCCCTTCGATTAAAAATCTTGCACTTGTTTTGGCTTCCATTTGTACTATCTGCTGTCAGTGTTACAACTGACCTCTATCAGATCTGAATCTGAAAACTGGCAGCTTTCTCTAAGGCATACCAGCCGTTGCCGGAGTATCTTTAACGCTCGCCTGAATATAAAATATTACAGGGTCGTGGCATCTGTGTTAGCAGATCATACAGCTCATTTCATTTTCAAGGTCCAAACATTCGCTTTTATGCGAATTATATTATACTGTCATTATATTTCGCTTTTCTGTTAATGTCAAGCTTATTATTCGCTTTTTAGCGAATGTTTCTGTTTACAAAACTACATTTTGCGGTTAAAATAATATTATCAATAAGAAAGTAGGAAGCTGATATGACGATTGGAGATAAAATAAAAAAAATCCGGACATTCCGGAAAATGACACAGGCTGAACTTGGTGCAGCCCTTGGGTGGGGTGAAAAAGGGGCGAATCGCCTTGCCCAATACGAAACCAATTACCGAGTTCCAAAAAAAGAACTGGTGACAGAAATGGCTAAAATCCTGAATGTAAATCCATGGACACTATATGATGCCACAACAATGGATGCTACCGAATTCATGGAGCTTCTGTTCTGGATAGATGAATTCAATCCGTCTGCTATCAACTTATTCCAAATGGAAACTTATCCCGGAGAAAAATGCAATTCCTCCGATGACACCGCTGTCCGCTATCATGATAACGATAGCTGGCCTGCACATCCACCTGTGGGATTATGGATTAATTATGGGCTTGTCAATGATTTCATGAAAGAATGGGTAATCCGGAAAGAAGAACTCAAATCCGGCAAAATTACAAAAGACGAGTATTTTGAATGGAAAATCAACTGGCCGCAGACCTGTGATGACTGTGGGAAACATGAACCGATGAAGCAGTGGAGAATCTCAGTTGAAGAAGCTAGCAAAATTTAGCAGGACTAAAAAACTCTTTATTATATTTTCAATCATTATTACACTAAAAATTCTCTGAAAATTCTCGTTTTCTGAATTTTCATCATTCTGGTAAGCGTCTTTCATGTATGATGCTCACTATTTTCCAAATCAAAGCTGTGATCATTATGCAATCCAGTCAGAAAATACAATACAGGATCATAAAACCATTGCTTTTATCAGAGACAGAAATCACCTCACATTAGAAATCACAGACCAGATATCTGCTTTATTTCTTCATACACTTTCGAGAATGTTGATGGATATTCAATGACGGTAAAGGATTAAAAATAGTATACATAGCCGCTGGTTCTATAGAGCTTCGCATGTAATTGATGAATTTGCCAGGATTATACGTTTCCAGTCCCACTTCGATCCGTATGATAAAAATACATTATTTTTATTTTGTGGTAAACGTATTGACTGGATCAAAGGTCTCATCTGGTAAGGCTTATCCGCAGACTTTTGTTATCCGTGCAATTTCTCTTTTCACTGGCTATATAGGAGCTTTTCTTAAGTACGGATAAAATAGTTGATCTTAATCCGCAAATGCATGCAACATCATCTTTGTCATCTGGCCACTCCTGATTCTCTACTTCTGTAATTATTACGCCTCCGGTCTTTACTACTTCTTGTTTTTGAACAAAAGACGGAAATACATAGTGGTCTTTTGTTGTCTGAATACTGGTATATCCCAGTGCTGATGTGATATCTTCCACAGCAATACCCTTACGATAAAGGCTTGTCGCATGGGTTCAACGGAGCATATGTACATGTGTCAAGTAAGGAACAAAAAAATATTTTTTCCAACACGCAGAGCTCCCACATTGGATACTCTGTTTATTTTCCATTATCCTCTATTTTCATAATATTTTCCGTCGGATTTATATGAACGTTCAATATACATATCCGTCCTCCTGAATTTGAAATTTGTTTGCCAGTTTCAAATTCAGAAGACAGTCCTCTGATCTGGTTCATGCCTGCTCCACCAATTACTGCCAGATAAAACCTATAGATATTGGCTGAAAAAATCAGGCACGAAAAAAAGCTCCAGTAGTCTTTTCTAAACTACTGAAGCTTCCGGCTCTCAAATTTAATTCAATTTTCTATGACTTCTTTCAACAGCATAACCATTGTATCAGAGCAAAGTTTAAAAATATCCGGTTACGAGGCCTTTACCTTCAATGATCCGACAGTTCTAGTCTTTTCGACCATTTCCTCTTTTATTTCCATATATGTATTTGCAAAAGCATATTTTCTGGCTACTGTCCAAAAACGAAAATATTCCACAATCTGCTATCTCTTAATCAATTCCTCATTCCTAAAATAAATGAACAATTCCTATTATCTCATGGATATCGTTTTCATATTTTTATTCAAAGATACAACTTTTCCTTCAAAGTGTCAAATTTCCCTCATTCTTCCTCAAGATATATCTGTATCAAAAGGCATTATGCTTTGGATTAACTTTTCAATTCCTTCAGCAGCTGAGAAACCGTTTTCTTATAGATAGGATGCCGGATATTTGGCGCAATTTCGCTGAGAGGTTTTAACACAAACTCCCTCATATGCATTTCTATATGCGGAATAATAAGCTCTTCATTTTCCATCACCAGATTATCATACAGCAGAATATCTAAGTCTAACGTTCTTGGCCCCCACCTGACAATCCTTTCACGGTGCGCTTCCTTTTCAATTTCATGCAGCTTTTCCAGAAGTTCCTCAGGAGACATCTGTGTTTTTAGCAGAAGACATGCATTTAAAAAATCATCTTGCTCAATGCCTCCGTAAGGTTCTGTTACCAGATACTCTGATACCTTTTCCACTCTACAGTCCTTTTCCTCATTCAAACGCTGTATTGCATAATCTAAATATGCTTTCTTATCTCCTAGATTAGATCCCAGACCCAAATATGCTCTGTGCCAAAATCTGCTAATTTTGACAGATGCATATTCCACCGGCAGTCCAATCGGTGCCCAAGGCTTCTTTAATTCTAAGTCAATACCTTCCAGCAATGGGAATTTCAGCAAAATTTCCTGAACCAGATTTTCTGCAGCTGCCTCAATTAAATGATACGTATTATTCTTCATAAATTCGGTGACAAAATGGCTCACTGCACCATAATCCACAGACATTTGAAGGTCATCACTTTTTCCGGCTCTTCGTGTATCCATGTAAAGAACTAAGGATACTATAAATTTTTGTCCCAGTTTGGTTTCCTCCGGAAATACACCATGATTTGCAAAAAAATCCAGATTTTCTATATGTATTTCATCATATTTCATATTCTTTACTCCCTTAAAATTCCCTGTGTCATTTTTATGGCTCTTATATTTTCTTTCACATCATGTACTCGTACAAAAGAAGCGCCTTTCTCTACTCCCATAACTGTCGTAACAAGAGTTCCTTCTACACGCTGGTCAGCGGGAAGGTCCAGTGTAAGTCCAATGACTGACTTTCTGGAAGTTGCAAGTAATATAGGATAACCTAATGTTTTGAGGCATTCCAGGTGATGAATAATTTGAAGATTTTGTTCGTAAGTTTTTCCAAAGCCCACCCCCGGATCCAAAATGATATGTTCATCAGGAATCCCTGCTTCCTTGGCTATTTTTACAGAATCTCTCAGCTCCTGACAGACATCCTCTAAAAAATTTTCATATTCTGTATTATCCCTGTTATGCATAAGACAGCACGGAACCTGATATTCTGCAATCAGATCGGCTACTCTCCTGTCATACTTTAATCCCCAGATATCATTCACCAGGTCTGCACCTGCTTTTAAAGCAGCCTCCACAACCGGGCTTTTATAACTGTCAATAGATACCGGAACAGAAAAGTTTTCCTTTATCATTTGAATCACAGGTACAACTCTCTCAATTTCTTCTTCTATGGTTATTTGTGTATGTCCTGGACGTGTAGATTCTCCTCCTACATCAATAATGGCAGCACCTTCTTTTATCATATCAGAGACATGCTGCAGAGCCTTATCCCGATCCGTCCATTTCCCTCCGTCTGAAAAAGAATCCGGCGTCACATTCAAAATACCCATAACATAACATTCTTTCTTTATATCAAAATACTCATTACCGATTTTCATATGATTGCCTTCTTTCTGTCTTTATAAAAATAACAAATGATTTTTTTTCTCTTCGCTCCAGTTACATTCTGCCGATGCTTTACAAAATCCGCACATTCTGGACTGCTTGTCCGCCCAATAAAGTAGTTCTGATAAGCCCCTGTTCTCCTGATTTTCCTTAGCCCTATGACAGGCAATAGCTGCAAGAATCTCTTCTTGTTCTTCTGGAGCAAACTTGCAGTCCTCCAGAATTTCCTTTGCTAAAGGAATTACTGCTTTCTCATGAGGGATTCCCTGTGTATATTGCAGGCTCCTTCCCAGATCATGAAGCAGAGCTGCCGCATAAATCAGTTCTTTTTCTATATTATAACTGTTTTCCAAATTTTTAATATACGCGATTCTTGCCACATCTAACAAATGTTCGATGCCATGTTTACAGAAGATACGGCTTTTTTCCAGTTCCTCCAGTTCCAACATATATTTTTTCCAGACAGGATGACTGCAAATTTTATTGTTCCGTTTCATCCTATCTCCTTTCCAGCATACGATAAAACTGGTTCTGAAGCTTTTCGTCTCCGTCAAAAACGCCTCTTGTAACAACCGTAACCGTCTTTGTTCCAGGTTTTTTTATTCCCCGCATAGTCATGCACATATGTTCCGCCTCTATCAATACCATCACTCCATGAGGTTTCAGTTCTTCCATAAATACATCAGCTATTTGCGCTGTCAGACGCTCCTGCAGCTGTAAACGTTTTGCAAAGACCTCTAAGGTACGAGCCATTTTACTAAGCCCCACTACTTCTCCATCAGGAATATAGGCAATCGCAGCAGTTCCATAAAATGGCAGCATATGATGCTCACAAAAAGAATAAAATGGAATCTCCTTTTCCATGACCATATCATTATTATCCACATGGAACCGCTTTCTCAGATGCTCAGCTGCACAGTCTGTATATCCGGCTGCCAATTCTTCATACATTCTTGCAATTCTGTCCGGAGTTTCTAAAAGCCCTTCTCTGTTAATATCCTCACCGATTCCCTCTAAAATCAGCTTTACGCCTTCTTGTATTTTTTCTTTATTCATCTTTCTTCCCTCTTTCCTCTACTGCTTTTTCCGCCAATTGTAAAAACGATAACGAGCCAAAAACTACCAATATATCCTCTTTGCCCATTAAATCCAAACTTTTTCCGATAGCATCTTCTATACTTGCCGATACTTCTACAGATGGATTCACTAATTCCACCTTTTGCTTCAATTGCTCTGCAGATAAAGCTCTTGGATTATGAGGGGTCTCTACGGTAACAATATGCTGTGCCAATGGAGCTGTAATCTCTATAACCTTGTTATAGTCTTTATCTTCAAACATACCAAAAACATAATAAATTTTTCTATCACCGAAATACATTTCCAGTGACTCTCTCAAAGCCTGCGCTGCCTGAGGATTATGGGCACCGTCCAACAAGATAACCGGTTCCCGGGATATCACAGTAAATCTGCCTTTCCACTTTGTATCAAACATCCCGTCATAAATCTGTTTCTCTGACAATAAAAATCCTTCTTCTCTCAGCTGTTCTACTGCTTCTAAGGCCAACGCCGCATTTTGAATTTGAAATTTTCCAGCCAAAGATATCCGAACGTTTTTCCACTTTTTATAGGAAAAGCTCTGACAATCCCATCCATAATGAATATCTTCGAAACAGGAAGGATCCACTTCGCGGAAAAAACATTTCCGCTCTGCACAAACTTGTTTCAGCACGTCTCTAGCTTCTTTTTTCTGTGCAGCTGTTACTACTCTGGTATTTTCTTTAATAATTCCGGCTTTTTGACGTGCTATTTTTTCCAGTGTATTGCCCAGTTCTTTCATGTGATCCATGCCTATTGGCGTGACAACTTCTAAAATCGTTGTGTTTACCACATTTGTTGCATCTAAAGCTCCGCCCATTCCCGTTTCAAGAACTACGATGTCACACTTCTTCTCTTTAAAATACATAAACGCCAACGCTGTCTCAATTTCAAACACGGTAGGTATAGGTTCCTTCTCCCTTCTCATGTCCTCTACCACATGGGAAATTGTTGTAATATGTTTGGCAAGAGAATCCTTTTCTATCTTTTCATCGTTCACCTGGATTCTCTCACGATAAGAAAAAAGTGCGGGAGAGCTATATCTTCCTGTACAATATCCTGCATTTTTCAGGATTGTGGACAGGTATGCCAGCACAGACCCCTTGCCATTCGTTCCGGAAATGTGAATAAACTTCAGTTCATCCTGGGGATTATCAAGTCTGTCCAACAGTGCTCTCATACTCTCCAAGCCAAGTACACTTCCGTATTTGGACATTTCGTCCAAATATACTCTTGCTCTTTCGTAATTCATTTTTATTTTCTCCTATCTGAGATGATATTTTCCGTCTCATTATAGGATTCTTTTTCCTGAAACTCAATACATTTTACACTATTTACAAATATTTTTATAATCCAATGAATTTTTTCTTCAGTTTTTTTCCATATTCCATACTAGGGAATGTATAGTCTCCCAGCTTTCTTACCGGCATAATTCCCAGTATAGAATTTGTCAGGAACATTTCATCATACTGTTCCACATCTTTTGGTAAAATTATTTTTTCTTCTACTTCAAAAGTTTGAATTAAATACTCCCTGATAATACCAGGAAGCATACCGCAAACTCGGGCAGGTGTAACGATTTTTTTCTCTTTTATAAAGAATACATTGGTAGTCGCCCCCTCTGCAATCTGACCTTTGGTATTCAAAAAGACCGGTTCCTGAATTCCTTTTTTTTGAGCATTTCTTTTTTCCGTAATGCAGTCCCCATAGTTTAAGGTTTTATGATATGTAAACGGAGATGTCTCATTTCTTCTTATCTTTGAAAATTCAGTCAGAAATCCTTTTTCATAATCTTCTTTGCAATACCTGTTATCTCTTATGCCAATGTCTATATTTTTTTCTGAAACAGTAATTTTTAAAACCCTTCTCCCTTTTTTTATTGTTTCATCTTCTAATACTTGATTTACCTGTTCTCTTATTTCATTCAAGTCTCTTTGTATCCCCAAAAACTTAAGCGTATCCAGCAAGCGTTTATAATGCTGGTCTAAAAATTGTGGCACCCCCTCTTCCAAAGCAATGGTTTCAAATGCCCCGATTCCAAAGTAATATCCCTCATCTTTTATAAGCATGACTCTTCCTCCCAAAGGGCCTCCAGAATGGCTTTCGCTTTCTGTAAAGTTTCTTCATATTCAAATTCTAAATCTGATTCGCACGTGATTCCGCCGCCTACCCCCAGATAATATCTGTGGTCCTGATAAACTGCGGTTCGAATAATAATATTAAAGTCACAATTGCCGTCAAAGGAAAAATAACCTAAAGATCCTGTATATAAATTTCGTCTGTCATGTTCCAATTCATCAATGATTTCCATTGCCCGTATTTTAGGTGCTCCGGTTATAGAGCCGCCTGGGAAAACTGCTTTTAATAAATCGTGTGTGTTTATATTCTCTTTTAATCTCCCCACAATAGTTGTCACTAAATGAAAAACCGTTGCATACGTCTCAATTGCAAAATGTTCCGTTACTTTTACACTTCCCGGAATACATATATGATTTAAATCATTTCTTTCCAAGTCTACGATCATCAACAACTCACTGCGATCTTTTGATGAATTTCGCAGTTCTTCCCGTAAAGAAATATCTTCTTCCTCTGTTTCTCCCCTCTTTCTGGTGCCTTTGATCGGACGTGTTTCTATATTATTTTTATTGATTTTTAAAAACCGTTCCGGAGATGCACTGATGATCTGAAAGTCTCCGCACTGAAAGAAACTGCCAAACGGAGCCGGATTATACGTTCTTAGATAACGATAGACATCATAGGGACTTTTTTTGCTGTCAACTGTCAGCTGCTGCGTCATATTTGCAATATAAATATCCCCTTCTATAATATAATGAATCATGTTATCAATGGCTGTTTTATATTCTTCTTTTGTGAAATTAGGATAAAATTCCGCCTGTTCCTTATGCCTAAGAGGAATTTTCACAGATGCACATTTTTCTATTTCCTGCTTCAAGGTTTTTACCACACTCTCTGCATTTTCTGTTTCCCCTCTTGCTGTAATATAAAGTATTTTTTTAACTTTATCTTCAATAATCAAAACATCATAAAAGACAAACAGCACTTCCGGTATCTGTAATTTTTTAGGATGACGGCTTCTTATACCCTCAAATTTTCTTCCATAATCATAGGAAAAATAACCTAATGCCCCTGAAATCAACGGTAAATCTGTGGGATTGTCTTCTTTATATTGCTTCAAATATTTTTGTATTCCCTGTTCAAAAGTTTCCTCTTGAGGCTCATCATTCTTGTAAAAAATCCCATCGTTCTCTTTTAAAATCAAATAGGGTTTCAAGCCAATAATGGAGTATCTGCCTAGCTGATTTTCCAGAGAAGAATCTAAAAAAATAGCCATAGGTTCACATTTATACTGTTCAAAAATATCTTCTGATTTTCTATAAAAATCCAGTTTATAAATCTTTGTCTTCATATTTTTTCTTCCATTCTTCGCATATTTTCATAAAGTTTCCCAATAATTCATGTCCATATTCTGTCAAAACAGCTTCGGGATGAAATTGAACTCCATAAATATGATAAGTTTTATGATGTATTCCCATAATAATTCCATCTTCTGAGCGGGCATCGATTTCCAGAATGTCCGGAAAATTCTCATCACTGACAATCAGAGAATGATATCTTGTCACGGTATATGATTCCGGAAGTCTGTCAAAAAGAGCTTTTTGATGATGATATATTTTTGTAACCTTTCCATGCATTGGTTTGGGACCTTTTTTTACCTTGGCTCTAAAGACATGTCCAATAATCTGATGCCCAAGGCAAACACCAAGAATTGGAATTTTACCTGCCATATTTAATATAATTTCCTTGCATATCCCACAGTCTTCTGGACTTTTGGGTCCTGGTGAAATAATAATTCCTTCCAGAATACCTTGCTTCAGGAAATCATTAATTTCCTCTATGGTAATTTTATCATTACGCACTAAATAAATATTTTCTCCATATTCTCTAAAATAACAAACAAGATTATGTACAAAAGAATCATAATTATCAATCATTAAATACATATTTTCCTCCAAAAAAGACTACCAAAAAAGAACCTGTAAAAGATTCTTTTTTGGCAGTCTTCCATTTTTTATGGGCACACCCTCTATATTTTATTTATCAGTTACTTTCTATAATCTTTCCCACATTTTCATTATATCTGCTATATTTTCCATTCTCTAAAATGAATGAGAAATAATTCTTAGTTCTCACATTCTTTATATACAACTTTATCAACAATCATATAGACCGGGAAAACCAAAAACAAAATCATATTTATTTTATCATAGATTTTGAAACTCAACAACTACATATTTTGCTTTTTTATCCGTCCACCTCTTCTTACTCTCTCGTTTCAGATAGTTTTGACGAAATCTTTCTCTGCATTCTTCGCACTTTCGGATTTCTTCTACCTCTTCCCATGTCGGCACAACTTATCCAAATTCGGGTGGAACAAAATACCCGACAAAGTTAAAGCAAATAGTATCCATTAGCTATCTCATCCTCCCTTGCAATCACGATCATGAATAAGTATTTTTCCGATAAACTCATTGAACATAACAACAGGCTTTTCATATTCCTGAACAGCCTGTGCCAACATATAGATTTCAGAAGACAATTCTGACTGTTCCTTTATATGAACATGCTCACTGCTATCCCTAAATTATGAAATACTTAAACCAACAACTTGCAAACACAACCATCGTCATAATCCAAAAACTGTATTTCCAGAATTCTTCCCTTTTCTTCACCATTGCCACTTTCTTTTGGGTCTGTTTTTTTATTTTTCTCACTGTAGTCTCTACATTCTTCTTTGCTAATCGTTCCTGTTTCTCCGCATTACGCATTTTCTGTTCCGCCTCCTTTTTCTTTTCCAGTGCTACTTCAACAGCCTCCACTGAAGACATTACGACCAGCTTCTCCAGCTTACAGTTCTGGCTCTGAATGTCTCTTATTCTTTCTTCGAGCTGCTCTTGCTCTTTCCTGCTCAGCAATCCGTTCCTGTTCCGCAGATCGTCGTTGCTTCTCTGCAGATACTGACTGATATTCTGCGTTTTGGACAATTCGATTTGCAGTTTCTGATTTTCCTCGGTTAACTTCTGAAGCTCGTCTTGCAGCTTCTGATTTTCGGATGAGAGACTCCGAATCCCTTCTCGAAACTCTCCGATTCGTTCCATACATTTCTGTATCAATTCTCGATCTTTTGTCTGGGCTTTCAATAATTCGTCCCTCTCTGCAGTCACATTCGACAGGGCCTCCGCCTGTTCCTGCGACAGCTTCTTCCACTTGTCGATAGTATCGTGTGAGATCGGCATCAACTGTGTCATATCTGTGGATACCATAGTTTTCTTTTTGTTCATTTCTGATAAATTCATCCTCTAATTCCCCCTTACTGATTTTTAAATGAAAAGTCTTAGAAAGGTTACTGTCACGTACCTTCTTCCCTTCCTGATTTTGAAACGTGATATGCTTTCTTTTCTCTGTCCAATTCACGCTCCATCCTGCATTCTTCATTTCTCTGATAAATTGCTCCCGGCTGGTGCAATACTCCATCACATTCAGCACAGCCATGGCACAATCTGCCACATAACTATCCTTTGCATGGTTACGAAACAGATTGTATTTGTCTTTGCTCCATGCGGTCACTTCTCCGTTCTCAATCTGACTGCCATCAAAATGCTTGCCTTTTTCCGCTATGGAGAGTCCACGTTCCCGGCACATCCGATTCGTCAGCCGCTTCATACGTTCCAGATCTTTTCTGGAATTATGCAGTTTTTTCCCATTTTCGTAGCTTACAGAATTAGTAACTATATAGCAGTGAATATGGTCTTTATCCTTGTGAACACTGACAACGGTCTGAAAACCGGCAAACCACTTTTCAGCAAATTCTATTCCAAATTCCAAAGCCTGCTCAGGTGTGATTTTCTCATCTTTATGCCAGGAAATCACATTATGGAAATACATCCGACCGGAATCCTTCCCCCATAATCGTTTTTCCGCTAAAAATGACTGATATACCAGATCATAATTTACTTTTTCATACGGATACGGCCCAATAATATGAACAAGATGCTGCTCCGTTTTTCCCTCCCGCAGGATATACTCAATACAGTTTCTCATTGCCCCATGGGAATTTGTCCGCTTATTAATTGTCTTATTGATTGCCATATCGTTTCACACTCCTTCCGATACCCCGATATGTTTTCACTGAGACTGTTCAGCACATCTGCTCTGGGATAAAAACTGCCAGCATTCATATGATGTGCGATCTGGTTGATATTGGTTGTTGCACCTCGCAGCAGATGGTTTGTTTCCCCAAGCCTTTGATTTAATACATTCAATTCCTCTTTTACCTCCGCTGACATTAGATCCACATTTTCAATTGCGGCAAGTATCACTGCCTGCTGTGTCTGACCCGATGCTTTGATCTTTTGCTGAAGCAGGGCATATTCTTTCTCATTCATCCGTATCGTAACGGTATGGTTTCTTTTTCTCATAATCCTTTCACTCCTTCTATAATCTACACTGTTATTTTCATGCACTTCCAACTACGAGGGAATTCCATAAGGGGAAATGAAATCTTCCCCTTTGGTGGGTGCAGGGCAAAGCCCTAGTCAATCTATGAATCTGTGAATGGAATGTCCGGTGGACATTTCAGGAACAGAACTTCATAGCATTGGCGGCCAGGGTTCCAAGGGACAGCGTCCTCTGGCAAGTTTAGGAACAGCCCCTTGGCTGATTCCGGTGCATAGTGGCTTGCCACTTTGCGAAACTTGCCTGTCATCTTCTGCCATTCCATACGTGCTGATTGCTTCTGCTCCTCTTCACACAAATAAAAGAAAGGCAGGAAGATGACAGTGGTTTTGTGGGATGCAAAAAGGATATAAAGGCAATAGAAGTTCTCACCTTTCCAGAGAATTTCTATTTCCGGAATGTCTTTTGGGCATCCCACTCCGGTGCGCAGTACCGGACAATCATGTGCCGTATCCGGCACCTAACCAGATATATCTGCCTGTACTTTTTGTACATCCTGCCAGTCTCTACTGTTCACCGCACTCTTTTCCACTACCGAAGGACAAAAATAGCAGTTAAAAACAATAACCGTTTTTTCCCCGGAAAATTGTTTCAACTGCTATGATCTTTTACTGCTATTATTCAATTGTCCATTCATCAAATTCTGTTAAACTTCCATCCAAACAGATCCACTTTTCAAAAGTGCTGAAGCTCTTCCAACTCTTTCTCCAATTTCTCAATACGATGGTGCTGATACCAGATCACCCCTGGCAAACCTGCAGCCATAAGAAAGGCACAAACCAACACCTTCAAAGCATCCCATCTGGATTCTATTCCACTCATGGAAAATCCACACACAAGATTAACGAATAGGACATAAAAATATCCGCAAAATAAAGCGGTACAAAACATCCCTTTTAAAAATTTCCACATTTTAGTTCCCATCTTTACACCTCCTCAAAAATAAGTTTAGCGATTTTTTCGCTAAATATCAATAGTGAATATTTCGCTAAGATATTATGAATCCATGAGGTGAAAATAATGTATAGTAGAATCCGAAATCTAAGAGAGGATCGTGATCTCACACAAAAACAAATGGGCGAGATCTTAAATTGCAGCCAGCGTATTTACAGTAATTATGAATGCGGCGATGTAGACATTCCCACACAAATCCTGATCAAACTGGCCAAATTTCATAAAACCAGCGTTGATTATCTGCTTGAACTGACAGATGACAAACGCCCCTACCCCCGTAAAAAGGATGGAAATCAATAGATTCTTTCTGCCCGGCTTCTCATGCCGGGCATTTTTTCCTGCTCTTTTTATTTTCTTTTAAAAATTGTCTGCAAAATCTAATGCCGCATCTGCATTTTCTTCCTGTTCCCTATCCATTGAATCAACAGCAAAAACAGTCTCTTCTTTTTCTTGCACAAACGGCTTTCCGACACCATTCATATACGGATGCAGCAGCTCCATGAGATTTTTCGCAAGTAACATAGGAACCGATTCTTTTACCCCTTCTTTGATAGCGTTCTGCACCTGTCTCAGAAACGCATCTTCCTTTTCCCGAGTCTCCAGGTAAGGATCTTCTTCCTTCTCATATTCCCGACCAAAATAATCATTCACAGCAGCTACTACCGCCCGTGTATAGGATTTATACTTTTTCCTGTTCATGGTCTGTAAATACTCCCAAGCCTGACGGTCTGCCTCGTCCAGCAGATTCAGGCGGATATTTGTATTGATGATTTTCCGTTCCTTTCTCATACTCATATCAGTCTGCCTCCATTCTTCTGAATTTTTCTGACTGCCAGCATCTCGTAACCTTTTGCCGCTGCACAGATATCATGGATAATGGTTACCCGGTTCCTGACATAATCTCCAAAGTTTTCGATCATACAGCCACCGCCTCCGACTACATACAGCCGCATTAATTCCGGATTATATTCGTGTTCCCTCAGTTTTCGAAAGATTTCTGCTGTATAATCTCTTGCAGCCGCTTTCATAACATCCAGATAATTTTCCCCGATATCTGCTGTTCCTTTTCGGATCACCTGTTCAATGACCAGATCGTCCACTACTGCTCCCATCCTCCTTAATAACTGTTCCCTGACAGCCAGCACACATTGATGTGTCCCGTATTTTTCAGTAAAACATTTCTTTTCTACCGGTCGTGAATTATTGATATACATGATATTCATTGTCCCATTTCCGATGTCCACTAGCATATTGATTCCCATAAATTCCTGCAGATGATATGCGACAGCTGCAAATCCCTGTGGAAAAATATCTGCCCCGATAAACTCTACATGATAAGCTTTTCCACGAAACACAAAATCCACCACTGCATTCTGAAGCAGATAATCACGGAAAGTTTCTTTCTGACTGCTCACCCATGTCAGCGGAAGTCCGGCAGCCAGATGTACTTTCGCCTGATCCACCCCTTTACTTTCCAACTCACTGGCAATGGCCGCAAGTGTAAGGATGTAATAGTCCTCATCCTCCGTTTTTTCTGCCCGAAACTCCTTGTGTTCTTCTCCAATCTGGTAATACACTCCTTGATAAACCAGAAGGTTATTCTGGAATGTAGGCTCCTTTTCATATCTGGTTACACCTGCCTGAAAACATCTGCAGGCTGTTTTCAGGTTTCCATATCCGTGATCCACACCAATCACTGTAATTATCTGATTTTCCTTATTTTTCATCATTCTCATATTATCTTTCTCCTTTATTTTTTTGAACCAAATTAATACTTACGCTCTTTGATAAGATAAATATTTTATTATCTCTTTCATTAATTCTTTAATATTAAGTTTTTTACATACTTAATAGTGTCCCATGATCCTGCACAGGTTTTTCCCACATAGGCTTCTCCTATGGCCTGACATTCCCAGATGGGAATAACCCATACAGTGATTTCCTATGGTCTGATGTATCCAGATTGTAAAACCTGTATTGCATATTTTCATATCTGCTCATTCATTTCCCTTCCCCGAAGGTACTTCACGGACAATATATTCCGTATCCCCATAACAGCCGTCACAATACCTGATCCTGTGTCTCTCCACATATCCATGATGTTCTAATTCTTTTATCGCTGATCTTACAGAATCAATCCCATCCCTGCTTAAAGATGCCAGCCCCTTCATATTATAATTCCAGTCATCTGGCAAACTCAGCATCAGAGAAAGAAGGCCTTTTGCCTTTAAAGAGAGTTTCTTATTCTTGAAATGATGATTGCTCATAACTGTAAAATTCTTCGTCCGCTCCACCCGGAACACCTGTGACATAGCTTCACCTCCAATAAAAAAGGCACAAAGCCTTTCATGACCTGTGCCGTATCTCCTATTTATTTTGTTTATCTTTTCTTTTAGGAAACGTAAATCAGTTCCGCCAAAATCATTTCCTCTGCAATTGCCCTATGCCGATTGCCTGCTCTTACCCATGCCATCTGGTCATCCTCCTTATCAGGCAAAGGATCGCTCTTTTCCAGCTGTTTCAGTATAATTTCTTCCCGCTCCTTTGCTACCCGGTCAATTTCCAACAAATGCTCGCCAAGCGTATCTTTTAAAAGCATCACCTGATATTTTGCCCGTTTGCAGTTTTTCAGGTAATCCCTGCGCAAGAATCCGTATTTTCCGATATGCAACATCTGTTCTCCAGATTTATATTCCAGTTCCGGCAGCAAATACCCATTCACATTTTTATAATTCAGTTCCATAACTCTACCCTCTCTTTCCATTATATTTCCTGTTGAACATCTTTTTTCTTATTCTGATGTGCCCATCCTTTCAGTAGTTTTTCGATCAGATCTGCCTGTTGAGCCGGTGTATAATCTGGTGGAAAATACTTTCCAATCCGGTCAAAAGGAATTTTTACCTGTTCCCTCTGGTTAGGCTTGAGTTCCTGAAGAATATCATAAATCATGTCCATATCAAGCTGTTTCTGCTGGCTCATCCTCTTTAACCGGTTGGCCTGTGAAATATTCGGAATACACTGTTCCAGTTCCATTACAGCATGAAGCTCATACTGTTCTTCTTCTGTCAGGAATGAAATTTCCACTGCAGAACGGATTGCCAGCAATTCCCGGTCAACCATATCCAAAATCTTCGGTATCAGGTTTGTGAGACGAATATAACGCTTAATCTGGGTCACACTTTCCCCCACCATCCGGGCAAGCTGTTCATTGCTCCGATAACCGCCTGCAGAATCCGTCTTTTTAATATTTACCTTGCCATTTTCAGAGACATCCGCTTCTAATAAAGATATCTCAACCATTTCCTTAATACACTTCGGTTCCAATGGGTCCGAAGATAATTCCTTTCTTTTTCCCTGCCGGTTCATTGCCTGTAACCTCATCTTATAAGCAAAGGCTTTTTCACTCGGCAGAATTTTTTCTCTCTGTAAGTTACTGTCTATCATTGCGATGACTGCCTGATCATCATCCATCGTACAGATGATAGCCGGAACTTCTTTGATTCCTGCCCAGAGGGCAGCTTCTTTTCTTCGATGCCCTGCAATGATTTCAAATCCTTCTCCATCCGGATTTTTACGGACCAGCAGCGGCACCAGTATACCTTCCTGCTGAATACTTCTGCGCAACTCAAAGAGTTCCTGATTTCGTTCTACTTTAAATGGATGTTCTTTGAAGTCATGCAATTCCCTTATTTTAATCATTCCAATGTCTGCACCCGGCACGTCAGTCTGTAATGAACACATCGCTTTCTTTTTTACCATTTGATTTTTCCTCCTGTTCCGTGCAAAAGAGAAAGGACTCTTACCTTCCAGAAAAACTCTGAAAACAAGCGTCCTTTTCACTCTTATCCTCGATATTCAGATTGAAATGTTACATCAACTTTTATGTGTCTACTCATACCACATGCAAAACTACAGACACCTCTATACCATCCATAATCTGTTTTTTTCGTCCCTGTTTGCCTGTCGGTGCGAAACTCATATACCTCGCAAAGTGCCTGAAATTCAGCACTTCTACGAATTCACCCGATGTAGACAACAGACGGTCTCCACATGTGTCGGAACTACTATGTAAACACAATTTTTCAGCCTCGTCACTCGTATAGGAACACAATTCTGCGTCATTATGTACAGCCGCAGCGTTTTTACGCTTTGGCTTAAAATCCTTTCCATTAAAATTGGAGTGGATACCAGTTTTATACACAAAGGTTATCTTCAAAGGCTCCTCCACTCCCTCATCATTATAACCTCCGATGACTATTTTTTCAACCACGCTTTCAAAAACCACCCTGTCGAAGCTCTCCAGTATCTCCCCAGAACCTAACACTTTTCTGAACTCCCTTAACCGTATTCTGGTGTTATCCTGATTCCTGCTCAATTCCATCAACCGCTCCTGTTCCTCTTGGAGCTTCTTCAACTGCTCGGACAGCTCTTGGTTTTTCTTTTCGTAAATATCCCTGTCGATATTGTTATCAAGCCTTAAATCAAGCAGCTTTTCCTTACGCCTGTGTAAGTCAGCCATTTCCTTTTCAATCTTAGGCAGACGCTTCAGAGAAGTATCGTCATTAAGGATTCCCTCAACTTTTTGCAGGAACTCATCGACAATCTCCTGCTGGTCTGTACATAAAAGCTGATAGCTCTTTACAAAAGCGTTCTCAATCACTTCTTCGGGGATTCCCTTACAATGTGGGCAATGCCTTTTCCCGTTTTTTGTGGCGGTGACGCACTGCCAGATTGTCTTAGTGTATGCGGAACTGCTGTGCCAGTTCCTCCGTGTCAGAGTGCCGCCGCAAAATCCGCATTTTATCATGCAGCTAAACGCATATTTCCTGCTGAACTTGTTCCTTTTCTGCCCCTCTTGATGCACGTTGCGGTTTGTGTTCCGCTTCGCCAGTATCTTCTGTGCTTCCTCAAAAATTTCCTCACTGATTATCGGTTCGTGATGGTCACGGATATAAAACTTATCTTCTTCCCCGAAGTTTTCCAGCCGCCTTTTTGAAATCGGGTCAACCGTGAATGTCTTTCCTAAAAGCAGGTCGCCTTTGTATTTCTCGTTTTTGATAATTCCGATGACTGTAGACTGTACCCATTTTGAACTGCCGTACTTTGTCTTGTATCCCAAGTTTTCCAGTTCATTCCCGATGACCGTGCAGCCTGCCCCCTCAATATACCGATTGAAAATATACCTTACAATTTCGGCTTCCTTTTCATTTACGGATATGCTTTTTGTATCCTTATGGTAGTCATATCCCAGACAGCCTTGAAACCCTACAAGCTCGCCCCTCTGCATCTTCATTTTCAATCCCTTTTTGACATTGGAAGATATATTCTCCACTTCCTGCTGTGCAACGGAGCTAAGTACCACCAACAGCAGTTCGCCGTCCATCGTTAAGGTATTGATATTTTCATCTTCAAAGAAAACGGCAATGCCTTTCTCTTTCAGCATACGGACATATTTCAGAGTGTCCAGTGTGTTTCTGGCAAATCTTGAAATGGATTTTGTAATTACCATATCAATATCCCCATTCATACAGTCGTTAATCATTCTCTGGAAATCCTCTCGCTTCGCTACCTGCGTGCCTGTTATGGCTTCGTCAGCGTATATGTCCGCCAGTGTCCATTCATGTTTCTTCTTAATCAAATCCGTGTAATATGTGACCTGTGACTTATAACTGTTGAGCTGGTCTTCACTGTCCGTGCTGACACGGCAATAAGCGGCTACCCTTAACACTTCGACCTTTCTGCCACGGATACGGTTTTCACTACGGTTTGCTTTGATTACCTGCACATCGCTCATATGATTTACCTCCAAAATATTTATTGATGAATGTCATGCCGCAAGGTTCGTAACGACATTGTAATCTCTCATAAGCCGCTTCTTGATGGCTTCATATTCATCTACCGTAATTAAACTTCTTTTTTTCAGCTTCTGCAAACATGCGAATTGGATGCTGTAATGTACAAAATTCTGCTCCCTATTCTGCTCCATCGCCACACCCCGCTTTCTGCTGCTTCATGGATAAGCTAATGGCAAGAGCCTTGTCAACCCTTGCCATTATGTCCGTGGGCATTGACCCCATATGCTGTTTTAATCTCTGTTTGTCAATCGTCCTTATCTGCTCAAGCAGGATAATGGAGTCCTTATCAAGCCCTTTGTAATCTTTCACGGCAGTATGTGTCGGCAGTTTCGCTTTTGTCTGCACTCGGCTCGTAATGGCAGCGATTATGACTGTCGGGCTGTGCCTGTTTCCTATATTATTGGAAATGATAAGTACGGGTCGTGTGCCGCCCTGCTCTGAACCGACAACGGGATTAAGCTCTGCGTAGTAAATGTCGCCACGCCTGATTGTTCTTTCCATATTCTTTATAACCTCCATCTGGATTTAGGCAGGAATACCCTGCCTATGTAGTAGCCAGATACAATGGAGTATTTAAGGTCGGAAAAGCATAAAACAAGCCCTGTTTCCATTGACCGCCCTGCATCTGGCTTAATGATAAAAGGCATTTTCTATTTGTCCCCGACACCCCGAAAATGCTGATGCGTGATAACGCAAGGGAAGTCACCAAATGGTCAGCAGCGAACTGACGCCACGGGAATTGCACCCCAACTGTCGGTCTGACAGAGCCGCCCCCATTGCCTGCGGCGGACTGGTTACCGCTCGGACTGTGGCTGGACGGGAGTATCATTGTCCTCTTTGTGGGTCTTGGCGGAATCGGGAGCTGCCCGATATTTTCAGTCGGTATTTTTCGCTTGCCGTCTTTCGGCGGGTCATGGCGTACCGCTGCACACGCTTACGCTTATTACAGCCACAAAGAGAATGTATTTGGTGAATGGGATATTCGGTTGTCAAAGAGCCGTCCCGTTTCCGATATAAAGAAAACTGGGCAAGAGGTTTTTGCCCTCTCACCCAGTAGCCGATGGGAAAGTGCGATTTTGGACACTATCCCAAAAGTTTTTTAATTTTTTTCTTAAACCTGTTCAGACGCTTGTAAATGACTTCCTTGTTTAAACTTAATTCCACTGAAATTTCAGTGACCGAAAAGCCCTGCGTCCTCATCAGCAACGCTTGGAGCGTGAGCTTGTCCAACTGATGCAGCTCTTGGTACAGCACTGCATTTTCAATGCTGTCCAAAAATTCCTCAACCGTTTTTACTTCGGGTTGTGCCGTGTCCTCTGCGACTTCCTCAAGATATGTACCCGCATCCTGCAATTTCTCATAGTACCGTCTGTCGGAATTGAATATCGCCCAATCATGGACACGGAGCTTTTCAATATCGTCCTCGCTGACACCCAAGTTCCTAAGCTGCTTTTCCTCGGCTTCTTTCCATATACGCCATTTTCTTTCTTCTCTGGCTTTGTTGTACGCCATAATCCGTTACCTCCAATCTGAATTTTTTTGAAAATCCAAATTGGCAGGCGGTGAACGGCATCCCACGCCAGAAACAGCCTTACGGCGTGATATTACAAAAAACGACAAAAGAAAAACCGTAAAGGCTGTCGTACCTTTACGGTTTATAGAAATTATTGTTCTTATATGTAGAGATTTGACTTCTACTTCTTGGGTAGAAAGCCCCCTTGCACTGACAAGGATTTTTTTAACAGGCTGTCCACCCATCTCCGATATGATATATGTAAATGGAAATTGCTATTTGCAGGCAATAAAAATCCCTCCAAACTTGAAACAGGTTTGGAGAGTGTTTGTTAAGTCTTTCGGGCATAGCAATACCGCCCACCAAATCGCCGTTTTTTTTATTTGGTGGACGTGTCTACCTTTAGTTATGTAAAAAGAAAAGCCGACAAACTGTGATTTCTCACACGTTCATCGGCTCTGCATCTAATGTGTCTGGCTCTGTGATGACTGTTACTTGTAAATTTTTTGCTTCAATCAATGTTTCCTGCCTGCATTTCGGGCAGTAGAGAGGATAGTTTTTCAGAACAGTATCCTCCCGAACCTTGTTACGGGTTTTATTCCCGCAGAGAGGGCATAATATCCATTCTGTCTTATCCATATCAAATTATCCCAATTCCTTTTTTAGCGTTGCAATCCATTCTTCGATTGCCTGCACCAACAAAAACTGTTGCTGTAAAACCGCCATACCCGTGGCAGGAACATCGGGGGCATTTTCTTTTAAATCTATGTTCTCCTCAAGATAGGATTTCAGCACATTGATATTGCTCTCAATGTTATCCAGACATTCCCTCTGCTGTTCCTTTTCCATGCTTTCTAAATTAACAATGACCGCATTAAAATCCAAGAATATGTTAATCGGCTTGCAGGATATTTCGAGCATCAGCTTCTCAAATTCCTCATTTCCTGCATCCGTCAAGGAATATACCGCCTTTTCGGGCATTTTTCCCTCTTTCTTGGTGCGGCTTGTGATAAGCCCCTTTTCTTCCAACTGGATAACCTTTTTGTATATAGATGGTGTGCTGATTTTTACCCATTTTGAAATGTTGCGGTACTCCACCAGTTTCTGAATATCGTATGCACTCAAGGATTCCCGCTTCAACATTCCCAATACAATCAAGTCAATGGTCGCCATTTAAAATCCCTCCTTTTTCTATTGACAACTACTATAAATTATAGTATTATAATTTCTGCAACGCAACTACTATATTTTATAGTAGTATAAACAGTATTATTTGTCAAGAGAAAGGAATTCAAAATGAACAGTCAAAGCAAAAAGATGGAGCTGCTCGGCAGCACATCCATACCAAAAGCACTTTTAGCAATGGGCATTCCAACAATGATTGGCATGTTGGTAAATGCTTTCTACAACCTTGTTGACGCTTATTTTGTCGGCGGGCTAGGGGAGAGCCAGATGGGGGCAATCTCCGTGGTCTATCCGCTCGGACAGGTTGTTGTCGGTCTTGGTCTGCTGTTCGGAAACGGTGCGGCTTCTTACATTTCCCGATTGTTAGGTCGTGGGGATAAGGAAAATGCAGATAAAGTGGCAAGTACCGCTTTATACAGCAGCGTATCCGTAGGGGCGGTCATCATTCTCATTTCTATGGTGTTCCTGCATCCCATACTGAAGCTCTTGGGGGCAACCGACAGCATCCTGCCTTATGCCGCCACATACGCAGGAATTTACATTGTTTCCTGCATCTTCAATGTGTTCAATGTCACGATGAATAACATTGTGACTAGCGAAGGAGCAGCTAAAACAACCATGTGTGCCTTGCTGACGGGAGCGGTACTCAATATCGCCCTAGACCCGCTGTTTATTTATGTGTTTGATTTAGGCGTGGCAGGAGCGGCGATAGCGACCGCAATCTCACAAATCGTTTCAACCTGCGTATATCTGACCTATATTTTTCGGAAAAAGAGCGTATTCCATTTTCGGGTTAAGGACTGCACATACGCAAAAGAAACCATGTCTGAAATTTTCAAAATCGGCATCCCGACATTGGTATTCCAGATTTTAACGAGTGTGTCCATTTCCTTAATCAACAATGCCGCTGGCGATTACGGGGACTCTGCCATTGCAGGCATGGGCGTTGTTACCCGCCTTATTTCAATGGGCAGCTTGTCCGTATTCGGGTTCATCAAAGGCTTTCAGCCCATTGCAGGGTACAGTTACGGGGCGAAGAAGTTTGACCGTCTGCGTGAAGCAATCAAGACTTCCATCCTATGGTCTACGGCTTTCTGTGTAATTTTCGGTGTGATACTGGTTCTGTTCCCTACGTCTATTGTTTCCCAATTCACAAAGGGCGACGCCGAGATGATTCGCATCGGAGCAGCGTCTTTGAGGGCAAACGGCATTTCCATTATGCTCTTTGGATTTTATACGGTGTATTCTTCCCTGTTCCTTGCTTTGGGAAAAGGCAGAGAGGGTTTTATCCTCGGAGCTTGCAGGCAGGGGATTTGCTTTATCCCCGTTATCCTGCTTCTTCCGATTGTCTGGGGGCTAAATGGAATTATGTACGCCCAGCCGATTGCCGATGTGCTTTCCGCAGTCATAACGGTATTCATGGCGATACCGCTCCACAAAAAGCTGAATGATATGCAGAAACAAACTACCGCAATAAGCACGAAAGACAACGACTAAATATTTATTCTTTCTGACAAATAGAGCCGATGAGCTGTGAGGTTTTTCCACAAGTTCATCGGCTCTGCGTCTGTGCGTCTGGCTCTTTCATAACAACTACTTTTAATGATTTTACATTGATTAAACTTTCTTGCCTGCATTTCGGGCAATACAGAGGGAAGTTCCTTATTTCTGTATCTTCCCTTATTTTCATGCGTGTCTTATTTTCGCATACAGGGCAATATATCCAATGATACCGTTCCATATCTTTCTACACTCCAAAACAAAACTATTTTACAATTACTGTTCCGCTGTTGCTCATGATAGATAAACTGTTTTCGCCCTTTCCGATGCTCCCATCCTTACATCCGTCTGTATCGGTACTGAATTCCGCATTCTTAAGCTGTACGGTTACATCGTCCGAACCACTGGATATATGGCAGGATAAATTATCTGGCATCGTTTCATGGGACAATGTTATATCTCCCGAACCCGTTTCTACAGATAGGGAATCATAGCTGTTTATGTTGCTTATATTCACTTCGCCAGAATCTGTCGAAACAGCAGCCTTTCCAATAACTGCATTTTTCATAGTAACATATGCAGATTCTGTATTGATATTAGAATCCGTACATGAAGCATCTGTTATTTTAATATCGCCTGAAAGAGATTTTATTTTTACGCTTTCAGCTATGAAATCAGACATCGTTACATAGCCAGACTGGTTGTTCAAGGACAAAGCGGAAATGCTGACCGCTTCCAACTCCATCTCTCCCGAACCATTGTTCATGGATAATGAAACAGCATTATCTTTAGGAATATACAGTATTATCTTCCCTGCTTCACCAAACGAAAATTGCTCCGCCAGATTTTTGTCCGTATCATCATCCTGCTGTACCATTAGTTTTCCATCTTTCTGCACAACCTGCATATCACGGTCATTTTCGACTTTTCCTTCGCAGGCTATGTGTACTTTGTCATCACTGGAAGCCATCACTTTTAAATTCCAAGAGGAAATATCCAATACAATTTCTGAAATGCCTTCCGCCGAAAATTCCTCGTTAGAATCTATTTTTTCCTTGTTTCCACATCCGCATATGCCAAAAGCTATCACTAAAATCCCCGCTAACAGTATTTTTTTCACATTCATAACCCCGCCTCCTACATTAAATCTTTGCTTTCCACATTTATGATTGACAAAGCGGCAAAAAGCAAAGAAATAGCCGTCAAAATAATAGGAAATACTGCGTTGCCTGCCATTGTGAAATCGCCAATGTTCGCCTGCGTGAGAAAAATCAACAAAAATGAAGTGACAATCGTTGCCTTTGAAGATTTTAAAGCCATCCCGACAAACAAGGCAATAAAGCTCATGCTGACGATTACCACTGATTTTAGTATCAGTTGTATATAAAATGACAGACTGCCTATTGAAAAATCAACGACAAAGGATGACTGCATAAATTTTGCCCCAAAGAACACACACATATAAATTGCCAGTTTTGTTAAAATGAGTGCGGCAAAATTAAAAGTCCAGACCGCAATCATTTGGGAAGCTAAGATTTTCTGCCGCTTAATAGGGTAGGAAAACATCAGATTCATGGTCTTGTTTTTGTATGCGCTTACAATAAAGGTCGCCAACATTACACTGGTGTAAATAAGAAAAGCCATGCTGGTAAATAATTCAATGGGAGCGGAGATTACATCTGTCCCAGGCGCAGCATCCAGTGTTCCGTCGGGGTCGTTGGCAATACCCAAAAACGCTAACGCAAAAACAAATAAGCCAAGCAGAGCCGCCATAATGATTACGCCTTTGATATATTTCCCGATATTATTCTTTTTCCATTCAAGTCTGACAAGCTTTAACATGATTTTCCCACCTCCGATGTAATTTTTAAGAAATAGTCCTCCAATGTTTCGGTATGTTGGCTGATGGAAGCAATCTCTACATCATTTGCCATCAATTCCCTCGAAATCTTTTGTGTGGTGATACCCTGCTCATAAATACGAATCGCCGAATCGTTTACGATTTTAAAATTACTTAACTGCATTTTTTCAGCTAAAACATACGCCGCTTTCTTTGTATCCTCTACGGCAAGCTCGATATACGCCGTATTTGTTTCCGCAATTTCTTTCATGGATATTTCTTTCATCATCTTTCCATGATGGATAACGCCAACCGTATCGGCAATACTTTCTATTTCTGGGAGAAGATGACTGGATATCATAAACGTCATTCCATACTCGGTACATAGCATCCGAAACAAATCTCTGATTTGCTTCATTCCTGCGGGGTCTAAACCATTTGTCGGCTCGTCAAGGATAACTAACTCTGGCTTGCACAATATGGCACGGGCAATCCCCAGACGCTGCTTCATTCCTAAAGAATAGCTGCCCGCAGGCTTATCCGCCGCATCCGAAAGCCCAAGCATCCCGAGTGCTTCCTCCACGCTGCCTTTGTTATAATATCCCATATACTCACAATGAAGCTGTAAGTTGTCCTTTCCGCTCATATGGTCATAAAATGTAGGAAATTCAATGATGCTTCCCATACGCTTCAGCACCTCGTAAGAGTTTTTTTCCAATGCTTTCCCGAACAGCGCAACCGTGCCGCTTGTCGGTTTCCATAGATTTGTAAGCATCTTCATCACCGTGGTTTTTCCTGCCCCGTTCGGTCCTAAAAATCCATATACCTCACCTTTCTTTACATGGATATTCACATCTGTAACTAACTGTTTCCCATCTATCGTTTTGCTTAGATGGCTTGTTTGCAAAATATAAGACATTTTTTGCCTCCTTTCCTTAATGTTGCCAGCTTTTTGGCATAGAGGGATACCCGTAGGGTGTTTCCTTAGTAACGCCTTTTTCGGACATAGCAATACGCCCAAAGGTGTTTTATGAATATCATTATAGCGATATAGATTTTCAAAACTCTTGACTAATTCTTACGAATTTCTTTCGCAGGGAATTTAATAAGTTATTTTTTTGAGGCTTACTGTAAAAGTTGTTTTGACATTCGGTATGCTGTTTAAAAATATATCGCCCTCTAACTGCTTTGCAAGGTTCTTAGCAATCGTTAAACCTAATCCGTTCCCTTGTATTTCCCTGTTTCTGGAATCTTCCATTGTATAAAGCCTGTCAAACACATTCGATGCAAATTCCTGTTCAATCCCTTTCCCTTTATCAACCACATCAATATATACATTACCCTTGTCTTGACGCAAAAAAACTCCTAAATATTTGCCGTCGGAGCCGTAGCGTATTACATTTGACAATAAATTGTATAAAATTCTTTGCAGGGCTTCTTTCTCCCCCTGCACAAAAATAGCTGTTTCTGGAATAAACAAATCAACATCAAAATCTTTCTGCAATAAAATATCGTAAAACTCCAAAATATTCTCCCTGCATATCTCGTTGATATTGACTTTGCCAAGATTTATATTTGTATCGCCAGATTCCAGTTTTGCCAATGTAAAAAACTGATTGATAAGGTTCATAACTTGATTCGCTTTTGTTTCTACTTTTTTCAACATCTCATTATCTGCATGGTTCAAGCTCATAATTTCCAGATAACCCAATATGACCGTTAGCGGTGTTTTTATGTCATGGGAGATATTCGCCAGCATCTTTTTAGAAGAAATTTCTTCCCTTTTAAAATCTGCCCTTATTTTCTGTCGGTCTATCAGCAGGCGGTTGATTTGTCCCCCTAATTCCATCAAAACAGGGTTGTCCGTAAATACCATTACTTTCTCGTCGCTACCAGTTTCTAAAATTTCCTCCAACTTTTTATTCATCCGTTTTATCTTTGCCTGTATTCCCCTGCCAAAAATAAAACGCTGGTATAAAACCACAAGGAATAATAAGCAGACAACAACTGCCAAAAAGAATATGATTGTTTTATCGCTCATCCTTTCACTCCCCCAATTTGTATCCGATTCCCCATACCGTAATCACATACTGCGGTTCACGGGGATTATCCTCTATTTTATTCCTCAATCTGCTGATATGGACATTGACGGCATTTTCATCACCATAATAGGTATCATTCCAGACAAGGGAGTAAATCTGTTCTTTCGTATATACTTTCTTTGGATTCTGCAATAACAGCTTTAAAATTTCAAATTCTTTTGATGTAAGCTCTATTTTACAGCCGTTTTTTGTTACAGAATACTCATTCAGATGCATGACAAGGTTTCCCGTTTGAAGTATTGGCTGCTGTTCTGTTGCACTTGCAGCATACTGTGTAGTTCTTCGGATATTTGCTTTTATCCTTGCCAATACTTCTGTGACAGAAAACGGTTTCGTTATATAATCATCTGCTCCCAAACCTAAACCAAGCGTTTTATCAGAATCGGTATCTTTTGCCGATATAATAATAATCGGGACAGTGCTGTTTTCTCTGATTTTTTCCATGACTTCAATTCCGCTTATTTGAGGAATCATCAAATCAAGCAAAACCAGACTGAAACTATCCGAAAAGAACCTGTCGAGGGCATTTTTGCCATCATACGCTGTAATTACCTCAAATTTTTCTGTGTGCAAAAAATTCTTTAGCATGGTACTGATTTCCATATCATCTTCAACCAATAAAATCTTACTCATTGTCTGATTCCTCCTTATCTCTTTTTTTAAAACGCCCGTCTATAGGCTTTGATGCAGTCTTTGGAATCAGCCACACATTGCTGATTCGCATTACATCGGGGATTCGGTTTGTAGCGCATAATACCTGTATCCTCCGTTCGGACAATCCCCATTTTTCAGCCGCTTCTTTTACATTCATGTAATCAAACATTGAAATAACCTCCTTCATAACTGATATTATAATGCGTCAAAACGAATAATACAATTATAGAAAAAGTGTTATTGAGAAAAGCAAGAGATAATTTTTCCTAAAATAAGAAGTACAGTTTCTTATGTATGGAAATTTCACATCGTTTAAGCAGAACTTTCACTTCTGTAAAATATAAGGGAAAAATTAATGAACAGGTGGTGAAAAAATGAACGAAGCCGTAGGAAACCTTGACTTTATGGAATTGGGGCAGGCTATCCAAAAAGCCCGTGAGAAGCAGCGAATTACAAGAGAGGAATTAGCCGAGGAGCTTGGCATTTCGGCAAGGCATTTGCAATCTGTGGAGAAAGAGGGGCAGTATCCGAGCTTTCGGCTGTTTATTCAGCTTGTTACAATGTTCCATATATCCGTAGACCAGTACATACACCCAGACAGTCCAATAGGGAAAACAACTTTACGTCGGCGGTTAGATGTGCTTCTTGATACTTTTGATGATGCGAAACTGACTATCATAGCAGGGACGGCGCAGGGGATATGTACGGCAAAAGAGCAGCCAGAGGATTGACCTCTGGTTTTTCTTTCACCCGTTCTGCCATCAATACGCAGGGCATCCGTACCCGTAGATAGAGCCGCTCCCGACTGGATAGCTCTGCTGTTTGCAGGCATCCCCAGAGTTGCCCTCCACGGTGTAGACCGTTCCATTCTCGCACTTCTCCACGATTCCCACATGGTCGATTGAGCCGTCGCTCCCCCAATCAAAGAAAATTAGGTCGCCTGCCTTCGGCTCATAGTTCTTATCCTGCCATTGTCCTTTGCCCTTGAACCAGTTCACACCGTCCGAGCAGAGGGAGAATTTCGGGATGATGCCGCTTTCCAGATAGCCGCACTGGTCGGCACACCACGATACGAAGCAGGCGCACCATTCCACACGCCCCTCAAAGCCGTACCAGCTCCAATAAGGCTGACCGCCCTCGTTGCCGAGCTGCGTTAAGGCAACCTCCACAATGGCTTGGTTTCCTCCGCTTGTGAACGCCCGCCCGTATGGGTAGTAGCGCAGCACATGGGCGGGGTACTGCGTGTCGCCGTATTTCTCCCAACCGAGCCGCTGTGCTTGCATTGCGGAAAACTCCACCGCATTTGCATAGGAATAGCCGCCGTAGTTGGTCTTTGCCCATGAAATATACCCGTTGCCGAAGTTGTAGCCCTGCAAGGCGAGCTTGATGCGCTCCATGTCAATCGGGTTCTCCACCTCGGCTGAAACAAGGGCAGCTTTCAGTTCCTGCACGCCGCACTCGATGGAATATTCGGGGTCTTTGATGCCGTTCGGCTCATGGGGGTATTTCTTGTTGAAGCTCCCCTCCGCCGCCTGCATCGGGTCAAGTCCACGTCCACCGCTTTCCTGCATCATTACCGCCTTGATAAGCTCCACATATTCGGGGATGCCGTACTGCTTTGCATACTTCTGTATCAGCGGCGTGTAGGCTTTAACCTCCGCACTGACAGGGGTATAGGATATGCTGTCGCTGCCGCCCCCGAACAGGGACACGGCACACCCAAGCAGGACGACGATAAGGATTATCATGACGGCAATCCAGCCGCCTGCGATAAGGGCGGAAATCAACGCCTTTGTCCCTGCGATAATCGCTTTGACTGCCGCAATGGTCGCTTTGACCGTGGCTTTCGTTGCTTCGGCTGTCGCCTTTGCGGTGGCTTTTGCCGTCTGTGCCGCTTTCTGGGCGGCTTTGGCGGATGCTTTCGCCGTTTTCTGCGCCGCCTTTGCGGTCTGCTCCGTGGTCTTAATCGCTGTCTTGGATGTCGCCTTTGCGGTTTTCACGCCTTTTTCCGTCGCCTTGACCGTGCCTTTGGCTGTGGTCTTGACGGTTTTTTCGGCATTTCTGGCGGTTGTCTTTATCGTCCGCTTTCCCTGCTGTCTGGTCTTTATCAATGAGTTTGCCGCTGTCTGGGGTGTTTCGGTCTTGGCAGAAGTAGCAGGAGTAGCAGAAACAGCGGGACGGCTTGCAGTCCCTTGTATTTCCTGCAAGCCGTCCTGCCTTATTGTACGCATGGCGTTTTGTCCTGCCTTATTCCGCATTGTTTTCTGCTCGGCGTCTTTCTTCGCCCGCTTTGCCTTAAAGTCGGCGATTTTGTCCTTTGCCTTACCGATATTCTCCCTTGTAATCTGGGCGTTTTTCTGCCCCTGCTTATTAAACTGGTGGATGCCCTCATCCCTGATACGCCCCGAAGCATGGGAAACCTTGTCGGCGGCATATTCCGTGGGGGAATTTTCCTCCGCATAATATCCCTGCTCCGCCTTGTCCTTTGTCTTTGCGTAAGCAGATTTCATTCGTCTGCCTGCTATGGCGGCTTTGTCTAAAGTCTTAATCGTCCCTTTGACCGCATCTCTGGTCTTTATATCAGCCATAAAATCCGACCTCCTTTCCCAGAAGATTTGCGGTCATGTCAATTTACCTTTTTTGCCACCACGACAAGCCTGCCGTTCTGTGCGGAGTATTCGCAGGTGGAGAGGGTAATGAGCCTGTCGCCGTATTGGGCGGTCACGCCCGTATCATACAAGGCAAGCTCTTTGCACTTCCCGACATAATCATCAAATTCTTTTTCGTTTTCCGCATTGACAAAATCATAGTAGCGGTAGCCTTCCGAGCTGTACGCAACCGTCTTAAAAACGGCGATGATTTCATACTCTGCCTGCTCCGTGAGGGTGTCAAACTGGATAGTCTTATGCTTCTCATAAAAACTCTTGGATTTGTAATCTTCCAATGCCCCGAACATCCTGCCGCCCTTGATGTGGTGTCCGTAGATAACCAGATTGTCGCTTGTGAAAATGTCGCAGTCCTCTTGGATATACGGCACTCCCAAATCGCTGTATTCCTTTTCAAAGCTGTGCTTCAGATAGAAATTCGGGCTGTTCCTGCTCTGCATGACGGGGTAGTTGATGCTTGTTCCGTCTATGGCAATCCACCCGACCATATCCTCATTCTGCAAATACAATTCCTTGTATTTTGCCAATATATCCTCGCCCTCGCTGACGGGTGTATCCTTATCTTTTGGCGGTTCTTCCTCTGGCTCGGCATTTTCCACAACCTCGGCAATCTCCGCAAAGGCTTCCGTCTGCTCGTCTATCTGCTGGTAATGGCTGTAAATCTTATAGCCGCAAAAAACCGCTGCTCCCAAAAGGGCGGCGGCAGCGGCGGTACAGAGAATGGTTTTATAGTTCTTAAAATTCATAGGCTTTTCCTTTCATTTGAAAATTTTAACGTGTATGCTCCGCCTGCTTCTTGGGCGTGGGTAAGTCCCTGCAATATTCGGGATACCGTGCCTTGATGTCCTCCATGAAATACGGAGCGAACTCGCAGCAGAACAATTCCTCTGGCGTAAAGAGTTTCTCACGCCCTTCCTCGGCGTAACCGTTCCAGAGGTTAAAGGCAAGGTGGCAGACCTTGACCGTGCCGCTCGTCTGCCATCCTGCGTGCATCCCCTCTGGCTTGATGCAGTCCGTCTTAAAATCGAACATGGCGTTGATGTTCCGCCTTGTTTCCCCCGCAATCCCCATCACATAGAAAAATGCCCTGTGGTAACAGTCGTTTACCCTGCACTTCATCATGCTTTCCAGAAAAAAATCACGGTGGGCTGCGTTGCGAAACCTTATCTCTGACATAAAAATCCCCCCAATCTTAGCACTCCCCAAATTTAGTCGTCATCAGCTTATACAATTCCGTATTGCGTGGAAACTTGTTGACGAACGGCACGAGGGAACTGCCCACTTTCAAAAGCCCCTGCCCCGCACCAACATTTGTGATATAGCTCATCTGAAGGTCGGAAATGTTAAGGAGCTTCGCAAGCTCGATGCGGTCTGTGGACGCTTGGTTCAGCATGATGATAAATTCAGAGTTGGCAAGCATCGTCCTCGCCGTATGGCTTTGCAAAAGGTCGTCCACGTTCTGCGTGATGCCCGTGCAGTACGCCCCGTACTTACGCACACGCTTCCAGAGGGTAAAGAGGAAGTTAGCGGAATACTCGTGCTGGAACAGCAGATAAATCTCGTCAATGAAAATAAACGTGTTCCTGCCTTTCGCCCTGTTCTGGGTGATGCGGTTTAAGATGCTGTCAAGGACGACGAGCATACCGATTGGCTGTAACTGCTTGCCCAAATCCAGAATATCATAGCAGATAAGGCGGCTGTGGGTGTCCACGTTCGTATGCTTGGCAAAGGTGTTGAGAGAGCCGTCCGTGAAAAGCTCAATCGCAAGGGCGATTTCCTGCGCTTCTGGCTCGTCCTGCTTTAACAGCTCCTCACGGAAGTCCTGCAAAGTGGGCGGCGTACCCATATAGTTGCCCTGCTGGTAGTAGCGGTAGACGCCCGCCGTGCAGCGGTCGATGATGGATTTCTGCTTTGCCCCAAGGCTTGCCCCGCCGATAAGCTGTTCGCACAAAGATAAAATAAACTCTGATTTCAAGATGACGGGGTTCGCACCGTCGCCGTAATCAGAGTTCATGTCCATCGCATTGATGTGGTTGTCGCTTGTCGCCGAGATATGGATAACCTCGCCCTGCATCGCCTTTACAAGAGGGGCGTACTCTCGTTCGGGGTCTATTACCAAGACATCGGCGTTGGGGTCGGTGAGGATGATGTTCGTCATTTCCTCCTTTGCCGTGAACGACTTGCCCGCACCAGACACGCCGAGGATAAAGGAATTTCCGTTCAAAAGGTGGCGGCGGTTGGCGATTATCATGTTCTTTGATATGACGTTCTGCCCGTAATACACGCCGTCCTTATGGTAGATTTCCTGTACACGGAAAGGGATAAACACCGCAAGGCTCTCCGTCGTCAGCGTTCTTAACGCATCAATCTTCCTCACGCCGAACGGCAGGGCGGTGTTCAGTCCGTCCATCTGCTGGTACTTCAGCACGGCAAACTGGCAGAGATGCTTCCTTGCCGTCGTCAGCAGGGCTTCCGTGTCATTGTCAAGCTGCTCTTTGGTGTCTGCGGTATGCACCATCGTAAGCACCGCAAACATCATCCTCTGGTCACGGGTCGTCAAATCGTCGAGGAACTCCTTGCTTTCCTTTCTCTGCTGCTCCAAGTCGTAGGGGATGACGGCGGAAAAGTTGTTGTTCTGGTTCTGTTTCCTCTGCCAGTTCGTGATGTTGGTTTCCACACCGAGCAGGCGGTTTTCCACCTCCCGCACGGCTTCGTCCGTCGGGACAGGAACAACATCCACGGAGAGCATCATGTTACGGTTTAATTCGCAAAGCTCCGCCACCATACTGTCCTTGATATAGGCGGCGTACTCTCTGAGGAATATCACACGCCCGTAGCGGTTTCCCATCTTAAAATAATCTTTCTCGAACTCAAAGGAGTCGGGGCAGATATAGTCCTTGAAATCGTGACCTTTCCGCATGGTCTGTGCCATGTCAAAGGAGAACGCCGTTTCCTCGCCCGTGCGGTAAAAATCATGGAAGATACGCAGCTTGTCGTTTGCATCCAGTTCCGTACACTTCGAACCTAAGCGGTTGAAATGCCCGATAAGGTCAGCCCCGACACGGGCAAAATAATTCCTCGCTTCCTCGATGTTCTTCTTGCAGACGGAAACGGTTACATATTTGTCCTGCACGGTGGAGTTTGCCCCCGTCGCCTTGTCAAGCAGCATCTTGTTGTATTCCTTACGGTATTTATCCAAATCGTCCTCCGCCATCGGGATTAAGATGGTCTGCTCAAAATCCGCCTTATTGAGCCTGCGGTTGTTTATCGTGATTTTCGTGGTCGCCCCGCTGTCGAGGGCGTTAAGAAGCTCCGAGTATTCGAGGAACATCGCTTCCTTGTCCTCACGGCTCGCCACGGCGTAGTTGATGTCCTCAAACTTGAATGTCTTTGCGTATTTGTTCCTGCCCACAAGGAAGATGCCGTCCTCCCACATGGTCTTTAACGGGATGACCGTCTGCACCGACTTTGGCACAATGAATTTCTCCCTGTCCTGCTTGAACAGCGTTTTCAGCGTCTTAATCATAGTCTACCTCCTTACGCTTTCTTAATTTCTTATTTTTCTTTCTGGATTTTTCAGCCTGTTTTCTCCGCTCCTTTGCCGCATTGCGCCTTGCCCTCCTGCATTTTTTCTTTTTCTTATCCTGCACGGCGGGCAAGCCTTTTTCATGTGCGTCCAGTGCCTGCTTCACCGCTTCGTAATATAAATTCTCTGGAACAAACAAAATCTTCTTCGGCATCAGAAACTGCGACTTTATCCATGCCCACACAAACTGCTCGGCGGTCATGCCGTTGTACCTTACAAAGCCCATGACCGCAAAAGGGGAAGCCCCCAAGATGCACATCCAGCTCAATGTTTCCGTCCCGAACCTGCCACGGAGCAGGAAGAACAAGCCGACCGCCACGCCGCAGGCAAGCACGGAAAACAGGAACTGCCGCATCGACAGCCCGAAGAACATGGATTCCGTGTAGTTGCGGATTTCCTTATTTATCTTGACTTCCATATCAGCACCCCTCCTCCCCGACATCCCCCGTCGAAATAAAGAGGATGCTGCGTTTTGGGATATATGCAAATCCAGAAATGGCATCCCCGATTTCAAATATCTCGTTATCGTCAGCTTTTTCAAATTTTCCGACCAGCCCTTTTTCCGCAGGCAGGTCATAGGCTTCAGAAGCCCCGATGACTTCTCCATTTAACAAATGGATATCATAATTCTGGCAATACTTCGTTTCTTTTTTCATTTCAATTTTCCTTTCCTGTTGGATAATTACAAGCCCATCATTTCCCTTACCACACGGTCTGCCATCTTGACCGCACCGACAAGGACGAGCATATTGAACACCAATTCCCCGATATAGCCCCATACCATCGTGACCGCCGCCGCATCGGGGTTGACTGCGGGCGGGGACGCCGCAAACACCGAGAAGATGATGCAGGCAAGCACGATGATTGCCCCCTCAAGGCACACGGCGGAGTAGCTCTTGATGAAGCTCTTTCCCACGCTCTGGCTCGGCTCTCCTGCAAACGAGGACAGCGGCACGGGGGCGATGGCGGTATATAAATATAGCTTGAAAAATCTCCCATACACCGACATTATCATAATGAACGACAATACCGTGATAAACAGCCCGCCTATCAGCGTGACTGCCCATAAGGGGATGCTCTCGAAAAAGCCGCAGTCCTCCACGGCTGTCACAATCTCCTGCGGCAAGACGGTCTTTTGCGCCGAGCCAAAGCCTGCGGCTTTCATAATGGCGGAAATCACGCCCTGCACGATTTTAAACAGAGCCATCATCAGCTCCAAGCCGTAAGTGACCGCACCTTTCGCAAGGGCGAAGCGGATGAACAGCTTCAAGGCGTGTTCGGGCTTCTTCACGCTTGCGAAGTCGCCGCAGGTACGCATCACGCCCACGACAAAGAACAGCACGAGCAGGGCAAGCCCGATAGCCTGCAACGCCCCGTGGATGTCAACGATGACTTTCCATATCGCACCGCCCTTAAAGGTTTCGGGGGATTGGGTGATGAGCTGCCATATCTCGGCTAACTTTTCATTCCATGTGTCAAGGGCGTTCTCCAAGTTCTGGACTACCCAGTTGTCTGACATTCGACCACCTCCGTTCTTAAAATTTGATAGCGGGGCAAGTCCCGAAGAGCGGATCTGCCCCGTTATCCTGTCTTGTGTCAGTCTGTTATTTCAGTCTGTTTTGGATTAGCCTGTGATGAGGGTCAAAATCTCCTTTGCAAAGGTAATCACAACGCCGCCCGCCAGCGTGAGGAAGCCGTTCGCCCTCTGGGACGGGTCGTGGGATTTCAGCGACAAGCCGACCTGCACGATGCCGAAACCGAGCATAATCATCCCGACCGCCCGTATCAGACCGAAGATGAAATTGGAGAGGTTGTTGACAACGGCAATCGGGTCATTGGCGGCAAAGGCGGTAGTCGTTCCGAAAACCATGCAGAGTACAAGGGCTGCATATACGGCGAACGCCTTTTTTGCCTTTCTGCCCATCGGCAGTTTCTGGGTTGCTTTCTTCTCGTTTTTCTGAAAAAGTTTCATAGGGTAAATCCTCCTTATAAATTGAATATTTCTTCCAAGTCCTCGTCGGACAGAAGCTCGTAGGATGTGCTGACCGTTTCCATGCTCTTTGCGTCCATCAGCAAAGCATCGTCAAACACAAGGGTTGCGACCGCCTGCGTCGGCTCGCTGTGGATATACGGCGGCTTCCCACCATCGGCGGTCAGTTTCACATTCGGGTGTTTCAGGATGTCATACTTCAAATCCATGACGGGACGCTCCCCACGCACAAAAAGAAGTGCGTAGCGGTTGTCAAGCATACGCACCTCGTCTGGGGTTAAAAGCTCACGCCCCGAAATCTGGTAGTTGGTGGAATAGTTGCCGCTCCGCCCAGAGCTTTTCCCGTAGGTGTTCGTGTCTATCGTGGCTTTTCCAAGAAGCTCACTCACAAACTTATGGGTACTCTGCTCGTTGCCGCCGAGATAGAGGAACTCATCGGCGTTCCCTACGATGCTTTCCCATTGTTTCTCAAACAGGGCTTTAAGCTGTGCCAGATTTTGCAGGATAATCGAAACGGACACGCCCCTTGACCTCATAACTGACAGTATCTTGTCAAAGTCATCTGGCAAACTGACGTTCGCAAATTCATCCATGATGAACTGGCAGTGGATGGGCAGGCTCCCGCCGTACTTATGGTCGGCAAGATAAAATAATTGTTGGAATAGCTGCGTGTATAATAGTGACACTAGAAAATTAAAACTGGTGTCGTTGTCTGGTATCAGAGCGAACAATGCAACTTTCTTCTCGCCTAAAGACGGCAAATCCAATTCGTCCGTAGCGGTCAGAGATGCAAGGCTTTCCAGATTGAACTTCTCAAGCCTTGCGGCAAGGGTTATCTGGATGCTCTTTAGCGTTTTTGCTGAACCAGAATGATAGTCACGGTAGTATTTCAAAGCGATATGCTCTGGGTTCACCATCTCCAAGCGGTCAAACAGTTCGTCAAGCGGGCTTACATAGCCGTCGTCATCCTCCCTTACCTCACCCGCCCTTAAAAGCTCCATCACCATCGGGAAATTCTGCTCATCTGGCGGGGCTTCGTATTTCAGATAGAATACAAGGGACAGCAGCAGCATACTCGCCGCCGTGTCCCAGAACGGGTCTTGCGACTGGCTTCCTTTCGGCGTGGTCGCCTTAAATAAATTTGTTACCAACCTCTGCACATCGTTGTCGTTCCTTAAATATACAAACGGGTTGTAGCAGTGGCTCTTGTGCATATTGATAAGGTCAAGCACCCGCACCTCATAGCCTTTCTTCTCAAGCAGCCCTCCCGTGTCACGGACAATCTCGCCCTTTGGGTCTAAGATTACCATTGATGTGTTACATTGCATCACGTTCGGTTTGCAAAAAAATCTGGTCTTTCCCGCACCAGAGCCGCCCACCACGAGGATATTCAGATTCCTGCGGTGTTTCTTCCCGTCAAGCCCAATACGGACGCTCTGGGTCAGCAGCTTGTTCTCCGATGCGTTTTTATCTCGATACTTTTTATTAAGCGTACCTGCGTTGCCCCATTTGGCAGAGCCGTGTTCCTCCCCTTTGCGGTAGTTCCTGCGTGTGGAGAAATAAACGCCGATTCCCATGCCGTAGGCAAGCAGGAAAATAAGGACAGTCCTTACGCTGTCCCCACATACCGTTATGGAAAACGGGTTCTCCATTGCCACGGATAAATTACTGATTATCTCCACGATGCCGCCGCTGACATAAGGGGCAGTCAGCAGTGCAAGCCACACGACAGGGACAATCCCGCATAAAGAAAGGATTAAGCCCGCCTTGTAATCATCACCGTTCTTCATGGCACTTGCATGGGGCGACCTTTACTTTCCTGGTCGGGGCGAATGCCACCCTGCTTATCAGCTCGTCAACAGGCTCGGTGGGGCGTTCCTCCTGTATCTGCTGCGTCCGCAGGGTGTTGAGGGCGTTGAGGACGATGTTCTTATCGTATTTGTCCAATGCCAGATGGTATCGTTCTTCTTTCATGGGCTGCACCTCCGATTAGCGTTCCTGCCCTTTGGATTTGGGCGGCTTGTTCTTCTCAAGGCTCTTATACATGTCCGACTGGATTTCGCCCAGAACGTCACGCATCGAGCCAAGCTGCCCTTTAAATTCCTGCGTTTCCATGCCCGCAAACTCTTTCGGGAGATTGTCGAAGCGGAAGCCTTTGGTGTCCACGCCGTAGCGGGAGCTTACCATATAGGCGACGCAGAACGACTTGAAGTCCGAAGCGTCACGGCTCTCCTTATGCTTGAAGTCAAAGACCGCCGCCGATACTTCCTTTGCCATGCTGACAAAGAGCTGTTCTTCATTCAGCCCCGTCTTGATGAAGATGGTCTGCTGTGCGCTGTCATAGAACGCAGGCAGCTCAAGGTCGTCCACTGGCACAAAGGAAACGGGGCTTGCGTCAATCATCGCCGACACAAGCTCCCGCATGGTTTTGGCTTCCTGCGGCTGCTGCCTGTCCTTTGCCGAGGTCTGGGAAATGTCATAAACTATCTTGGCGTTGTAGCCGACCGCCTTTGAGCCGTCCTCCCGCTCGTATTCTTTCCCAGGCTCAAGGATAGTGATTTTCTGTGCGTCCTTGTCCACATAGGCACGGCTCTGTTTCCAACTGCCGTAATCCTTAAGCTGCGTCGCTTCGGGCATCTGCGTCGAAACCAAGATTGCGTTGTTGACGGAGTAGCGGTCAAAATGCCCCTGCACGTCAAGGTACTGCTGAAACGCACCCCCGTCCGCCATCATTTTCTCGCAGGTCGTGTCTATCAGCTCATAGGCTGCTTTCCGCTGCTCCTGCTTCTGCGCCGCCCATTCCTCTTTGTTAAAAGGTCTGCCGCCGCCACTAAATACGTCATAAATGCTCATGCTTATCTTGCTCCTTTCGATTTTGGTTTCCGTTTCCGCTTCTGGGGCTGCTTATGCTCCGTCTTTCCTGCGGGCGGCTTCTCCGCCCTGTCGGGAGATTTCTCTCTTGCAGGAGAAACGTCTGCTTCCTGCCCCTTGCGGCTCTCCTTGATTTTCCGCAGTTCCTCCCTGACTGACGGCTTCTGTGCCTTAGCCATAGTAGCCCCCTCTGCGGGCTTCCTTTGCTGCTTTGAGGTAGGCTCGGACAGAGGGGATTTTTCTGTCTTTGCCACCGAGGGGTTTGGGGCGTTTTCCTCCTTTTGGAGCGGCTTGCCCATAAGGGCGTCCATGAGCCTGTCTTTCTCCGCCTTTTCCTCCACGCCGATGTCTGGCTCTGGCTGACCGTCCTTTGCCCCTGCGTCTTTCGCATCTGTGTTCTTGGCATCTTTCAGCTTGCTCTTTTCTCCTTTCGTTTTGCCCTTTGCCCCTTTCGATTTCTCCGCTTCGGTCACGATGGAAGCGGTATCTACGGACGCAAGGCTGAACCGCTCCACGATGCGGCTGATTTTCGATGCGTCCTCGGCTCTCGCAATCACGTCCACCTCCGCATCGGGGTCTTTGTTCTTACGGTCTGCGAGGACGCAGTAGAGTACGCCGTATTTCTTCGCTTCCTGCGTGAACTTCTTCAAGTCGCCGCTCTTTACGGTAAAGACTTTTAACTCTTTCCCAGAGCGGAGCATGTTTGTGAGCCTTGCCTTTCCTTTGGTTTTCTGTTCTTCCTTTAAGATGGAATATAAGAGGATGGCGATGTTCTTCGCACCCGCCCCCGTGATTCTGGCTGCGACCTCAAATCCCTCCAAGCTCATCCTTACGATTTGCTCCGCCGCTTCGCCGCCTGTGTTCATGCTTCATCAGCTCCTTTCCTTTTTCTTTGTTCTCGTCTGCCCGTATGGTCTGCAACTTCTCTTTGAGGGTGTCGCTGCGGGCTTCGATTCCCTCGCACAATCTGACCTCCTTTCGGATTGTTTTCAGCCGCCCCGTGATTTCAGAGATGCGAGCTTTGACCGCTTCTTTTTCTTCCCCGACAGATTTTCGGGATTGGGAATAAAGCCCCTTACGCTGTTCGGTCAGCTCATTCATCTCGGATTCCAGAGAGCCTTTATAAGACAAAAGCTGCTCCGCCGTGTCAATATGGCAGCGGCAGAGCAGCCTTGTTTCATTGGTGATGGCTTCCATCTTCAGCAAGTCGTCTTTCAGAAGATAGTGAAGCCGTGCATAGTTCTGTTGCTTCTTCTTCGGCAGGATGCCGAGCTTGTAGCAGTAGTGGAGATACAGCCCACGCAAGCCGCCGATTTTCTTGGCGTCCTTTAACGTGCCTTTTACCTTTAGCACTCTGACCTGCGGCTGTTCTTTGGAAAAGTTCTGGAATTTGACCGCATAGGAATTTTCCCTTATGCGTTCCGTTATCCGCTCATTGGTGTAATCCTCGCCGAGCTTGTAGAGCCGCTTCGGTCTTTGCCATCCTTTCCCGATTATCGTCCAGTATTTTCGGTTGGGGTCAAAATTGATGCGGTATCCCATTTCCGATAACTGGCGGTCGAAGTCTTTCAGCGTGAACGATTTTGAGATTGCTTCGTCCACCGCCTGCCGTGCCACGCTGTCCCTTGTAGGCAGACCGTTCTTCTCGGCTTGGCAGAGGACATAGGGCTTCTTCCTGCCGCTTGGGTGTTCAATGACCGATAAGGAATACTCACGGCATAATTCATCCGAACGCTGGCGGAGCAGCCGCAGGTTCTTCTTGTTGTCGTGGTAGTGCCTGCCGTCAATATAGGAAACGGAGTTGACGACAAAGTGGTTGTGCAGGCATTCCGTATTCAGATGCGTCGCCACAATCACTTGAAACCTTTCTCCCCACATCTTCTCCGCCAGCTTCACGCCGACCTCATGTGCCTGCTCTGGCGTGACCTCGCCCGCTTTAAAACTCTGGAAGCCGTGGTAGCAGACAATCTCGCTCTGGTCGTTCCATTGGGCTTTCGCCATCATCATCTCATCCCTTGCGGTAGTCGGGTCGCAGTTTACGCCCGTGACGAAAAACTGCCGCTCGGTCTTGTCGCCGTTGGTAGCGTACTTCATCACATCGCCCATCGCCTGCAAGTCCGCTTCAGTGTATTTGGGGTTGGCGGTCTTTTCTGGGTTCTCGGCGTAGTCGATGGGGTGGTCGAGCCTGCCTTTTACATCCCATATCTCGCAGACCGCCATCAGCCAGACATCTTCCTCGGAACAAGGTAGCACCTGCCCACGTCCAGACGGAAGTCCCGCCACCGCCTTGCTTCGTCGTAGAGCATCGGCGTGTCCACAAAGTTCAAGGCGTTCGCCTTTGCCGCAAGCTGGTTGATGCGGTTGCCGATGGCGGACAGCTCCCGCATGATTTTATAGAACTCTGGGTCTGGCTTCTCGCATAGGCGGTAGCCCATGACCATCGACTGGAGCAGGGCTTGTCTGGAATGCCCCGCCCGCTCCGCAAGTGAGCAGAGGTATTCAGCTTCTTCCTCGGTCAGTCGGAACAGTATCTGCACGTTTCGTTTCCGCATCCAAATCCCCCTTTCCCTCGGAGAGCCTGTTAATCTGCAGCACGCACATACATGCCACGCCGCACATACCTCCGAGCGTTGTGCCGAGAGTGAAGAACAATAAATCTCTCATCCTTAAAAACTCCTTTCTTCCTGCCGCACTCTGGCGGCGGTCTTTTCCACGGGGTATTAGGGGAGCTTTCCCCTAACAAGCGAATTTTGTTTCCATCGGCAGATGGATAACCAAATTCAGTGCTTGGTAAGACATGTCTTTAATCCCCGCCCTCGTGACAGCATCCTTTACATACCGTTCTGAAGCACGGACAGCCCGAACAACAATCGTCCTCAAAATCCTCTCCCTCTGCTTCTCTTTCTTCCCCTGCGTCCTCCAAAGGGTCGCTAATCTCGGCTTCGCCGCAGACAAAATCCTCGTCGGAAAACCTCACAAGGTCGGTGTCAAACAGGACGGTCTTTAACTTCTCCGCCGCCTGTTCGGGGCTGTCGGCATAGATGGAAATGGTCTTTGCATAGTGGGCAACAAGTGTCACCTCATAATTTTTCAATCGTTCTTTCCTCCCTTTCTGTCTAAAATTTTTTGATAGTTACGGTCATTTCTTACTGAAAATCTTCATTCAGTCAGCGGGCATCCCTCCTTTCACGGCTCGGTTTCTGCCTTGCAATCCCCAGATAGGACATTAAAAAATCGTTGAAGTCCTTGCCGATTGGCGGCGGTTCATCAACAATTCGGTAGTCTTTCTGCAACAATTCTTTCAAGGCGGCGGTACATAAACGACCTGCTTTGTCCTTATCCAGATGCAGAAATATGGTCTTGATTTGCGGGTTTGCTTTCAAAAAAGTCGTGAGGGCAACAGGGAATTTGCTTTCTTTCAGCTCTTTCTTCGGCTGGTACACGCCCGACAGGGAGAGAAGATTCTCCGCTTTATAATCTTTTCCCTCACATTTTAAATAGGTGGCGTAGGAGAGTAAATCAATGGCGGCTTCAAATAAATGCACGGCATCGGTCGGCTCTTTTGCCAGCAAGCGGAACGAATACCGCTTGTCGCTGCCCGATGCGTCACGCTTGAAGCTCCGCATCGTGCCACGGCAGGCGGCGTACTTTGGCGTCCCACTTTCATCTTTCCCGATGAAAACAGCGTTGTGGTAGTCGGCACTTTCAAATATAATCCCCTCGGCAATACACTCTTGGATAAGCTGGTAGTCAATGCCACGCCCGAAAAGATACTCCGTCACCCTGTCGCAGTTTTTGTTCTTCGGCGGCAGGAGCAGCACCTTTGGCTCGTCTTTTTTCACGGCAGGGAGCGGCGGCTTCCAGTCCGCCATCGTCTGTCCCGTGAGGGTTTCCACGGCTTCCACAAAGCCGTATTCCTTGACTTTCATCAGATAATCAAGGGCGGAATAGCCGCCGAAGCCCCTCGACCACCAGTACCATTTGCCGTTGGAAATCTTCAAGCTGTCATGCTCAGCGGTACAGTAGACGTTCGTCGTGCCTTTGACTTTGACAAGGTTGCTCGGTTCGTAGGCTCTAAGATAAGACAACAAATCTATCTGCCTTGCCTGCTCAAGTACGTCTGGGTCAATCTGCACATAGGGTCTGTTACTTCTCATCCAAACAAGCTCACCTCTCTTTCCCAGACAAAATCTTTTCCGTCTTAACCATATAGGACTTAAAATCTGCGATGGTCTGGCGCAGTTCATCCATGTGGGAGTCCTCCCGTCCAAGCCATTCCTCATAAATATCCTGCAAAAGATTCGGGGATTTCATAAGGGCTTTTGCCGCCTGCGGGGAATAATCCGCTTCGAAAAGGCACTCTGCAATATCGCTTTTTAGGATGATTTGATATGCGGCATCGTAAATCTCCTGCGGGCTTTTGCTTAGAATATCCTCACGGAAATCGGCAAGCTCACACTGTACTTTTTTAGCCAGTTTTTGGTTAAGGGACTGTCTGTACTTTTGGTAATCCAATCACACACCTCCTTGAAAATAAAATAAGCCGAGGGATTTTCGTTGTGAAAACCTCTCGGCTATGTAAAAAGATTTTTAACTTTGATTTTTAATCTCCAAATAGACACAAGTGTAACATTTATAAGAACAAATTAAAATCTACCTCAAATCCAGAATTTTTCATTTCTTTTGCTAAAGGGATTTTCCACCCATCATTAGAATCAAACGGAATATATACTATCCCCGATATATCGTTCGGTCTTTCAACGTCTTGCTTCACTAATGCACAAACATTGCCTCTTCCTAATTTAGCAATCAAATATCCATGCTCAAAAACCACGTTCTGCCTTGCCCTAAACATTTTTGAATTTTCATCATCCCTTTCATAACCAACATCACATGGGGTATATAAAATAATTCCAAAACCAACATCCGAATATTTTTCAATCTTTTCTATAATAGTCATGCCTTCACTAGCTTGCTCGTGTAAAATGATAGGTTCAAATCCCATTCTTTCTATAAAACGTGCTACTTCGAGTTTTGCTTCGCTATCTCTACCATGAACTATAAAAACTTTTGTTTTATCTTGTTTTTCTTCTTGATGTTCCGTTATTGAAATAGGATTATCTACCTTTTCTCTCGCTTCTAATAACAATGTTTTTGTCACATCTGTTATATAATCATCAGAAGTAAAAATATCTGTAGACGATGCACAATAAAGTATTCCACTCGCTGACATACGTCTCGATTTATCTTCTAATATCTTTTTCCCTGATTGTTCTGTTGTAACAATCTTTAACCGCATAATATCTTTTTTGTTCAAAAAATATCCATTAAAAACAATTTCTGTGCCCACTAAGTAGGGCATTAAAATATCATTTATAATTTCATCCTTATTCTCAATGTCGATCTCTGTTATAATTTTATTTTGTTTTGACTTGCCCACTTTTTCATTAGTTTCTATCAGAATATGATAATACATTATTTTTCCTCCTCTTCAATTTTTTTGATTATATCATATAATTGTAAATTTTTCCACTGCTATGATATGTAAAAGACGGCATCAGCTTTACGCCGACACCGCCCTTTTCTCGGTCAGTCCATTATAAAATCCCTGCCTTTTTCAGATACCCCACGCTGTCATAGCAGCCACGGAAGTAGACCGACTGCATCTCCATGTCCGTAAGTTTGTTCCTAAGCTCCATCACTTTAATCAGTAAGGCACATTCTTCCTCGGTCAGTTCCGTTGCCGTTTCCGTGTCAAACACGCCTAAGACTTTCGGATATTTTTCATAAAGGCTCTCAATCTCGGCTCTCACGGCACTGTATTCCTCGTTTTCTCTGGACAGCTTTGCCACGACAGAGCCGAGGTATTCATTAAATACATTGCTGTGGACGTCTACAAAAGTTCCAAATCTGAACGCATCAGACATTCTTCCTCACCTCCGATTTTTTTCTAATCGTCCTTATTATAATACCCCAAAATCAGCAGTACAAATATGCAAACTGGATTTAACGCTCCCTGTTCGTGCATTTCTTCTCTGGCTGCTCATCGTTCTGCTCTGGCTCATCGTCAATAACAGAGCTGTCTTTTTCATTCAGATTCAGTTCGATATTGAGGGCGTTCAGCCGCTCCGTCTTTTCTTTCAGCTCGTTTTCAAAGGCAAACGGCTTCTTCACTTCCTCTTTTGCGGTTTCAAGCTGTGCGGTGGTTTCCTCCTTTCTGGTCTTGGCGGCTTCCAGCCTTGCGGGGAGCTTGGCAATCTCATTCTCGATTCGGGTCAGATTGCCGAGGGCATCCGTCCCTAAATCCACCTTATATTTCCTCATCCCGCAGAGGTTCAGACAATAGTGTGCATTGACGGTATCATAGAAAACCTCCATCTGGAAGCCACGGTAGCTGCCGATTTGTATCGGCTGTGACAGCGGGTTTTCCTTGCAGATGGCAAGCAGCATCCCGCCTGCGTCCGCTTTTTCTTTGTAGGTCACGCCGTTTAAGGTCATCGGGCAGAACTTGTCCTCGCCCTGCGGCATATGCTGGCTGGCAATTTTGGCATCATTCCCATATCCTACAATGCGTTCCCCATACTCCTTAATCTCCTGCGGGTAGTGCTTCAGTATCCTGTCCTCAAGGTCGTAATGCTCGGAAAGGTAGCTCTGTTTCAAGACTTTCAGCTTCGCCACCTGCATGTCCAAATCCATTTTTTCCTTGAAACGCTCGTCGCCCGTAGCCAGCATTTTTACCTCTGCAAAGGAGAGGGCGACTTCGTCCACGTCCTCGGCAGAACGCACGGGGCTTTTGCTCGTCATTATCTGGGAGATGAATTTCTGCTTTCCCTCGACGAGCTGATAGAGGTACGCATCAAATGTCTGTTCCGTCACATAGCGGTAGACTTCAACCTCTGGAAACATATTGCCCTGACGTTCCAGACGACCTTGACGCTGTTCCAAGCATGACGGCTTCCACGGGCAGTCGAGGTTATGAATGGCAATCAGCCTGTCCTGCACGTTTGTACCTGCGCCCATCTTCTGGGTAGAGCCGAACAATATACGCACTTCGCCGCTCCTTACCTTTGCGAACAGCTCCTTTTTCTGTGCGTCGGTATTCGCTTCATGGATGAAACGCACTTGCTCCGCAGGGATTCCACGCCGTATCAACTTTTCCCTCATGTCATCGTAGACATTAAACATGCCGTCATTTTTCGGTGTGCTGAGGTCGCAAAACAAGAGCTGTGCAGCCTTTGTGTCGGCGTGTCCCTCCCAGATGCGGTACATATTTTCCACGCAGGCGTTGACTTTGCTGTTCGGGTCGTCTGGCAGCATCGGGTCAATCAATCTCTGGTCTAGGGCAAGCTGCCGCCCGTCGTTTGTCACTTTGAGCATATTATCGAATTGTGGTTTTACGAGTCTTGCACGGATTTTCTCTGCCCGCTTCGCAAGCCCCGCCACCATTTCCGTCTGGATTTGGCTCGGCTTTGTCTTGATGTTGTGGTAATTGACCTTTGGCACGGGCAGCTTTAGCATATCGGCGGTCTGGATGTCCGCAACCTCACGGAACATCTGCATAAGCTCTGGCAGGTTGTAGAACTTCGCAAACCTTGTCTTTGCTCGGTAATTCGTCCCCTCTGGGGCGAGTTCCAGAGCTGTGACTGTTTCGCCGAACGTGGAAGCCCAACTGTCAAAATGCTGCAACCCGTTCCTTGCGAGGGTGTCATACTGCAAGTACCGCTGCACGGAATACATCTCGACCATCGAGTTACTGATAGGCGTCCCCGTTGCGAAAACCACGCCACGGTTGCCCGTGATTTCGTCCAGATAGCGGCATTTCATAAACAAATCGCTGGATTTCTGGGCTTCGGTCTGGGCGATACCGCCGACGTTCCGCATCTTGGTAAATAAATAGAGGTTCTTGTAAAAATGACTTTCGTCTATAAAGAGCCTGTCTATGCCCAATTCCTCGAAGTTTATCACGCTGTCTTTCCGCTTGGTGTCGTTGAGTTTGTCGAGCTTCGCCTTGATTGCTTTCCTCGTTTTCATGAGCTGCTTGACCGTGAACTGCTCCCCGTGGGATGCCTGCACGTCGTCAATGCCACGCTCAATATCGTCAAGCTGACGCATGAGCTGTTCCCTCTGGCGTTCCTCGCTGATGGGGATTTTCTCGAACTGCGAGTGACCGATAATCACCGCATCATAAGCCCCTGTCGCAATCCTGCCGCAGAACTTTTTGCGGTTTCCCGTTTCAAAATCCCGCTTGGTCGTGACAAGGATATTGGCAGATGGGTAGAGCCGTAAATACTCCGACGCCCACTGCCCGACAAGGTAGTTCGGGACGACAAACATGGATTTCTGGCATAGCCCTAACCGTTTGCTTTCCTGTGCGGCGGCGACCATTTCAAAGGTTTTCCCCGCCCCTACCTTGTGGGCAAGGAGCGTGTTGCCGCCGTAAAGGATATGGGCAATCGCATTGACTTGGTGGGGTCTTAGCTGGATTTCTGGGCTGATGCCGCCGAACGTGATATGGCTTCCGTCATATTCACGGGGACGGATGGAATTGAATGTGTCATTGTAGTAGCGTACAAGGCGATTTCTGCGTTCTGGGTCTTTCCATATCCAGTCCTGAAACGCCTGCTTTATCACCTCCTGCTTTGCCTGCGCCGCCGTGGTTTCCTTATGGTTCAGCACCGCTTTTTTATTGTTGTGTTCATCATAAACATAATCAAAGATACGGGTGTCACGGAGATTCAAAGTGTCCTCCATGATGCGGTATGCACTTGCCCGCTTCGTGCCGTAAGTGCTGTCCGCTTTGACATTCCCCACGTCGGAACTCTTATTCTCAATGAACCAGTCGCCGTTATACGCCGTGTAGCGCACTTGCAGCCTGCCCGCCGCATAGCTTGACGGCGTTAGAAGCTCCACCATGAACTGCTGTATATCCTCCTGCGGTATCCACGTCGTACCCAGACGGACGGAGATTTCGCTTGCGGGCAGGTCTTTCGGAATGACCTTTTCCAGTGCTGCCACGTTGGCTGCAAGCTCTGGGTCTGACTTTGCCGCTACCTCTGCAACTTTCAGTTTCTCCCGCACATTGCCCGACAAATACTCGTCTGCGGTCACATACCTTGCAGGCTCGGAAGATGGAACTTTATAAATAACTCCCTGCAATTCCTTGATAATTTCTTCCTCCGACCTGCAAGTGAGCCGTGCCATATACTCCAAATCGACACGGGCTTTCTCCCCGATGGAGAGTGCGAGGGCTTCGCTGGCGGTTTCCACAAAGGTCACTTCACGGTGGGGCTTTATCGTCCGTTTCGTGAACATATCCGCCTTGCGTTTGAATTTCCCCTCGTCGTCAAGCACTTCCAGAGAACATAAAAGGAAGTAGCTCTCGTCCGCCGCAAAAGCAAGATAGTTCCCCCTGCTGTTGATTAAGCCGTACTTTTTGGTAAAGGCATCGTATAATCGGTTTAGGTTTTCCTGCTCGGTCTGTATCATTTCCTCTGGGCAGTCGTCGGTCTGGTACTGGATGAGCTTCCTCACGCAGTCACGGATTTCCAACAGCCCCCTGATGCGGTTCTCCGCCGTCATGGATACGTTGGCGGGGGTCATCCCGTTATTCTCTCGGAAGTAGACCTTTCCTCCCACAAGGGTAAAAGAGAAGTTCCGCACGTTTGGGTCAGCGGGGATGTCTTTCTCCTGCTCGTCAGAGATACGGTCAACCTCATTTTCTATCTCTGGGATTTCACCGTCTATCCGCTGCATGGCTTCATGGAGAAGCCCCGCAAGCGGCACGTCTTGGTAGGCTTCGCAAACGCTGTCCATGCCGAACCTTGTGCTTTCCATCTTCATCTCGCCAAGCACCATCTCTGGATGCTGGACAAAGTAACTGTTCATCGTGACGCCGTTTTCGTCTGTGTCGAGGTGTACCCACTCTGGCTCTATCTCTATCATGCGGTCACGTTTCTGTAAAATAAGGATGTCGCTCGTGACCTCCGTGCCTGCGTTTGCCCGAAACGTATTGTCGGGAAGCCTTACCGCCCCTAAAAGCTCGGCTCTCCGTGCGATATATTTCCGCACCTCTGGGCTTGCCTTGTCCATCGTACCCTTAGAGGTGATGAACATCACAACGCCGCCTGAGCGCACCTTGTCCAGAGCCTTTGCGATAAAATAGTCGTGGATTAGGAACTTCTGGGCATTGTAGCGGCTGTCGTTGACCTTGAACTCCCCGAACGGGATGTTTCCAAGCACCACGTCAAAATGGCTGTCTGGGAGCTTCGTTTCCTCAAACCCCTCGATGGCGATGCTGGCTTTCTGGTAGAGCTGCTTCGCAATCCTGCCCGATAACGGGTCAATCTCAATGCCGTGCAGCTTTGATTTCTCCATGCTGTCGGGCAGCAATCCTAAGAAATTCCCCGTACCGCAGGACGGCTCTAAAATATTCCCCTGTGAAAATCCCAGACGGTCAAGGGCTTCATACATTGCCTTGATGACAACAGGCGGCGTATAAAAAGCGGTCAGCGTGGATTCCATAGCGGCATGGTATTCCTCGTCGGAGAGTGCCGCTTTTAATTCCTTATATTCATTTGCCCAAGCCGTATTGTTGCTGTCAAACGCCATTGACAGACCGCCCCAACCGACGTATTTTGCAAGAGTTTCCTGTTCTTCGGGCGTGGCAAGGCGGTTTTCTATCTGAAGGTCATGGAGAAGTCGGATTGCGGACATATTGTTGCGGAACTTCTCTTTTGCTCCGCCAACGCCTAAATTATCATCGGTAATGCGGTAGTTATGGCGTTCAGCGGAGAGGGGGAGCAGCTTATAGGCGTTCAGATTGCCTTTCTGGTAACTGTCCGCATATTTGCGGAACTCATCATCTGGCATTGCCGCAAGCCGTTTCAGCCACTCATCCGAAGCAATCCCCACAAGGCTGTCGCCGTTCTTATCCATGAAAAGGGTGTTTATATCCTCTTGCAATGCGGCATGTCCCGCACTATCTTCCGCCGTTTCCAGTCTGGAGCGGAGCGTGTCTGCCAGATTCTGGCTCTGGGTTTTCTGCTCTGGCTCGTCAAAGCGTATCTTCTCCACCACAATGTCATAAGGAAGCCCGTTCTCCACGGCGGGGTATTCCGCTACGGTTTCCGTGGTTGGCACTGCGGGGGATTCTGATTTTTCTTCGGGCTGTGATTCTTTCTCTGCCTGCTCCAAAAGCCTGCGGACATAGCCAACTTTCTCCACACGGTTTATCGGAAAGCCCACGCTGTTCTGAAACGTAATGTCACGCATGGAAACATCGCCGCTGATTTTTCCGACACTCTCGATAAGATAACGGCGGTTGTCAATCATAAGCTCTTTGCCGATAAGGTCAGAATTATCCTGCGGTCTGTCTGTCCCAGACGGGGCAGGCTCTGATTTCTGCTGTCCCTCACGCTCCGCATGATTTAAAGTGTCGGCGTATTCCTGCGCTTCTTCCTCGGTTTCAAACGTCTGGTAGATACCGCCCATGTCATAGTATCGGTCGGCACCTTCCTCTGGGGCTTGGTTATTCCGTATGATAAACGGGTCGGCAAAGGCATCGGAAGTCTGCTCTACCGTGTAGTGCGGGGTTTGCTCTATGGCATCAGAACTAATATCTGGGCTTGGGTTTTCAGCCGCCTTTGTGTTTTCCTCCCGATAGAACGGCTCAAGCTGTTCCTCCGTCAAGGACACTAAATCATGGTAATACAGATTGGAAAGTGCGTTCTGGATAAGGTCGGCAAGGTCGCTGTACTGCGTATATTCCGCAAGAACGCCGTCCACATACGTTTCCATGCGGTACTGCAAGAGGTTGGCGGATGCCTGTATCCCGTGCAAGCCGTCCTCGGTATTTTTAAATGCAATCTTGACGTTGGACAAATCCGTATAGTCCACTTCGGCGTCGCCGCCAAACTCCGCATCGCAGTATGCGTCGATGCAGCCTTTCGCCTGTTCCAAAAGTTCTTCCTCGGCAGGCTCTTTTCTCCTGTGAAACCAGTCCTCCTCGGTAGCCATTATCTCTCCAAGCCGCTTTTCATCCTCTGGGGTCAGCTCCGTGTTCTGTTCCAAGAACGGGATAAACACGTCATGCCCCAGACGCAGGGATTCCATTTTCTCTCGGTAGTAATCTTCGCCCTGCCGTTTCCATTCTGGGATAAACGGGCAGTCGGGGGAGAGGGAATATTCATAAAAATTTCGGATATGGGCGGTTAAATCCCCCTCGCCGTCGCCGATGTCAAACCGTCCCTCGTAGTTAAATTTCTCGCCGCCGATGACGGCATGGATTTCAAAATCGGTCTTGTGATACCAGCCGACATGGTTATCCTCATTTTCCCTTTCCCGATGCTGCTTTTCGTCCAGAACGCCGAGCAGCTTATTCCCAAGAGCGAAACTCAAATCCGTAAATCGGTCGTTCAGCTCCTTGTCATAAAAGGCGGGATGCTCGGAAAATCCGATAGCGAGTGTGATGCTGTCGGGCTTTTCCTCGGCAAGTGTTTCTGTTTTCTGACTCTCGGTAATGACTGTTTTTAAATGGTCGTTTGCAGGGTTTTCTTCTAACTTTTCCTCAAAATCCTCCCTGCTAAACTCCTTTCCGAACAATGGGAACTCCGCATTTCGCAGAGAAACAGCGTTCTCATCAAAGGCGATGACCTCATATTTGTCCGCCCCGATATACACCACGTCGCCCTCATGGTAGAGGTAGCGGAGAGGGTACAACTCCGTAAGCTCCTGCGAGAAACGCCACGCATTGCTGCGGCTGTAAACACTGGTTGTCTTTTTCTGCACAAGGGAGAGAAAGTCTAACATCTCCTGCACGTTGTCGGGATGCTGCAATGTCTGTTCCATAAGGTCGGCGGGCATATCCGCAAAATCCCTGCATCCAATCACGCCCAACAAGTCTTTCTCGTAACCGTCCAAGTCTAGGATAAAATTAGAAAGACGCAAGGCAAGCGTGTCCCGCTTGTCCGCAGGGGGCAGCTCCCTTTTTTCCTCAATAAAACGCTGCCTTGCCAGTTTCCTCTGGGTGTCGATTTCATACTGCGGGGCAGACACGCTTTCCAGATAGTCGGCGTAATGGTCTTTTTCTTTGGGATTGAGGTAACGGTTATCCTTAACCAGCTCCCGCAGCCGTTTTTCCGCTTTTGACCAGCTCAGAACAAGGTCGTGTTCGGTGGAAATGCTGTCACGGTCTATGGATATTCCCTTGCCGCTGTACCACACATACCCCTCCGTGCCGTCTAAAAAATTAACAAAGAAGCCGCCCGTGCCGTATTCCCTTTTCAGAAAATCAATGTTCTTCTTTTTATCTTCCTGCTTCTGAAACTGGTGGTAAATGCGATATTTCCCGTTGGCAACGCTGTTCCCTTTTATGAGGACGGCATCAATGTCCTCCTGTGAAACGGCAAAAGCAGAGGCTTTTTCGTCCTCTGCTTCAACAATCATTTCAATCTGTTCATCTACGGTCGGGAGATTGACGGCAACTTCTTCCTCATTGGCAACGCTGCCTTTTTCTTTTTCTGTCTGTTTCTCTGGCTCTGCGGTCTGTGCCGTGGCTTTTTCTTCTTCCCACCTGCCACCGTCCGACTGCGGTTCTGGTGTTTCTAACTGAAAATCAGCTCGTCCAGTATCACTTCCTCCGCCCGGCTGCGGATGCTGTTCATCATGCCGAGCCACTGCATCGGGGCTTTTTCTTTCAGCTCCTCCGTCACTCCCTGCTCGGCTGCTAACTGCTTCGTCAGAAGCTCCAGCCGCTGCAACGCCGTCTGCTCGGTCTGGTGTAAGTGTTCGTTCAGCCTGCCCTCTGTCAGCAGGTTGAGGTACGTCACCCTTTTGTGGTTTTCCAGATAATCCCTGTGCATCAAAGCGTACCTGCCAAGCGGAAGCTCTGGCTCTGTCGGTAATGTCAGGTCGGGTATAAGGTAATCCGCCTGCTTCGTGTAAGTGATTTCGCTCATTATTTTCGCTCCTTTCGGGTTGTTTCCTGCCTTTATCATACTGGCTTGTGATATTCCTTGCAAATGTGCGGTTCTGACCTCTAGCTTCGATTTGCACATTTCGTACTGCCGCAGAGATTTCCCGCAACGCCATCTCGGAAATGTCGCTTGTGGCGATGCCGATGGCGTTCAGCGTCTGGGGCGTGTTGAAATTTATAATCTCCGCAAAGTCCTCACGCTCAAAATATCCTCCCGCATCCAGACCGCAGCGGCTTAACAGCATATAGGCGACGCTGTTTGCGGCAAGCCGTTTGTAAATCACTTCTATATTATAGTCGTCCAGTTCCTCTAAAAAGCTGTCTTTCGTGCAGCCCTTTAGCTGTGAGAGGTAATCGGGTAAATTGTCCTCCACGGCGTTCTCCGCTGTCTGAATTAAAAACGTGGCAAGGTCGCCGCCCTCCGTGCCGCCGAACCTGTCCGCAAGCCGTTCCATGACGGGCTGCTCATACCGCTTATCCATCTGCCATATCGGGACGGCTCGGCTGCCGTAGTAGCCCTCATGGGTGTCGGAAACGTCAAAATAGTATTTCAGCGTGTTCCTGCGCCCTTTCGGGTCAAAGACCGCAATCCCCTTGCTGTCCTTGTTCACCCAACGCTTAAAGAGCCTGTTCCATGTGCCAATCTCGGCTACGGCGGTGGCATCGGGGCGTTGGGCGTAAATCAGGAGCTGCTCGTCAAAGCGGCACTTGTAATTGTGGCAGGCAGAGGATAAAAAGCCCTGCCAAGCCTGCGGGTTCTTTGCGACCGCCATCCCCGTGCGGCGGTACAGCTCCGTAATAAGCTGGTACTTTGCAGCCATAGGCTCACACCTCCTTATCGTTCCAAATCTTTGTTTTTCTGCTTCCTGTCGTATTCCCCGCATCTTTCAGCGATTTCGGAATACATCTTTTCCCGCATGTCCTGCTCATAGGCTCGGTACTCCTTTGCCTTTTCCGTGGGCTTGTACCAGACGCTGTTCTGGTCGGCTTCGTCCATCTGCCCGTAGCGGTCGTCTATTTTGTCCATATACTTCTTGTAAATGGCATGGGCTGCGGGGGCGTCCTTTGCGTAGCGGTAACGGGCAAGGCTCTTATGGGAGCCACGTAGCTCGGCATACTCATAGAGCATACGGATGACCTCACGGTCAAGCCCTTTCTGCCCCTCGGCGTCATAGATTTCCGACAATCCCCTGCACCTCCATGAATGGTACGGAGAAGTGTCGTTGGAGCTGTGGGAAGATACATACACGCCGTCTTTCTTTACCGTGATGCGGTTGATTAACTCGGTACTCACTCTTTATCACCGCCCGACAAAACAACCTGTTCCATAAAAATATCAATCCTCCTGTTGTCCATGCCCCACATTTAAGCAGGGGCATAGCTGATTTTATTTCTTTCCATTCGCCTTGCGAACTCCCGAACGGCGTACCTTACGCCGTCAATCTCTGCATGGGTTTCGTCCAGATAGCGGCAGACGGCAAAATAATCCTCCCCGTTCCCATAAAACATACGGATGATGTCGCCATCGGGGACAGAAAAAAGCGTCCTGCCTTTGCTGTCCGTCATGCAGACCTGCCTTGCTGCGTTCACTCCGTGCCACCTCCCAGAAATGAGATGACCCTGTTCCCCTTGATGCTTTTTTGCAGCTCGTTGATGAGCGTGATGTCCGCCACCGTGATTCCCTGCATGGAGAGAATGTCGTCCATCGTCATGGCGGCGATAGCTTTTTCTTCGGTAAAGCCCGCTTCAAATATCTTATTTAGAACCTTAACGGCTTTCTGGTTGACTGCCATATCCCATACCTCCTATCGCTCATGGTCTTTGTGCTTCGGGGCTTTCTGTGCGGACGGCGGCTCTTGCGGCTTCGGTTCGCAGCTATGCCCGTTCCTTTCCATACGCTCGGCAAACTCGCAGATGTGGTAGAGGTTGCTGCCCACCTCGGTATGGTATTCGTCAATGAAACGGCAGCTTTTTTCCGCCTTTTCTCCCCAATCATAAGTGATAATGATTTTCCCGCCGTCTGGGATGCGGAACAGCTCTTTGTAATGGGGGTCAATAAAGCGGATTCCCTGTTCTGCTCTGGATATATGCCTGTCGAGCCATTCTTTCACATAGCAGTAGCAGTAAAAATTGTAATCGCCCTTTGTGGGGTTGCAGCGGAGCAGGAAAGCGTGCTTGTCGGTGTCCACACGGAAACCGTACTCAGTACAGTAGTTCCCCATAAAGGCGGCATCGGGGGATTGCCTTGCAGCCGACGACATATCACGGCGGCTGTGCAGAAGCCCCTTATCTTCACGCAGGGCGTTGATTACATCGTCAAGCCCTGCCTTAAATTCATCGGTTTTCCACTGTTCCCTTGTGTCAGACCAATCGGTATGAAACTCGTTCCCAGAGCCGCCAAAGTCCCCACGGAGATGCCCAATGCACCCCGTCTACCCCTCAAGCTGCATACTCTGGGCATAGGTGTATTTCTGTTCGGATTGTGTCAAAGCCCGTATCTCCATCAGCGTTCCTCCCTGCTCTTTGATTTTTTCGCCTTTTCCTGTGACTGGATTTTTGCGAGTGCTTCCTTTGCCCAGTCGGGCATCTTCTCTGGCTTGATTTCCCCAAGCACATCATACCTTTCCCATCGGGCGTGCTTGCCGTCCGCAAGGGAAGTGCCGAACACCGCCTGCCCCCTGCCGCCCAAAGCACCATGACCGCCGTCTGCCAGTACAAGCTGGTAGGCAGAATGCCTGTACTCATGGCGGTTGACCTCCGCATTGATGACGACGACCTTTCCCACAATGCTGCCGCATTTGTCGTCTGGGATGCAGTCGTCTATGGTAAACGGGGTCATGTCAAACTTGAACTGTTCCTGCTCGGCTCTTACACTCCCTATCTGTTCCTGCACCCTGTCGGTAAACATCTGCATGGCTTCCAGATAGTCGTCAGAGCCGACCGCATCCGTCACCCATTCTGCGGACAGCGGGTTGTCGTAAGTGCAGCAGCAGACAAGATACGGGTATTCCTCTTTCTCATCTATGCCGAACACGACTTCCTTTTTGCCGATGTGGATGCTCTGCGTGACCTCGTAGGAGCTAATCATCCGTTTTTCTTCATTCTCCATCGGGCTTCTCCTTTCTTTGCTTTTTCTCCCTCTGCCAGTCCAAAACCTTTCGGATGCAGACGTCGCAGAAGATAACACGGCTGTCCTTATATCGGGGGTAAGGACAGTCCGTGCAGTCATATTTCTTTTCCTTACCGCTCTCGCCCATCGTGCTGCTTCGCCTTTTTATCGTGCTGTTGGTTATATGGCATCTGGCACTCCGACTGGTAGCGTTCGTTCAGCTTATCCCTCGCCGCTTCAAGGGTGTTGCAGTAGCAGCCCCAATAGTAGTTGTCGCCGCCCTTGCAGTACCAGCATACATAAGGGTTCGGGGCTTTCGGGTGATGCCCGATGACAAGCTCCGTGTTCCCGATAGTGCAGCTTTCTATGATTTCATAGCCCTGATTGGAGCGTGTTTCACCGTTCATAGGCGTTCCTCCTCTCTTTTTGTTTTTCGTCCATATATTGCTGCAATTCATACTGGCAGGGGACGTACAGCCTGCCGTTCTCCACGCAGCGGAAAATATCGCACTTCCTGTCCGTGGACGCAGCGTAAAAATCATCGTAAGAGTAAGGGAATTTCTGGCTTCCCCTGCCGTAATAGTCGGCGGCAAAAAAGCCAAGTTCCCTATCTGTCTTTAATCTGCGGGTAATCTTAAAAAAATCATCTTCCCGCTTTGTAAACTGCCGCTCTGGGATAAAATGATGCCCGCCGTATTCAAAAGACTTATCCTGCATCTTTCACCTCACGATTCTTTGGCATATCTGCGGTATGCCTTTTCCCCTTTGGCTCTGATTTTCTGCATCCGCACGCTCCCTAAAAGCTCTGGGCATTTCTCCTGCAACTTTCGGCGTGTCCTGCCCACGCTCTCAAAGCTCGGCAAGCCAAGCTCCTTATGGTTCAAAAGTATCTGGGCAAGCGGCATAGCCCCCGCATCTTTCAAATAAAGGTTGCAGAGGGCAAGATACAGCACCATGTCGTCATTTCTGGCGTCCTCATTCTCTTGCAGGACGGCTCTGACTTTGCCCTCAATGGTTTTCAGACTGTCCATAATTACCTCCATACATGGAAAGAGGACGGTTATTCTGAACCGCCCCAATCCACATAATATCTGCTTTGATTTATTTCTTCCTGCGGAGATGCAGCCACGCAGCCGCACCGCCGATAAACGCCACAAGTACAATGGCAATGATTGTCTTTCCCCTCATCCTGCTTAGTCCTCCTTTTTCTTTCTTCCGCACTGGTAGCCTGCAAACCCGAAGATTCCCGCACCGGCTGTAAATGCCGCCGCAAGGCTCACCCACAAGCCGAGATTAAAATCATCGCCTGTTTTCGGTGTGTCACGCAGCTCGTTGTGCATGGTTACGGTTGCCGTTTCGTCCGTCTTGATGGTCACTTTCTGGTCGGCGGGCAGGATATAGCAATAGGATGCCTTGTCACTGACCTCGGACACGGTGTATTCGCCGATACGCAAGCCGTCAATGATGATTTCGCCGTTTTTGTCCGTCTTGAATGTCTGGTCGTAATCCTTGCCGATGACACGGAAAGAGAAGCCCTCCACCCTGCCGTCAGAGGATGTCTTGACGATTTTAAGAGAGCCTTTCTGGGCTTCATTCAAGAAGCCTTTGCCCGCTTCATTTTCCACGTTGTAGGTCTTGCCGTTTTCCTCGATGGATACGGGATAGACGTTCTCATCCAGTACGAAGCCTGTCGGGGCGGTTTTCTCACGGACAAGGTACTTGCCGTATCTAAGGTCGTTCATCTGGTAAACGCCTTTCTCCACCTCGCCCATCTCGCCGAGAAGTTCATCCTTTTTATCCAGTTTTCCGTTGCCGTCCGTATCAGAGTAAACCTCAAATACCGCACCCGTGAGCTTGTTGTCTGGATAGTCCTTGTCTACCTTAGTCAGAGCGATATTTCCCGTAATAAAGTAATTGACTAGTATAACGAATATTAAATAATTGCTATATCAAACGGATGCCGCTTCCTCTTCACTGATTTCATCCATTTTATAT
>NZ_JANJZT010000024.1 GCF_024622975.1 Blautia caecimuris | reverse complement strand
TGTGAATTGTCAAGGTGCTCCGACTACTGAAAAGTAGTCGGGGATTTTTCTATCATACCTAAAAATTAAGCGCTTACTATTTTTCTCATAAAATACGCAAAAAAACCTTGCCGACTTTCAGCTTCATTTCTGAAAATCAGCAAGGTTTTTCTGTTATTGAAGTATTCTGTTATTCAGTGAGTAATACCCGAAATGTTGCCAAATCGTTGCCAACGCTTAAACAATTTTGCTTGCAACCCTCATAAATAAAGGCTTTTCCAAGTCCGTTTCATCACTCGAACTCCTCGGCGGATAGCTTGAACTGACTGTTTTTCCCTCATTTTTCAAGCATTTATTATCCATATTCTTCAAAAATTGCTCTCGTATTTGTGCCAATCAAAATTTTTAGAGCCAAAATAGAGCCATTACTATGTATTACTATTTTGTTTCAACGCCACAATTTGCTTTGAAATTTCAGATAAGGTTGCTTCCCTTAGTTCTTCATTTTCTATTTTATTTGCAATTGAATTAGCAAGCAGAAGATTATTACTCTCTGCAAATTTAGCATGAAACCTTACAGCTGCATCAACATTTTGTGTATACATTTTTATAAAAATTGCCCCTACAAAATCAACAATAATACCACTTATATTTCCTACAAATAATAAAATCCTATCTGAATTCAAATATACATATAAAACTAAGCTAGCTACTACTATCAATATACCCAAAATTATCATCACAATTCCAAGCCCGGAAAGAAACCTTGTTTGAGACAAATTCATATCATAATATCTCATTAAATCTTTTTGATTCAATTTAAACATTTTCTCTGCCCTTAGTGCCCTTTTACTTGGATCTATTTCTGAAAATTCCTCTTCTTCTTTTTTTGCTTCTTCTTCTAACTTTTCTCTTTTCTTCGCTGATTTCCAATCAACAAAACAGCTTACAGCAGCAGCAAAACAAATTACCATTAGGACAATGATAGTCCAAAATAATATTTTACAAATAGCATATTGATAGTAATGGTATACTCCCCATGCTCCAATTCCTAAAAGCAATCCACAAATTATACCACCCTGAAGCCCGTTCATCGCTTTTTTAGATTCGCTTTGGTCTTTTGATTTATTTTTTTTAGTATCTTCTTGTTCTTCATTTTGTTCACTGATAATATCTTCTTCCATAGTTTTCCCCTTTATAAAGTTTGATTATATAGCAATGCTATTTATAATCATGTAACCTTTTATTCATTGCCATCTTGAAGAATTTCTTTCCCAAGCAAAAAAAGCGTCAACATATTTTCAAAAATTGTTTTATCCTTTAATCCTCGGGTATATTCTGAAACAAACATAACAATATATATTTTCAAAAAATGTATAACTTCTTCTATTCCTTCATCGCTCGGAGAAGTATTCCAAAATGTTTTTCCTCTCTGTTCTTTGGCACTATCCAAGCTTTCTAATGAAGAAAACAAACTTCCATGCACAAAATTACATGCCATTTTATACATATTTTCATATTGATTATAATCCGTCAAAGAAATCAAATCTCGAAATTGAATATTGCTTTTGTCATTTATATGAGGTAACAACACCCTTGCCCATCCATTATCTTTTTTGTATCCTTTTTCATAATTAAACTGATCTATAAATTCTTCAATTTTATTCATTCTTTCCTCTGTTGAAATTGCCTTTGCCATCTTCAAACTTTGAACATTACAATGTCTGCAAAATCTTTCGGCTAAAACATCTGTATTCTTATTTATAATACTAATATATACCCCCAATTCATATAACGTCCTCGTCCTTGCCAAAGCACAATCCGAGTAACCATTCGCCAATAGAAACAGTACTTCTCTAAAGACTTTTAAATACATCATATAGAGCCGTATCCTTGCTTCTGCTTTCCACCCAGGTACGGTTCCCAGTTCTTTATTTAACTGTCTAAACATTCTTTCATCTAATAGATAATACGCAATATAGAACCGTTTTACTTTATCACTTTCATTCTCAATACAAATCCCCAAATCAGCTACTGATATTTCCTTTTCAAGCATCATTAAAATATCTAAATATCTATCTACTAATGTTTCTTGATACTCTTCTTTTATGCTACCATCTTCGAGTAGAACACTCTTTTCTAGTTCAATACACTTCTCAATGACATTATTCACTATATCTCGTATTCTTTTCTCCATTCTTTTACTTCCTTTAAATTAGTTATTCCAATACCATTACCTGCCTCTATGCTTTTCTTTCCTTTTCTGCTGTTTCAATTCAAACTGCCGCTGTTTCTCCACTTCCCGCCGTTTTCGACTCACTATCTTGCGTTCAGTTTTCAACTGCTCCTGCTGTAATTTCAAAGCCTGTTGCGATTTTGTTCCTATCCCGGTATTCTGTACCTGTTTCCGCACTTCACGTTGTACCCGTTTAGGATTGCGACCTATTTCTTTTACATCAGTTGCCACAGCCGGACTAAATCGTAGCCGATAGTAATTTTTCAGAATAAAATCATAAATCTCATAGTCCTTTGGTTCTGCACCAAACGTAACCTTACACACAGATAGCTTCCCATCTGATACACGTTCAAACACTCCCACCCAAAATGGTTCCTCAAAAAATACTGTCAACTTTCCTGAAACTTTGTCCATGACAATTCCTCCTTAAAATAATTGTACTGAACAAAGAACGGACGACCCTAAGGAGGGAGGGCTACTTACACCAAAATGGTGCGACTGGACTACCTACCAGTTCTACAAGATTACCTTGCGTTGTGTTTTTATCTTTGCTCCTATATATTATCACATAACTGCTTATTTTTCCATAAAAATGTGGCAATCCGCTTAATACTGCAAACTGCCACATTACTACATTTCTCTTATCTGTTTTAACTTACATGGTGCTAGCACCATGTTCAAATCATTGCTAAGGAAAAATCATTTGCATTTCTTTCAGACAAGAAATTGTAGAAAAGTAAATTTCCGCAATAATATTACAAATTATTCCAAATCCCCAATTCTACCAGATTGAATCGCCGCAATGTTTTTCTTAATCCTGTTTTCAGACCACTTCCACCATTGAAGTTTCAATAATTCAGAAATCACATCGTCCGAGAACCGCTTTCGTATTGGTTTTGCAGGAACACCTCCAGCAATCGTATAAGGCGGTACATCTTTTGTAACAACTGCTCGTGTACCAATAATCGCTCCATCACCAATTGTTACACCAGATAGAATAACTGCTTCAAAGCCAATCCAAACATCATTGCCAATTACAATATCGCCCTTGTTATCCCATGCGCTTGTAATCTCTTTTACGTCTAATCCCCATTCCTCGAAAAATATTGGAAATGGATATGTTGAAAGTGAATACATTGCATGATTTGCACTGGTAAACAAAAACTTTGCTCCACAGGCGATAGAACAGAACTTGCCAATTTGTAGCTGATCTCCATTAATCGGGTAATGATATAATACATTATTCTTTTCAAATTCCCATGGATCATGCACAAAATCGTTATACATTGTATAATCGCCAATTTTAATTCTGTCACTGGTAATCACGTTTTTCAAATAAACTGTTTGGGTATCACCTGTCCGGGGATAAATTTTGTTCTCCGATATAGTCATTTTGAAATCCTCCATATTCTGATAGTTATTATGCGACTATATCGGTTACTACAATGCAGCGTTTCACTTTTTTACCTCCTCAACCAAATTTACAGATTTGATTATACCACTCCCTCTCTCCATTTACCACAAAAATATAGGGCATAGCAACCGCCACACCCTACATATATTATCGTTCCAACGACTTCTCAATCTTCCACTTCTGCCCTTTCAAGTCATTCTGCTTCTCATACAGATTATTCCGCTCTTTGCACAGTTCTTTCATGCGCTCCAATTGCGCCCGTACTCCCTCATGGCAATCCGGCTCTATCTTTTTATATTCTCCGGTCAGATTGCGGATTGTATTATTGTTTTCCTTTATCTGCTCTGACAGGCATACCCAGTCTATCAGATTTTGCACTTCCCTGTCCGTTTCGTAAAGGTCTGTATCTGCTACGATTTTAGCACACAGCCGTATCATAACTTTCTTCTCCATATCCGTCATATCCTATCAATCCCCTTTCCTATCGGCTCATTTCAAAGGCACGTTTCGGGCGTTTCATTGCCCTTTCTGCCTGTTCTAACGCCTTTGACTGTTCCACTATCGACTGCACCTGCTCTCTGCCTAAATGACGCTCCAAACGCCCCAAATCAGACACTTTTTCCTGCAATCGGTCTATGGTATCGTTCTGCTCCATAACCTTATCCGTCAAACGGCTAATGTGTTTCTGTTGCCCGTCTACTTTGGCAGTCAGCTTCCTGCTTTGCTCCATAAGCTGTACGCATTTGATAGTCAGATTTTTAACGACCTCTTTCAATTTCTCCACAAGCGGAAGTGCTTTTTTATCCCGATAATTCTTTGCGCTCATCAATGCCCCCGGCTCTGCCAACTGCCATTTTACATCTTCATCATAGGCGTGAATGTTGCGCTCCATAACCTCTTTTGACTGCACCATTTTGTTGATTTCCTGCTGTAACTTTTTCTGCTGTTTTTCCAACTTTTCATTTTCAGATAGCAACTTTTCCTTATCTTCTGTCAGTGTTTCCGTCTGCTCTTTGAGAAGATGATTTGTAGCGGAAAGTTTTGATACTTCCTGCCGGATTGCTTCGCTCTCTTTCCGTATCTGCTCCGTTTCCTGCCCTGCCGTTATCTGCTGATGAAGAATATCGGATAATTCCTCTTTACTGCCGGAAATTGTCTGCTCCAGTTCAGCAACTTCTTTTGCACGTTCCTTTTTCTCAAAGTCCAAAACGGATAAATGTTTCTCATGTGTTCCCTTTTTCTCCCACTCAATACCATGTTGCAACATAATCTCCGCAAGCCGTTCCTTTTCTGCCGCTACCCACTGGTTACGCTCTGTTTCACTCCTTGTACCGCCTTTAAAACCAAGTTCTGCCAGTGCCTTTTTTAATGATACCCTTGTATCAAGTCCCCGCTTGCTTCCAGTCGTATAGGGTATAAAATCTATATGCAGATGTGGCGTTGCTTCGTCCATGTGGAGATAAGCAGAGAAAACTCTCAATGTAGGATTGCGCTGTTGGAAGTCCTGCATATATTTATCAAGTATTTTTGCCGCAAGCTGTCCGTCCTCTGTCTTTGCCCCCATATCTTCCTTATTACCTATCTGCAAAATAATCTCATGGAACGGCTTTTCCTGTTTGCCGGAACAGATTTTCTCATAGTAATCATCAATTCGGCGGTCACTTCTGGTTTGCTTTTCATTGTATCGGGCAAGTGCTTCATCAAATAATTCATGGTATACATCTTTGATATTCTCATTGCAGTATTCCACATTCAGACAACTCCGTTCCGGGTCAGTGTTCTTTGCATGGAATTTTCTGCTGTTGTGGTTGACAGAGCCTTTCCCTGTCATAACGCTGATTGTCCGCTTCAATAAATTTCCCTTTCTCCCTATCGGGTAATGAGCGCCGGATACGGCGCACAGCCTTTGTTACTTTCTGCGAAAGTAACGCAAAAGCACTTTTGTCAGCTACGCCAACAAAAATGCAACCCGCAAGCGGGTTTTGCGCCCTGCCGGGGGCTAGCTGTCCGTTGGACAGCATACCGTCCTTACGGACGGGGCGGCTTTTCGCCGCCTTGTTACCGCCGCTTTCTGGCTCTCTCCCAACAGCGCAACATTGCAATGTCTATAATTTTTGCAACCTTGCAATCTTCAAAAACGCAATTCCAAGACTGCAAAATTCTAATACCCTGCATTGTTGCGCTGTTGCCTTGTCTGTCTGTTACAGACTGATTTTATCCAGTTCCCAATACCATGTATTGTTTATCCGCTTTGCCCGGACACCTAACTCTTTCTTCGCATTTTCCAGTGTCCGCTTTGATATGCCCTGTTCGTCCGCTAGATTGAAAATCTCATTGCTCTGCATGGCATTGTTTGTTTCTGCCAGTTCCCTAAGCAGACGCTTCGCCTGTTCCATTTTATTTGCTTTTGGAGCAATGCCGCCTAACACTTCATCAGCGGTAATCTCATAATCTCCTAGCCACTCAAAACCGTCCTCCGACAGTGCAAACGCTTTTGGGTGTCCGAACGCAGCAAGGTTGTTTTTAATCTGCACCACAGCCCTTATATTTTCTTCTCCCTCAACCCTGCCGACTAAGAGAACGCTTCTTGCGACTGCGAAGAAATCTATCGAACCCATTCCTCGATACGCCGCCTTATTTCCTGCCGCCTTGTTCATGTGACCGACAAGGACAATCGCACACTGGTATTTCTCTGCCAATGCCGCCAACTTCTTTGTCATGTCCCTTGCTTCATTCGCACGGTTCATATCCATACCGCCGCCCAAATAGGCTTGTATTGGGTCTAAAATCAGCAGCTTTGCACCTGTCTTTATAACAGCTTCTTCCAGCCGTATATCTATCATAGAAAGGGATTTTATCCTTTCGTCAATGACAGAGATTTTCTCACAGTCTGCCCCTGCCTGTTCTAAACGGGGCTTTACCGTATCGGCAAGACCGTCCTCCGCACTCTGATAGATTACATTCAAAGGCTCTGTAAAATTCATTCCACTGTCTAAATTTTCTCCCTTAGACAGTTTCGCCGCTATATTCAGAATAAATGTTGTCTTTCCGTCGCCCGGGTCGCCTTGAATAATTGTCAGCTTGCCATAGGGGATAAATGGAAACCACAGCCAAGAAACTTCCTGCGACTGTATCTCCGACAATTTAATCAACTGTAATTCGATTTTTGTTTCTTCCATAATGCCCTCCATTTCTGAAAAATCGTTGCCACTGGAAGAAACCTCTGCTATACTGATATTGTGATTGTTGATAACAGAGGTTTTCCAGTTATCACAGCCCTAACAGTTGCCGCTGTCGGGGCTTTTTTCTTCTCCGTTGGTGCTTCCCTGCCACAGATATTTTGCTCCGTCCAACACCCACAGGATAGCTTTCAGCATATCAAGACAGTCATTCCGCATATCTTCCAATCCCTCCGGCGTTAAATCAATCTCTGTCTTTTCAAACTGTTCTGTCACTTCCCGGATATTTGTCTGCATTATCTTTAGTTCCTCTACCAACTGATAAATCAGTTCTTTTTTACCAACCACGCACACCCGGTTATAAATGCAGGAACGGACAAAATAATCTTTCTTAGAAAGTCCGCTTGCTAAAATCTTTGCTTCGATTTCTTCCCTCTCTCTGGGGGAAATGCGAAAGCTGATTGTTGGGTATTTATGCACTCCACTCATTCTTCTTCCTCCCTGCTGTTCTCAATCTCCAATTTATCTGCAAGTTCCCCCTGCTTATTGGGATATAAATGTGAATAGGTATTTAATGTTGTTTCGATTTTCTCATGCCCTAACCGTTCCGCAATCGCTAATGGCGTAAAACCCATTTCCACGAGTAACGAAGCGTGGGAATGCCGTTACGGTATAATAACGACAAACAGAAAAAGCCTTTATTTTCAAGGGGTTTGAGCGTTTGTCGTCTTTTATTCAATTCCTTTTCCAAGCTGAAAATTGACGAAAACTATAAAGAAAAAAGGAGGCTGTTTTATTAACGACAAAATTTAATAGTGCCAGCGGTCCGGCTTTATGTCTGACCGCTGATTGCCGTGGGCGTTTCACTTTTAAGGTGGGCGCCCTTTTTTCATACCTATTTTCAAGAGAAAGGAGATCCCCATGGAATTAAACGAAATGGAAAAAAAGCTGCTCTTTCAGGTGGAGGGCGATTATCAGACAAAGATCCTGAATGAACTTTATATGACCGTGCGGTATTCAAATAATTCCGAACAGCGGGAGGCGGCAGAAGGTCTTATGGCAAAACTTCGTGTTCTGTCAAATGCAGAGTGCATGGACTTGGTAAAAGATATTCAGAAGAATTACCGTCTGCCCTATCCAGCCCGGACGATTGGAGAAAAGATCGCCGAGGCCAGACAGCAATCAGGTGCAGAAAAATTGAAGGGGCATGACATCATGGCACTTGAACGCTTTGACCCGGAGGTAAGGCACATGATCGTTTTTGATGTATTGTCTTACGATTCCTCTGTTGGCGACAAAGGCGATAAGATGCGCTTGTTCCTTACAGATGCCGGCTATCAGAAATTTTTAGAGAGCCAGGAACGGGGCGAAGTGAAACTGAAAAACCATGCGAAGGTCTCTGGCGGTCATCTCCATTATGACCACAGGGATCATGCCTTGTAACGGAATAGTCGAAGAAAGGAGGCGATACAATGGCAGTATTCCGTGTAGAGAAAACAAAGGACTTTACGATAATGAGCAATCACCATCTGCGCAATACGGAGTTGTCCTTAAAGGCAAAGGGGCTTTTATCACTTATGTTGTCGCTGCCGGAAGATTGGGATTATACCACGAAGGGACTCGCCCATATCTGCAAGGACGGTGTGGATTCTATCACTACTGCCCTGAAGGAACTGGAGCGGCATGGTTATCTCACCAGACAGCGTCTCCGCTATGATAACGGGCAGTTGGGAGACATTGAATATACGATCCATGAGCAGCCTGTAAGCACCGAAAACACAGGGCTTTCACCTAAACGGGAAAATCCAAGACAGGTAAAACCTGAACAGGCAAAACCTAAACAGGCGGAACCTGAACAGGCAAATCCGGTACAATTAAATACTAATCCATTAAAAACAAAAAAATCAAAAAAAGATAAATCAATAACTTATCCATCAATCTATCCGGCAGAGCCGGAAGCGGCAAGCCGCACGGATGGGATGGATCGGATAGAGCTGATAGAAGCCTATCGTGAAATCATCAAAGAAAATATCGAATATGACTTACTGGTCTTACGGTATGGCAGGGAACGTCTGGACGAAGCCCTTGAACTTATGCTTGAAGTGATTTTGTCGAAACGCCCTTACATTCGCATTGCCGGAGATGATTTTCCGAGGGAGATCGTCAAGAGTCGGTTCCTGAAGATCAATTCCGGCCACTTAGAGTATGTCTTTGACTGTATCGACAAGAACACTACGAAGGTCGGAAACATCAAAGCCTACCTGTTGGCGGCGCTGTATAATGCCCCGGCTACAATGGACAGCTATTACCGTGCCGAGGTCAATCACGACCTGTACGGCTGTTAGACACCTTTGGGTGTCTTTTTTCATTTCATCACAGAAAGGAGGCAAAGCACAATGAAAAGAAACACTGTGCTGGTACTATGCCCGGCGTAACCAAAGAACAGATTCAGGCAGCGCGGGAAGCTGACTTGTTTACTTACCTGCAATTCCATGAACCCGGCGTGCTGAAACGGGATGGACCTAATTTCCGGCATAAGGAGCATGACAGTCTGGTATATGTGACCGGGAAAAGGTACTGGTACTGGAACAGCCGCGGACGGAGTATCAATGCGCTGGACTACCTGATCCAGATTCGGGGATATGGTCTTGTGGATGCGGTTCATGCTCTGGTAGGTGGCGAAATCCGACATACACCGGCTTACCGAAGTACGGCAGAAATACAGGTATCAAAAGAACCGGAAAAGAAAGCATTCTCTCTCCCCTGGGCCAGACGTTGCGCGACCGCTGCGGTCTCCTATTTGCAGAAACGGGGGATCAGCTCAGAAGTCATTCGCCAGTGTTTACAAGCCGGGATTTTTTACGAAGCCCGGTATCATGGAGAACCGGTTTGTGTGTTTGTAGGGAAAGATGATTCCGGGAAAGCGAAGTTCGCCTGTATGCGCAGTATCAGTGGCAATCTCAAAAAGGATGTCTATGGCAGCGACAAAGGATATAACTTTTGTTATCCCCCGCAAAGTCCGGGCAGCCGGCATGTGGCAGTTTTTGAAGCTCCTATTGATGCGCTTTCCCATGCAACACTTCAAGAGCTGGAGGGATGGAAATGGAATGGTTATCGCTTGTCTTTGGGAGGTACTTCCCATGTGGCGCTGACTTCTTTCCTGGAACGCCACCCGGAGATCCGGCGTGTTACCCTTTATATGGACCACGACCTTGCCGGATTTGTCAATGCCCGGAAAATAAAGACCATGCTCTACGAGGATAAACGTTTCCGTCATATCCGGGTAAGTGTCAACCCTCCCCGGATGGGAAAAGATTACAATGAAAAATTGTTGCAGGTTCGGGAACAACTGCAAACCAGCCAGCACCAACGCCGCCCAAAAGAGGCGGCTGTTTCAATTTAGGGAGGATTTCAACATGAATGGATCTCAACAGATCTGCTTTACAGACAGCGCCGGAAAAACGCTGTTTTCCATTCCTGACAATGGTTTACTCTGCCTGTTCTATGGAAACGGAGACAGGCATTTTGCTGTTTGCCATCGTCTGGATGATACCCATGCAAAAATTGACGGGGTAAATTATTCGCTGCCGGACTTTGCCAAAAGGATGAAACACAACCAGATCAACTTTGCCCCGGCATAAGGCTGGCAAACAAATAACAGGAGGATTTGAAAATGAAAAAAATTGAAAATACCGCTTTGCAGATGATTGCCGAGGCTTCCCGGTGTCCAGACTACGGCCCCGATATGGTTAAATCGCTGATGAAAAAGCTGGACATGAACGAAAAGGGCTTTGCGCTTTTGATGAATGTTGCCCCATCTACAGTGCGTCTTTGGACCAGCGGAGCTGCACAGCCCTGCGGCACAGCAAAACGCCTCATGCAGATTTATGAAACCGGTCCGGAGATTGTCGGCAAGATTACCGGAGGTCAGCTACCGGCAGATGGGAGGGATTGATTAAATGGCGGAGACAGATAGCCAGCCGATTGCGGAAAATGAGCAGGTCAAAGAGCTGCTTGCTCTCCTAAAAGACAACAATACACCGGGATATGAAGAATTTGCCAAGTTGATCGAGCATGTGACCGGGATGGAGCAGCGTCTTTCGGAGGCAACCGAGGAACTAAAGGCGGTGCGTCAGGAAATGCAGGGGTTACAGAACCATTCCCTGAAAGATGCTCTCCAAAAGAGCTGTAAAGCTATGGAGACGAATATTTCCGTTATGCGTCACCGTCTTTCCGAACTCAAAGGCCAGATCATAAACGGGTGCAGGAATATCCTTGCCGATTTCAGGGAACGCGGTGCTGTCGCTTTGAATGGGATCACACAGTTTTTACATGTCAGACCAGCGTTGGAATCCATTCAAAATGCAGCAGAAAAAAGTATGCAGGCCAGCAACAGGGCTGTTGCCAGAATTGACGCTTTCAGTACGGAATACCACGAAATGGGGCGGCATCTCAAAAATATGGGCCGTACCATTCAAGGAAAACCTGTGGAGACAGACGCAAAAGAAAATGGAAAGGTTGCCAGAGTGTTCAAAGGTGCTTTCAAAGTGGAGGGCGCCCTTATATTCTCCATTAACCGTAATGCGGAATGGGCACTTAATACCCTTGCCCGTTTGGAACAGACTGCGGAAAGGCGCCCTTCTGTTTTGGAAGCAATGCGGGAACAGGCAGCAAAAACGGAACCGGCAAAAAAGCAGCCGGCACCTTCCCATGATAAGGAAAGCCGGTAATTGTAAGGTTCACATGAAAGGAGGAATTTGATTGAATCAGGAACCACTACCGCAGATTCATTTGATCCGCGATACAGACTTATCCGTCTTTGCGTATGAGATCCATATTTTTGCCGGAGATTTTCTTAGGGAATGCGAATTTAATATGCGTTCTCTGGCGACAAATACCGGGGCTGATTCCATTGCCATCATGGGGAAAAATCACATGTGGCTTTCCGACGCTTTGTTTGCTTATTGTTCTACGGCGGATCTTCATCAAATGATCTTAACAACGGAGTTCATCGGAGCGAGGGCTTTCCTGTTTCATATGGATCGCAGAGAGGGCGGTCACTTGTACGGAGATGTCCTGATGATGGATTTAGACACGCTGCGGCAGGATATAAAAAGAAATATCCTCTATCCCTGCGGCGTCAATATCGAACGCAAAGATGGTTCAGCGGCTACGGTCAGCCTGAAAGAATGGACTGAAATGGAGCTTTACGAAAAAGATGCTCTGAAAAGTTGGGGATTTTCTTATGCCCCGAATCAAGTTACGGAATGGCAGTACCACTATTCCACGATGTTCAGACAGTGGATGGATCAGGCATTTCGTTATATGCCCCAGGATTTAGAAGAACGCCTGAATATGCAATATATGGAGACAGCCCAGAACCCGGATATGGATAAGTACCGCATACCACAGGGAACGGCAAAGCAGATGCTTCTTTATGACGAAGTCCCTGTGTATCGCCTTCTTCCATCCGGTTCGGAGAAAATTGCGCCCATCGCGGCAATCTCTACGGGCCTGTGGTATGAAAATTACCGGGAGTTTGCCATTGCACCGGAGGATTTAGGCGCTCTGGACAAACTGATCCGCAGGGAAACCGACCGGCTCACAGGAAACCTCCCACAACTTCACAAAAACGAAGAACGCTGCCCTGCCCCGGAGCGATAAGAATTTTACACTGACTGGAGGTGATGAAGATTGGCAGGAGTGCATGAAGATTTCGGCGAAAAGATTGGCGGTGCGAAAAAAGACCTGTGGAAAGACCGCGGGCTGTATGCAGATGATCTGGAAGCCATGAATGAGCGCGAAGCCGAAAAATTTGTGAAAAAGGATAATGTCTGGAAAAAGCCGGACTATGCAGCCATGATGGAGGAAGGGATTCCTCTTGGCGTGGTCTATTTTATTAAAAAAGCAAGGGACGGCTTAAACGCTTCCCCTCAGTATTACCGCACGGATGACACCCAGGAAAAACGGACCGCGAGACAAAAGGAATATATAAAAACAGTCCGGGAATTGCAGACAGTGCTTTCAGATGTCCGTACTGTGGAGGATGCTGTGAGAGCCTATGACCGCTTTTTCGTTGACAATGGATATTTAGAAAAGGTACAGGGCTGGGGAAGCGGAATCCATTACCGGGCAACGAAAAAGGGACAGGACAATCCCGTGATTACAAACAAATTGTCCAATACCATGCTGATCCGCTCGGCTGAATATTTTGAGCGCAACTTTACTCAGAAAGCAAAAAAGGAACAGTTTTGTGTTTCCAAAGAGCAGAAAATACCGAAAGGTTATGCGATCCACTTCAATGACGGGAAACATACCTATTCTAAAAATGAGGACTGGAAACCCGGTACCTACTATGTGACAAAAGGCTATTCGATCCTGCGGACCAATTTTGAGACCAAAGAAGCTGCCCTGAAATGGGTGCAGGAACTTGCCAAAGGCAGGAACAAAAACGGAAAGATCCGGTTTGTCCCTCCCCAGCTCGCCCATGTCAAACGTACCGGGCCGGATTACCGGAATGGTGTGGAGATCACCGGACAGCATTATCTTGATACATTTGGGTTCCGCGGCGGCGAGTTTGGAAACTGGATGAACCAGAACGACCGTCAGACCTCCCTTAACATGGGATTTGAAGCACTAAAGGATCTGGCGTCAGCCCTTAAGATCAGCGATAAAGATATTGCTTATCAGGGAACGCTTGCTATTGCTTTTGGTGCAAGAGGCAGCGGCAATGCTGCGGCTCATTATGAACCTTTGCGTACAGTCATCAATCTTACGAAAATGCACGGGGCCGGTTCGCTGGCACATGAATGGTGGCATGGACTTGACGATTATCTTGGTACAAAGATGGGCGCAAAAGGGATGCTGTCAGAACAGCCCCGCCTCTATGCGCCGTTCCAAAAACTCATTGACACCATGAAGTATAAACCTGAAACACCGGAACAGGCAGCAAAGCGCACGGAAGCACAAACAGAACGCACCCGGAAAAATGCGGCAAGCTGGCTGGATTCCTCGGTTCTTGCCTCCCTGAAACGGTATGGCAATGAGGAACAGATGGAAACCTACGCAGTCTTGCGGGAAGCATTTTTGTCCGGCGAACCCGGCTCTGTGGAACAGATCAGCGCATTTAAGAAGAATGTTACCGGTCGGGTAATTCCCAAAAGTGAACGGGAACGGCTGGAAATTTTTGAGCGTATGCTTTCCGGGATGCAGGCGCAGGAAGCTCCGCAGATTGGACGGACGGAAACTGATTTTTACCGTAATTCGGTACGCATGGGGAAAGAATGTGAAAAAGACGGCGGTTATTGGGACAGCAATGTGGAAATGACAGCCAGAGCCTTTGCCTGTTATATCAAGGACAAACTGCCCTATACATCGGATTATCTGGCAGGCCATGCCGACTGTGCCCTTACCCTGGTTTCCGGTAAAGACGGAGAAATGGAGGTATTGAAAGCCTTCCCTGTGGGGGAAGAACGCCGTGCGATCAACGCCGTTTTTGACGAGATCATTCAGGATTTGAAACGGGAACAGCTATTGACCCATGCCGATGTAACGCTTCCCCTCTCTGTTTCTGAACTTCGTGAGGCGGCGGACGGGCAGCTATCCATGTTCGGCGTCGGCCGTCCTTCCGTGATGGATCAGCTTGCGGCAAACAGGCCGGCAGATAAAAAATCACCGGCACAGACGTTTTCCAGAAAAAACCACGAGCCGGAAATATAGCAGGAGGTGAACAGCATTTTGGAAGAAAATAAAGATTATCATGCCTACCGGTATGGCGACCACTTGACGCCGGGATCAGAGCTTAAAATTGAACACAGCGTAGTTTGTGAAAATGTGGATATTTCTACTCTGATCACAATGGGAACAGATAGCCTGGAAGCCATGCGCCAGGGAAGTATCGACGGGGAGCAGAAAGCCTATGAAATCGTGGTGGCTGCCGCAAAACAATGGGAACAGCAGGCAGCGGCAACACAGACGATCAACCGGGCTTTGGAATATCTTCGTACACCGGAGATCGAGCATACCGGCAACCAGTGGAAAGACACCGATAACTGGAGGGCGGATCAGAAAATCAGCAACCGGGTCTATCAGATGACCTGCAGTATTTGGGAAGATACGAAATATGACCGGGAAACCAAACAAAGTGTTCCGGTTGCCTGGTATGTGACGTGGGAAGTCCGTATTCATTCCCCAAAGCAGGGATATGGAGCAAAGATTGCCGGACAAAACCAGAAACGATATACAGATAAGAATGCAGCCATAAAATACCTGGACGGGCGAAAGAAAGCCTATTCCCATTTATTCACGGAAATTTCCCCGCCAATCCCGAAAGAATATGAGCACCATTTTATGGTCCACGGTACTCTTTTACCTGGCTATACGGTTGAAGGACTGGAACAGGCCAAAACGGAACATGCCGCCGCCGAGGTTTCGGAGGGCGGTATTTTTACACCCGAAAACCGGGAGAAGCCTTCCGTCCTGGGGAAGCTCTCTGTGGCAAAAACTCAGGAAAAAACGCCAGCCGCTCCCGGTACGGCAATGAAAAAGAAGGAGGATATACAATTATGAAAGTGTTAATGGTAGAGCCGGGCAAGTCCCCTTATGCTGCGGAGATTGAAAGTGGTCTGAAATCCTTGCAGGCGGCAGTGGGCGGAGATATTCAAGCGGTCTATCCGTATGAGGACCCGGTGGCTCTGATCTGTAATGAAGAAGGCAAGCTGATGGGGCTGCCTCTGAACCGGGCTCTCTTTGACGATGACGGCCACATCTATGATATTGTGTCCGGGAATTTTCTGATCGTTGGTCTTGGTGAGGAAGATTTTACAGACCTTTCCCCGGACTTGATGGAGAAATACGGGGAGCAGTTCAAGTACCCTGAAAAATTTGCAAGGATTGCCGGCGAGATCATTGCAGTCAAGCAGCCTGCAACCAATGAACACCGGGAAAAACCGATGATGCACCATTCCGGCCCGGATTTGTAGAAAGAAAGGAGCCAATTATGTTAATGGCAGTAAATGAACCTTATGCCCTTATGGTGCAGCCGGACGATATTCTGATCTCTCCCCGTGAGGTAGATGAACATTTTGGGACGATGGTATGCTTCCATCCCCGCTATGCGCTGGGCGACCATCACAACTATATGGACAAAGACGACTTCCTGCGGGAAATGTATTTAGATACCGTAGGACATGATGAAGCCGGCATGAAACGCTATGAACGGATGGTAAACATTGTAAGCAGCCGTTTCCGGCATGGACCAAAGACAGAGGAACGGGCGATCGATGAAGCAATGCAGAAAGTAATTTCGGAAAAGTATCTGATGCTCCCCCTCTATCTCTACGACCACTCAGGTCTTGCCATGAGTACAGAAAGTTTCTCAGGCAGGGCTCCTCATGCAGAATGGGACAGCGGACAGGTTGGCTGGATCTATGTTTCCAAAGAAGATGCCCTAAAGGAATTTGACGCTGACAAGATGACCGGCGCCATCCGGCAGAAAGCGGACGCACTGATGCGCAGTGAAGTCGCCGCTTATGATTCCTATCTGCGTGGCGAATGTTATGGGTTTGAGCTTTATAAAAACGGGGAGCTGTCGGATAGCTGCTGGGGCTTTATGGGTAACTTTTCCGATGTGTTGAAAGATATGGCGGAATACCTCCCGGATGAGTGCAAAGGGATGGTCGATCATCTGGAGGAACAGGAGCGCCCGGCTACGATCATCAAGACGCTTTTGAAACATGCTAAAATTCAGGTCGAGCAGGCAGCAAAAGCCTTTGAACACGCTTCCCGACAGCAGGTTCTTGGGGAAAGCCGGTAAAAAATTATTTCCATATTATAAATATCGATTTTATCAGAAAGGAGGATGCTCTTGCAGGAAGATCTCGAACAACGAACGGTTTCCGTCTCCATACAGGCAGCAAAACTGTCAGGGCGGGTACTGCGTGCGGCTATTGCTGCGGTACTCCAAAAGATGGAACAGGAACGCACAATGCCAAAAGTCGGACGCAACAGTATGAAGCGGCTGACTTATAAAGACCCCGGAGCCAATACCATTGAAGTTTCAGGGCGAATCCGCTCTTTTGAACGGTATGCCAGGAAACATCAGGTACGCTACCATATAGAAAAGGAACTTGGGACCGATCCCCCAAAATGGACGGTATATTTCAAGGCAAACCAGGCGGATGCACTGACGGCAGCTTTTAAGGAATATACGAAGAAAGACCTTACACGCAGCACCAGACCGTCGCTGCTTACACAGCTTCATAAGTTCAAAGAACTGGCGCAGTCGCTTGGCCGTGACCGTGTAAAGAACAAAGAACACGGAGGACCGGAACGATGAAGATCGATGCAGAAACATTGAAAAAACAGGTCATTCTCCATCTGCCTTATCTTCTGTTCCTTCTGGTATTTGCCAAGTTGGGCGAGGCGGTGCGGCTGGCTCCCGGAGCAGACGCTTCCCAAAAGCTGTTAGGACTGTCCGAAGGCTTTTCCCTTGCGTTTCAGAGTATGTGGCCGGGGGCGGCAATGGACTGGCTGATCGGTTTATGCGGTGCAGCCATTATGCGGCTGGCAGTCTATCTTAGAGGGAAAGACGCTAAGAAATACCGCAAAAATGTGGAATATGGTTCTGCAAGATGGGGAAATAAAGCCGATATTGCCCCGTTTATGGACCCAAAGCCGGAAAACAATATCATTCTTACCCAAAGTGAAGGACTGATGTTAAATGGAAGGCCCAAAAATCCGGCCAATGCAAGAAATAAAAATGTACTGGTAGTCGGAGGATCAGGTTCGGGAAAAACGCGCTTTTTCATCAAGCCCAATCTGATGCAAATGCACAGTTCCTACGTCGTCACCGATCCGAAAGGTACAGTCCTTGTGGAATGCGGAAAGATGTTGCAGCGAGGCATACCAAAGCTGGACAAGGACGGAAAGCCTGTGCGTAATGAAAAAGGAAAGATCATCTATGAGCCCTATAAAATACGGGTATTCAATACGATCAATTTCCAGAAAAGTATGCACTTTAACCCATTCGCCTACATTCATTCCGAGAAAGATATTCTGAAGATCGTCACGACTCTGATCGCCAATACCAAAGGCGAAGGAAAAGCCGGAGACGATTTCTGGGTCAAAGCAGAAACCCTGCTCTATACGGCACTGATCGGATATATCTACTATGAGGCCCCGGCAAATGAACAGAATTTTGCCACACTGGTAGAAATGCTGAACGCAATGGAAGTCCGTGAGGATGATGAGTCGTTCAAAAATGGTGCGACCCTAATTGCAGTGTAAAACTCCCGTAGTAGGGTGACACCACTGCAAACCTGATAAGAGGTGCTAAGGAGGTGAAAAGCGGCACACTCTTGTAGGTAATTGATATGACTGGAGGCGGCATGGAAGCCAAATATTCCATGTATCCGACCTCGACTAATACTCCTGCCGGCTGTCTGGTAACAGGCAGTCGCGAAGCATAGGTGAAGGCGGGGACACTGCTGGTGACAGCACACCCCGGGTTCCACTGCATATGGATTCAACATTCCGCATTTGCTAAAGCTTCGTTATGAACCCTATCCTGCTCTGCTGTGCAGAGAGGACGGAATAATAAATCTACCTCACGTGATTTCGTTTTGTCACTATGGGGGATGGCGTTATGGCCGCCATAGAATACGTGTAAAACGTATCGGGGAGACCCAGGTTTACGGAGCAGAGGAAGTCCTAAGTGCAGTATTAAGGCAGTCATATTGATAAGGGCGAACTGCCCGACGTTTAGGAATAGCCGGGGACGGCCCGCACTGAAAGGGTAAGGCCAGAAAGGTTATGAACGGGTAGTCAGCGGGGCCATAGTAGCGTAGATACCCTGTCAAGAAACAGGGGGTAGCGAAGGGCCTTAGTCTTGCTTTGAATAATAAAACAATATTTCCGATTCGCCTGATTAGACGCAAGAGACTATTCGTTACGGAAATGAGGCGACAACCTATGAAGAACCAAAGAAAAGTAATTGAGTACCAATAACATCTATTTTGTGGACATGGAAAAGCGGTTTGAAGATTTCCAGAATAACAGAATTGACCTACGGGCACTCCACGTCATGGTTTATGACACTGATAACGTAGCCCTTGCACTGCGTCAATTAAGCAAAAGTCCGGGAAGAATGGCACTGGGGCCGGATAAAACAAACATCAAAACTCTGGAACCCTACTCTATTCAGGAACTTGCGGAGATTGTGAAAGACCGTCTGACAAACAAAAGAATGGATTATGTACGGAGAACGTACATACCGAAAAGCAATGGGAAGAAGCGGCCTCTTGGGATTTGCTCCATTTGGGATAAGCTGGTTGAAAAATGTATTCAACTGGTGGTGGAACCCTATTGTGAAACAAAATTTGTAGAGAGTTCATTCGGATTCCGGAAACAGGTCAGCACTCACAATGCGCTGGCAAAGGTGAAAAGCCAATGTCAGACAATGCCCTATGTCCTGTCCGTGGATATGAAAGATTTCTTCGGAACCATAGACCCGGATATAGCATACCGGGAACTGTGGCATATCGGGATAAAAGACCAGATAATCCTCAACTATATCTACCGTTTCATTAAAAAGGGATACTATGAGGATTCCTGTAAAGTGGAGAATCCGAAAGGCTCTCCACAAGGTTCGATTTTGGGGCCGTTAATCAGTAATGTATATCTACATCGATTTGATGTATGGCTCCGTGACCAGGGGGATTGCTGGCATGACAGAAGCGTTGCAAAGTTTCACAACTATGCGAACAAGCGACGCAACCTCGCACTCACAAATCTAAAAGTTGGGATTCATGTGAGGTATGCTGATGACATTCTGGTATTGTGCAAGGATTATGAGGACGCTGTGAAATTCAAATACAGTGTTACGAATTACCTGACACGGAACATGAAGCTGGAAATCAACGAGGATAAGACAAAAATATATGACCTTACCCGGGAAAAGATGAAGTATCTGGGATATGACTTCTATGCCTATAAAAAGCAGACGAAGAACCCACAGCAAAAGGGGAAGCTGATGGTGACAAATGAGCTTCCAAAAAGCAAAGAGGACGTGATTGTTAAGAAATGCAGGGAACTGCTACATGACATCAGGCGCAATCCGTCATTTGAAACAATACACGCATGGAATGCCTATGTGGTGGGAGTCCACAACTACTATAAAGGCATGTCTCTGTTTTGTTTGAGCTTTAGAAAAATAGGTTGGCGAATCAAAGAATTGTTTTATCACACAATGAGCAGAGATGTTAAATTCATAAAAGACCAAGCTTACAAGGATAACTTTCAGGGCGGAGAATACCGCTCATGGGGAAAGCGTGGCTATTACTGCTTCCATCAGTTCCCGGTCATTGAGATTCAATGGGCCAGTTGGGACAATAAACTGATAGCTGCAGAAAAGGGCAAGGTAATCCGTAAAAATCCTTATGCCTACGGCGAAAAGAAGCACAATCCCGGTGTATCAATGAAGGATATCAGCTACTTAGTCAACACTTCAAAATACATCAAAAACAGCCGGTTAGCCATGTTCAGAATCAGTAAATACAGTTCCATGAAAGGTGTCAGCTATCTGTCGGGAAATTTTGTCCCCGTAGACGAATACCACTGCCACCATATCAAACCACTTAGCAAAGGCGGAACAAATGATTTTGAAAACCTCTGTGTGCTTTCAGAAATGGAACATACGATACTGCACAGCAGTACCCCGGAGCGGCTTTATTCCATTTTTCCCAGAAAGATACGGAGAATAAAAGCACTTATTGATTCCTTGCAAAGAGATTGATTGTGAATATGTCGTTTGCTTGTTGAGCAAGAGACCCCTTTGGAATGGGGGAATCTTCACAAAGTAAGAGGGTACGCCGGATGCGCTGAAAGGTGCCCGTCCGGTGTGGGCCGGGGGAAAAGGCCGAGACGAAAGTCAGAGCCTTACCTATCGGTATCCGTTGACCTTCTCTTTGACGCGCTGGAACAGAAAGATCCGGATCATTTTGCCCTGCGTCAATATAAGAAATATAAGCTCGCTGCCGGAAAAACAGCGAAGTCGATCCTTATTTCCTGTGCTTCCAGACTGGCTCCTTTTGACATTAAAGAAGTCAGGGAAATTACCATGTATGACGAACTGGATCTGGATATGCTGGGAGATGAACGGACTGCTCTTTTCCTTATTATGAGTGATACGGACGGAACCTTTGCATTTTTGATCAGTCTGATCTATTCCATTTTGTTTAACCGCTTGTGCGAGCGGGCGGATGATGTGTATGGGGGCAGGCTTCCCATCCATGTGCGCTGCCTGATCGACGAGGCGGCAAATATCGGGCAGATCCCGAATCTGGAGCGTCTTATGGCGACCATCCGAAGCCGTGAGATCTCTGCCTGCCTGGTGCTGCAGGCGCAAAGCCAGCTCAAAGCCCTGTATAAAGACAACATGGACACCATCATCGGTAACTGTGACGCCTCTCTTTTCTTAGGAGGCAAAGAAGAAACCACCTTAAAAAGCTGGAACTCCCTATTGGGGAAAGAGACCATCGACCTGTATAACACCAGTGTCACAAAGGGCAATCAGGAATCCCACGGACAAAATTTTCAAAAGTTGGGAAAGGATCTGATGTCGGTGGATGAACTGGCGGTCATGGACGGGGGTAAATGTCTGCTACAGATCAGGGGTGTGCGGCCGTTCCTCTCCCGGAAATATGATATAACCAAACACCCAAATTACAAACTGCTTTCCGATTTTAATGAGAAGAACGCTTTTAATATCGAAAAGTTTCTTTCTACCCGGATGCCGATGCGTCCCGGTGAACGATACCGCAATTATGAAGTCACAGCCGAAGATCTGGCTTCCCAGACTTTATAGAGTTGTTCCTGCCTGTCAAAGCATGATGCCCCGGCAGGCTTTGTTTTTGTCACGATGAAAGGAGGATTTTTTGAGGATTCGTGATTCTCCCTGAAAAGTAAATAACCGCAGGATTTTTCCTGCCCCATGCCGCCGTGCTGTTTGAAACAGATTTTTTTCTAAAAACAGTGCGGCGGCTTTTTTGTTTCTGGTCTGATACGACCATATCACAAATTAAAATTTCTGAAATTAAAGGAGGAACTATATGGCATTTTTTGCAAGCGCGATTGATACTTTGAAGATCCTTGTGATCGCCCTGGGCGCAGGTCTGGGCGCATGGGGTGTTGTAAACCTTCTCGAAGGTTACGGAAATGATAACCCAGGTGCAATGCTCATGTGCTGTAAAGTAACATAAAGGTTGATAGATAGCAGCTCACTATTCCGCTAAAAAAAAATGTGATAATATTAAAAATAATATTGACTCTCTCGTTGCGTAACGGTTTACGATTGAATCGAAAGGAGGAAATGATGAGAACTGTAAAGGACGTATCCGAGATAACCGGAGTAAGTATAAGGACGTTAAGATATTATGATGAAATCGGTCTATTAAAGCCAACGGAATTAACGGAAGCTGGTTATCGACTTTACGACAATAAAGCATTGGAAAAATTGCAGGAAATTATGTTCTTTAGAGAATTGGAAATTCCATTGATAGACATCAAAAAAATCATGGATAACCCTAATTATGATAAAGAACGGGCTTTGTTGGCTCAAAAGTCTTTATTGGAGCAAAAACGAAATCGACTAAATGGAATTATTGAGTTGATAACAGATGTAATGAAAGGAGTTAATACTATGAGTTTTGGCGTATTTAACAACGAAGAAGCACAGAAAATGGTAAACCATACTTTGTCATGTATGTCGAAAGAAAGCCTTGATGAACAGGTGCAAAAATACGGGAGTATGGAAAAGTACAAAGAGTATTTGATTTCCGGCTTTGCTAATGAGCGAGCTACCGCAGACCTATTGAAGTGGTATGGTAGCAAAGAAAAGGTAATGGAAGCGGTCATGCAGTCAACCGGGAGTGTCGAAGAAATAAAGCAGGGGCAAGATGAAAATGCCAAAATCTATAAGCAATTTATGGCGGCAAAAGAAGCTGGAAATATGGATATGGCACATTCCGCTGTTGAAATGCTTGCAGAGAATTATAAAACAATGTTTATGCTTGACAATGCAAGAAATATCTTGATTGATTTAGCAAAAGAATATTCATCTAATGAAAAGTTAGCTGAGGTTACAGATAAACAATATGGGGCAGGGTGCGCAGACTATATTGCTAACGCAATCAAAATTTATTACGGTCTTTGAGAAATAGCAAAGCCGAGCAATCCAGTCAACGGCAAGATGAACGGACTGCGTCCACCGTTGACAGCCCCGCCTGTCCTTGCTAGTGGGGAATCAAGGGGCGACAGCAAAAAGTGCTGCCGCTCCTTTTCATAATCTAAAACCTACATTTATTGTTCCTGCCTGTCAAAGCATGACGCCCCGGCAGGCTTTGTTTTTGTCACGATGAAAGGAGGATTTTTTGAGGATTCGTGATTCTCCCTGAAAAGTAAATAACCGCAGGATTTTTCCTGCCCCATGTCGCCGTGCTGTTTGAAACAGATTTTTTTCTAAAAACAGTGCGGCGGCTTTTTTGTTTCTGGTCTGATACGACCATATCACAAATTAAAATTTCTGAAATTAAAGGAGGAACTATATGGCATTTTTTGCAAGCGCGATTGATACTTTGAAGATCCTTGTGATCGCCCTGGGCGCAGGTCTGGGCGCATGGGGTGTTGTAAACCTTCTCGAAGGTTACGGAAATGATAACCCAGGTGCAAAATCCCAGGGGATCAAGCAGCTTATGGCAGGCGGAGGTATCGCTCTGGTTGGTGCAACGCTGATCCCGCTGCTTTCCGGCCTGTTCGGTTAAGGGCTGACTTATGGGCAGTCTGTTTGAATGGATAACAGACTGGATTAAAGAGGGCCTGATCGATGCGATTACCGGACAGTACACCAGCATTTTCAACTCCGTCAACAACCAGGTTGCGGATGTGGCAAATCAGGTAGGACAGACCCCGCAGGGCTGGAATGGCGGCGTGTTTTCCATGATCCAAAATCTTTCGGAAACCGTCGTCATTCCCATTGCGGGCATGATCCTGACCTTTGTTCTGGTGTATGAACTGATCCAGATGATTCTCGAAAAGAACAACATGCACGAATTCGATACATTCAACATCTTCAAGTGGATTTTCAAGACTTTTGTTGCCACTTACCTGCTCACCAACTGTTTTACGATTGTGATGGCGGTCTTTGATGTGGCCCAAAATGTGGTGTCGCAAAGTGCCGGTGTCATAAACGGGAACCTGGATGTGCAGGCGGCGTTGTCTGATCTGGAAACCCAGCTTGAAGCAATGGGAATGTGGGAACTGATTGGACTGTGGCTGGAAACCAACATCATCAATCTGTGTATGTGGGTACTGTCCATCGTGATCTTTGTCATTGTATATGGCCGTATGATCGAGATTTATTTAACCGTGAGCCTTGCACCGATCCCGTTTTCCACAATGGCAAACCGGGAATGGGGACAAATGGGAACCGGGTATCTACGTTCCCTTTTTGCCCTGGGCTTTCAGGGTTTTTTGATCTTGATCTGTGTTGCCATTTATGCAGTGCTGGTCCAGTCTATCCCATCGTCCGGCGATGTGCACGGCGCGATCTGGGGAACGGCGGGCTATACGGTACTGCTGGCCTTTGCCCTGTTTAAGACAGGTTCGTTATCCAAATCCATATTTAATGCAAGATAGCAGGAACAAAACCAATTCTAAAAAGGAGGATTTTATTTATGAGTAAAACCAATACAGAAAAAATGGCGCCGGAGACACAGACGCCGGAAATGGCAAACGGCATGAAGCTGGATGTCCGCGTGCGTCCGATCGCTCCAATGGGAAACCTGCTGGCGTTTGCCAATGTTACGATTGGCGGATGCTTTAAGATCGACGGCTTCCGTATCTGTTCCAGTGAAAAGGGGCTGTATGTCAATATGCCCGCAACCCAGGATAAGGGAGGCAACTGGAAAGATGTCTGCTGGCCGGTTACGGCAGAGTTCCGCAAGCAGCTTAACGACGCCCTGATCGATGGGTACGGGCAGGCTATTGAAAATTTGCAGGCGACTCTTGAAGCAACAAAGGGAGCTGCGGAAAAGCCTTCCCTGACCGGTGCATTGAAGGAAAATGCCGGTAAGGTCAAAGAACAGCCGACCAAACCTGCCCCATCTAAGAATGAGCAGGCCCGCTAATGCCGGAAACGAAACAGTACGGCATTATCTATGCCGATCCGCCCTGGCGTTATGACCGGAAACATGGAAGCGGCGTTGCGGAAAACCATTACCCCACAATGAGCATTGAAGAAATCTGTGCCCTGCCGGTATCGGAGCTTGCCGCAAAAGACAGCGCCCTTTTTCTGTGGGCGACCTTCCCGCAGCTCAATGAAGCCTTCCGGGTGATCGATGCCTGGGGATTCAAATATAAAACGCTGGCTTTTCTATGGCTCAAACAGAACCGGAAAGCGGATAGCTGGTTTTATGGCATGGGCTTTTGGACCCGCTCAAACGCGGAGGTCTGCCTGCTGGCAACCAAAGGCCGACCGAAACGCCAGTGTGCGGGAATCCACCAGTTTGTGATCTCCCATATTGAGCAGCACAGCAAGAAACCGGACGAGGTGCGGGATAAGATCGTAAAACTCATGGGCGATCAGCCCAGAGTGGAACTGTTTGCAAGACAAAAGACACCCGGCTGGGATGTATGGGGCAATGAAGTGAACTGTACGCTGACTATGCCGGAGCGAAAGGGGTGATTTTGATAGAACAAGATGCAAAGCGGCTGCTTATGGAACGGCTGGACGAGTGTTTGAAGGTTCATGCGGATATGCTGGATGCACAGAACATCGGCAGTATTTACGAGTTACAGGGACTTTCGGAACTCCACTATTATCTGAAGGTTGAGCATGTATTTACTCCGGCGGAAGTAGAGGCGCTTCTTTCTTTTCAGGATCCGTTGGATGTAGCCCGATGGTGTTGGGAAGAAAATAACCATGAACACAGTTTCCCGATCTGCGATCTTCTCAAAGAAATTGATGCAGAGCAAAAATTTGAACATTTCACAGGCGAACCTTCCGCACAGGATAAATATACGCTCCTGATGAAACGGCTGGGACAGAATTACTTTGCTTACCGGGAAAACCTTATGTCAAGAGATAAGGAATCCTTAATTGAAAAAGCTGCTGAAATTACAGCCATGCAGGAGGCGTATTCCTATCTGACAACAAAGTTTGAGTTCGGGGATGAAATGCTGGATGATGTGCTGGCGCTTGAGAATCCTTTGAAATACTTTGCAGACCGTTGGCTTTTGCCAGTTTCGGATGTGTTCGACGTGGATATGGATATTCGGGAAAATATTGCCGGAATCCGAGACAGCCAGGAATATCTGTGTCAGAGAGGACCGGCTGTTTCTGTCCTGGCACGGCTGCAAAATGCGGCTCAGGAAGTGCGGGAATGTCCGGCTGCGGAGAAACCGGTACGCGATTTCGGTGCACGGTAATGGGCCGGAAATTATATTACGATGGGAGGTGTATAGATGCCTTATGTACCTGTACCAAAGGATTTAACCAAAGTTAAGACTAAGCTGGCCTTCAATCTGACGAAGCGCCAGCTTATTTGTTTCAGCCTTGCCGGGCTTGTCGGCCTTCCGGTGTATTTCTTTACCCGCGGGGCGATTGGCAATTCGGCGGCTGTACTTTTGATGATCGGGCTGATGATGCCCTTTTTCTTCTTCGCCATGTATGAGCGTGACGGGCAGCCGGCAGAAAAGATCTTGAAGAACCGGCTCCGTTATAAGCTCTGGCCGAAGGACCGTCCATACAGGACGGATAACCTGTATAAATCTATGTCAAAGAAGGAGGTTACAAAGATTGCCAAAAAACAAGCAGCAGGAAGCTCAGGAAAAGCGTCTGCAAAAAAATATCAGGCAGGCCAAAAAGACCAGAGCCGATGCAAAGCAGGGCAAAACTAAGTCTGCCCGTTCCAAGCCGTCTAAAAAAGGCGGCTTTTTTGCCGGGCTGAAAGCAGATGCCCCGCAGACGGTCCAGCAGAGCATTCCCTACCGTGAAATGTACCGGGATGGGATCTGTCGGCTGACCGATACCCTTTACACCAAAACGGTGCAGTTTTTTGATATTAACTATCAGCTTGCACAGGCAGATGATAAAGCACAGATCTTCGAGGGTTACTGCGATTTCTTAAATTACTTCGACGCCTCGATCCATGTGCAGCTTACCTTTATCAACCAGCGGGCCAATATGCAGGATTTTACCAGAAGCATTGACATCCCTCCCCGCGGCGACGAGTATGACGGAATCCGCAAGGAATACGGGGATATGTTAAAGAACCAGTTGCAGAAAGGAAATAACGGTCTCACCAAACGCAAATACATTACCTTTGGGATCGAGGCGGATGACCTGCGTACTGCGAAAATGCGTCTGGAACGCATTGAAACGGATGTGCTGGCAAATTTCAAAACCCTTGGAGTCCAGGCAAGATCCTTAAACGGACTGGAACGTTTGGAGCTTCTTCACAGCCAGCTTCACCCGGACGGTCAGGAAAAGTTTCATTTCCAGTGGTCGGATCTGCCTAAGACCGGTCTTTCTACCAAAGACTTCATTTCACCATCCGGGCTGTCTTTTTCAAAGGATGGAAAGACATTCCGGGTAGGCGATCATTCCGGTGCTGTCTCCTTTTTGCAGATTTTGGCGCCGGAGCTTACTGACCGGCTTTTAGCGGATCTTCTTGACTTAAACGACGCCGTGACCGTCAACCTGCATATCCAGTCTATCGACCAGGCACAGGCAATCCGAAACATCAAGCGTAAAATGTCGGACCTGCAGAAAATGACCATTGAGGAACAAAAGAAAGCGGTCCGATCCGGGTATGACATGGACATCATTCCCACCGACCTTGCCACTTATGGAGAGGAAGCCAAAAATCTTTTGCAGGATTTACAGAGCCGCAATGAGCGCATGTTCCTTGTGACGGTACTGGTGGAAAATATCGCAGCCAAACGCCAAAAGCTGTTCAATGATATTTTTGCCGCTTCGGGTGTGGCACAGAAATACAACTGTGCCTTAAAACGGCTGGATTACCAGCAGGAACAGGGGCTTATGTCCTCGCTTGCTCTTGGTACGAACCAGATTGAAATTGAGCGCGGGCTTACGACCAGCAGCACAGCGATCTTTGTACCGTTTACCACCTGTGAATTGTTCCAGGAGGGCGAGGCGTTGTATTACGGCCTGAACGCCCTTTCCAATAACCTGATCATGGCGAACAGAAAAACGCTGAAAAACCCCAATGGGCTGTTTCTCGGTACCCCAGGAAGCGGTAAGTCTTTCTCTGCCAAGCGTGAGATCGTCAATGTGTTCCTTCTGACGGAGGACGACATCATTATCGCTGACCCGGAAAATGAGTATGGGCCGCTGGTACAGCAGTTCGGTTCCCAGGGGCAGGTCATTGATATTTCCCCTACTTCCACGAACTACATCAACCCGATGGACATCAATCTGGACTATTCCGATGATGAAAACCCGATCACTTTGAAAAGTGATTTTATCCTGTCGCTGTGTGACCTTATCATCGGCGGCAAAGAAGGGCTTTCCCCTATTGAAAGGACGATCATCGACCGTTGTACCAGACTGGTGTACCGGGAATACCTGCAGAACCCATGCCCGGAAAATATGCCGATCTTAGGCGATCTTTACGAGCTGCTTTTGAAACAGTCTGAACCGGAGGCACAGAATATCGCAACGGCGCTGGAAATCTATGTCAATGGTTCCCTTAACGTGTTCAACCACCGTTCCAATATCCAAATGGATCAACACCGGGTACTGTGTTTCCAGCTTAAATCACTGGGAAAAGCCTTAAAGGAAATCGGGCTTTTGATCATGCAGGATGCAGTGTGGAACCGTGTCACGGCCAACCGTTCCAAACATAAAACAACCTGGTTCTATATTGACGAATTCCACCTTCTTTTGAAAGGGCAGACAGGAAGTTTCAGCGTGGAGATTTGGAAACGCTTCCGTAAATGGGGCGGAATCCCATCAGGTTTAACGCAGAACGTCAAGGACCTTCTGGCTTCCCGTGAGATCGAGAACATTTTTGAGAACTCGGACTTTATCTATATGCTCAACCAGGCCCAGGGAGACCGTCAGATTTTGGCAAAGCAGTTGGGAATTTCCCCGCACCAGCTTTCCTATGTGACCCATTCCGGTCCCGGCGAGGGGCTTTTGTTCTTTGGAAATGTGATCATCCCCTTTGTGGACCACTTCCCGAAGGACACACTGTTGTACAGCGTGCTTACCACAAGACCGGATGAAGTAGCGGGGACCAAAGCGTGAGACAAAAATTAAAATGGATCGGAGGTGAGAACAATGGCACACGACAGGGAATTTCAAAGGAAGCGCAAAGATACCCGGATGCCGGTGCGTGATTCCCACGGGGAGGATCAACCGGCAGCCAGGCAGACCGAACAGGATTTTGACCTGCGCAGGGCACGGGACACCCCTTCTTCTGTCACCGGCAAAACCCACAGGCAGGACATTCCTGTACAGACGGAGTTTTCCCAGCTATCACCGGAAACACCGGCGTCCTTGTTGGAACAGGGCGAGGCTTATGCAACCGCTTTGGATGTTTCAGATCGCTTTGAGATACCGGATGCTGCCGGAACAGAGTCCCCGACACAGGAAAACGGGCGAAGCAATTTCCGGCAGGAGGCTTTCAGGCGTTCTTTTGTAACAGAGGATGTGACAGACCATGATACCGGACAATATGCACCTTCTTCCGAAGGATCAGCCCCACCGAGCGGCACAGACAGATCCGGTCAAGAACACCGTTACCGGACACATCAGCATGGGAACAAATATCAGCAGCGTTTTCAGGAAGCGGCACAGGCGGAGGAACAGGCAGCGCAGAAGGAAAAGGGTGTGGATAGCGAACCGCCGAAAACGTCCAAGCTGGAATTTACCGCGGATGAACTGCCACCGGAGACAAAGGATAAAAAGCTCACCCATGCAAGACGGAAGGCGGAACGGACTGCACAAAAAGCAGAGCAGGGGCAAAATCGTCTGCCGGCCCGGAAGAAACTGCGCATGGAGACGGTTTCCGACCCGGAGACCGGAAAAGCCAAAAAACACTTAAAATTTGAAAAGGAGGTTAAATCCCAAAAGGCCCATGTAAAAGGACCTGTACCCCTGCGTCCGGTCAAGGCGGGCACCAATACTGCTATTGGTTACGCTCATAAAAAGATTTATGAGGCAGAGGATGAAAATGTGGGGATCAAGGCAGCCCACCGCTCTGAACTTGTGGGCGAGGCGGGGCTTCGCACGGCATATCACCGGCATAAAACTGCCCCCTACCGAAAGGCAGCGAAATTACAGCAAAAATCAGCAAAGGCAAACGCAAGACTTGCCTACCGGCAGGCTCTTAGCGACCACCCGGAGCTAAAAAAACATGCGATTGCCCGGATGTGGCAGAAACAAAAACTGAAAAGGCAGTATGCCAAGGCTGCCCGTGAAGCCGGGAAACAGGCAAAAAATGCCGCAGTCGCAACAGAGAGGGTCAGCGTCGGTATTGTCCATACGGTCAAACGGCACCCTGTAATCTGCCTTGTCCTCCTGCTTCTCCTTTTGGTAATTTTCCTGATCATGTCCCTGTTTTCTACATTCTCCAATATCGGAACCGGCGGTCTGGGAAGTCTGGCTGCTTCTACCTATCTTGCAGACGATCAGGACATCAATCAGGCGGAGCTTACCTATACCGAGTGGGAAACAGATCTGCAAATGGAAATAGACAGGGTGGAATCAGACCGCCCCGGCTATGACGAATACCGGTATAACCTGGGTGCGATCGAGCATGACCCGTATGTGCTGATGGGGTATCTGACTTCTGCTTATCAGGGATTTACTTACGATGAAGTGGAAAGCGTGCTGCGGCAGCTTTTCCAGGAACAATATACCCTGTCCTTTTCAGAAGAAACTGAAATCCGTTACCGCACCGAAACTTCCGTTGACCCGGAAACCGGAGAAGAAACCCAGGAGGAAGTGCCTTATGAATGGCGCATCTTAAATGTCAAGCTCACGGTCACACCTTTGGAAAACCTGGTCGTTTCCCGGATGAACGCAGACCAGAAAGAGATCTGCGAGATCCTGCTGCAGACAAAAGGAAACCGCCAGTATGTAAAAAATGTCTTTGGCACCAACTGGCTTCCTTATGTGACCAGCTACTACGGCTACCGGGTACATCCCATCAGCGGGGAAAAGAACTATCACACCGGTGTGGACATCGGGATGCCGGAGGGCACAGAGATCCTTGCCGGGCATGACGGAACGGTCACCCTTGCGGGAAATGCCGGCGGTTATGGCTTGTGTGTCGCTATTGAAGGCGAGGCATACGAAGGACATACCCTGACGACCAAATACGGGCACTGTTCCCAGATCCTTGTTTCTGCCGGGCAGGAGGTCAAAGCCGGGGATGTGATCGCAAAGGTCGGGAATACCGGAAATTCCACCGGTCCCCACTTGCACTTAGAGGTTCTGGTTGACGGTCAGTATTTGAATCCCCTGTATTTTGCCGATACCGGCGATACCAGCGAACGGCACCTGCCGGAAGTTGGTTCAGGCGGTACAGGAAACTACTTCGATTATGACATTCCACCGGAAGCCCTTGCGGATGAACAGTTTGCCGCAATGATGGCCGAGGCGGAAAAATATCTTGGCTATCCGTATGTATGGGGAGGCGCAAGCCCTTCCACTTCCTTTGACTGTTCCGGCTATGTGTCCTGGGTGATCAACAACTGCGGCGTCGGCTGGAATTTTGGAAGGCTGACTGCGGACGGTCTTTTAGGTGTATGTACGCCGGTATCAAGCGCAGATGCAAAACCGGGCGACCTGATCTTCTTCCAGGGGACCTACAATACCAGCGGCGCAAGCCATGTAGGAATCTATGTAGGAAATGGAATGATGATCCACTGCGGAGACCCGATCTCTTATGCCAACATCAATACAAGCTACTGGCAGCAGCATTTTTATACATTTGGGCGTCTGCCTTAACAGATTGGAGGTAATAAATTGAATCCTAAAATTGAAAAACTGGAAAAGGAAATTGAAAAGACCAAAACAAAGATTGCGGAAATGCAGGCAAAGCTCCATAAGCTGGAGGAACAGAAAACGGAGCTGGAAAATACCGATTATGTGGCGGTGGCGCGCAGTTTCAAACTGACGCCCCAGCAGCTTGCGGATTTTTTGAAATCACAGCAGGCGGCCCCTTCGGAAACTGTTTTGCCGCAGGAGAAGGAGGATGTGCATGAGGCTTAAAAAACTTTCCCTGCTGCTGGCGCTTACGCTTCTTGTAAGTGTCAGCGCATTACCTGTAACGGCTCATGCCGGCGGTTCCAAAGACACCACACCGCCAACGCTGACTGCTTCCCTGGAGGGCGATGCCCTGAAAATAGAAAGCAGTGACGATCTATCCGGCGTGGAGGCGGTCTTTGTTGATGAAAACCGTATCAACTCCCTTACCGATGGGAAAGCGTCGGTTGCACTAAAAGATTATGCAGGAACAGAAAAACAGGTAAGCATATACGCAAAGGATTATGCAGGAAACCGTTCTGATGCGGTAAAGCTGGATAATCCGTATTACAAAGAACCGGCTCCTGAAAAGAAACCTGCTGTGGCAGCACCCCAGAGTCCGTCCGGTACACAGACAAAACCGCCTAAGGAAGAAAAACCTTCCGGCTCAAACGTTGCAACTCCTTCCGGCGGCGGAAATTCTTCCGGTTCAGATAACAGTACCGGACAGCAGGAAAATACTTCTGCGGTCCCGGAAGGTGCATTTACCCCGGAAGGCACCGGAACGGTACAGGACAACATCAGTGGTACGGATGGGGAAAAACAGTTTTACACCATCACTACGGACGCGGGCAATGTCTTTTATCTGGTGATCGACGGGAAACGGGAAGATAACAATGTCTACTTCTTAAACGGCGTCACAGAGTCCGACCTGATGGCGCTTGCAGAAAAGAACAATGGCAGCATGAGCATGATTCCCCAGGAAGAAAGCTGCAGCTGCACAGAAAAATGTGAGGCGGGAAAAGTCAATACCGGCTGCCCGGTCTGCAAAAATGACTTAAATGGCTGCAAAGGAAAAGAAAAGCCGGCGGAAACTGAAAAACCGGCAGAACCGGAAAAGCCGAAGAAAGAAACCGGCAGCGTTGGCACGATCCTGTTTATCCTTGCTGCCTTACTTGCGGTCGGTGGGATCGGTTACTATGTAAAAATCGTGCGTCCGAAACAGCAGGCCGAGGACGATGCAGAATTTGAGGATGACGGTTATGGCGAAGGCTTTGACCCGGATGAGGCATACGGGGAACCGGAATATCTTTCCGAAGATGATTTTGACGACAAGGACAGCAACTAAGGCTGTCCTTTTAGATTTTATGAAAGTGAGGATTTTTTCATGGAACATATCATAACCAGGCGCCGTGGCTTTCGCAAGCTGTTGGCGTTTTTGCTTTGTATGGCAAACATTTTGGGGCTTCTTCCGGCTCAGGCTTTTGCCATGTCTGTCGGACAGACGGCAAGCTCTTGGCTGGGCGACCAGTATGTGGGCTCTGATGGGAACCACTATCGTGCCCCGGCGCCTTACACCTATCTTGCCTACCATGCAGACGGAACCATCAACGTACACACCAGTTCCGGGGGCAATGCTTACCGGCATTATATGCTGACGGATTCTGACGGGATCAGTCATCAGGTTTACTGTGTGGAGAGCGGGATTCCTTACCATACTTCGGAAAACACCTATGTTTCGGAAAGCGGGACCAACAGCCAATACCTGAACCTGCTTCCTGCCGAGGCAAGGAGGGGGATCACCCTGACTGCGATCTATGGCTGGAAACCCGGTGCGGCGCTCCCTGTTTCCGGGATCAACGAGGACGACTATAAGATGGCGACCCAGATCATCCTCTGGGAATACCAGCAGCAGCTTAGAAGCGATCCGTACAGCCGCCACGGAAACGGCCACGCAGACGCCGACCAGTATTTCAGCGTGATCGCCGGACGACCGGCAGAAAAAGCCTATGACTGGATTCTGGCACAGGTAGCTTCCCATTCCACAGTCCCTTCCTTTACTTCTTCTAAAAAAAGCGAAGCACCGGAACTGGAACTGAAATGGGATGTTGAAAAAAAGGTCTATACCCTGACGGTCACAGATACCAATAACTTGAAGATCGATCTAGAGGCTTTGAAAGGCAGCGGCGTTTCTGTGACAAGAAACGGAAATGAATACACCTTTACCAGCAGGCAGATGATGATGGACCCGGTGCTGTTTGAATTCCGAAAGAATATCCCGGTGGCAAACGACATGCTGATCTGGGGCAGACCCGGCTACCAGACCATGATGACCGGCGCCAGCGATCCGGTTTCCTTCTTTGTAAAGATCAAAACGGAAACTTACGGTACCGCAAAACTTGTCAAGACCAGTGAGGACGGCATTGTTTCCGGTATCACCTTCCATATCTCCGGTACGGACATTTTGGGAAATGAAGTCAATGAGGAAGTTACGACCGGAGAAAACGGCCAGATTGAAAAGAAGCTCCTGCCGGGAACCTATCTGGTAAAAGAGCTGCCGGTGGATCGCTATGTGACCCCTTCCGCACAGTATGTGACCATTGAAAGCGGGCAGACTTCTTCGGTACATTTCAGCAATATTCTGAAGAAATTCCGCGTCCATGTGGTAAAGAGTGATGCTGACACCGGAAATGCCCAGGGGGATGCCACGCTTGCAGGGGCGACCTATGGAATCTTCCGTGATGGCGAACTGATCGACACTTATACTACCGGACCGGATGGCAGCTTTATGACCCGTTATTATGTATGCGGGGATGGCTGGACGATCCGGGAAATCGAACCGAGCACCGGGTATCTTCTGAATGAAACCGTTTATGAAGTGGGTGCATCCCCTTCCCTGTATGAAGTGGAACTCAATACCACAGAAAATCAGGTGACGGAAACGGTTATTTACGGAAATATCCAGCTTGTCAAGCACACCGATGACCCGGACCCGGATGTGCCTGAGGGCGAAAATACCGACGATCCCAATGCCGGTATCATCGAACGCCCGGAAGCAGGCGCAGTCTTTGAAGTTTACTTAAAGGCAGCCGGAAGCTATGACGCGGCAAAGGAAAGTGAACGTGACCTTCTTACCACGGATGCGGATGGTTTTGCTTCCAGTAAACCGCTTCCTTATGGGCATTATACGGTCCATCAGATCGCAGGCGAGGAAGGCAAAGCCTTTGTCCCGGACTTTACGGTATTCATTTCCTCTGACGGAAAGACTTACAGCTATATCCTGAACAACCGCACCATCACAGCCCGTCTGAAAGTTGAAAAATGTGACGCAGAGACCGGAAAGATTATCCCTGTGACCGGAACCGGTTTTCAGATCAAGGATCTTTCCACCGGGGAATTTATCACCCAGACAGTCTACTATCCGAACCCAGAAACACTGGATACCTTCTATGTTTCTGACGAGGGCTGGCTGATGCTGCCAGAGCCTTTGGCCGCCGGGGATTATGAACTTTATGAGGTGGCTGCCCCTTATGGCTATGTGCTTTCCGATCAGCCGGTACCGTTTACCATTGACGGCAGCGAGGCGGTTGTGACGGTCACTCAGTACAATATGCCGCAGAAAGGCCAGCTTACCATCACAAAGACCGGAGAAGTATTTGCTTCTGTCCAGGAGAACGACGGACTGTACCAGCCGGTGTATGAGGTTGTTGGACTTCCCGGAGCGGTCTATGACGTGATCGCAGATGAAGATATTTATACCGGTGACGGTACTTTACGGGCAGCAAAAGATACGGTTGTGGAAACCCTTACGACCGGCGAGGACGGCACAGCGAAAAGCGGGCTTCTCTATCTTGGTCGTTACCGTCTGGAGGAACGTCAGGCTCCCTCCGGTTGTGTGCTGAATCCTCAACCGGAATATGTGGAACTGACCTATGCGGGTGAGACCGTGGAGGTCACACAGGCAGCGACAGGCCTTTATGACGAACGACAGAAAGTGGATGTCACACTTTTCAAGGCAATGGAGACCGATGACCTGTTCGGTCTTGGCATGAACGAGGAATATAAGGATATTTCCTTTGGACTTTATGCTTCCGCAGACCTGACGGCGGCAGATGGCAGCGTGATCCCGGCAGATGGACTTCTGGAAGTGGTCTCTGTTTCGTCTGATAAATCCGGCGGTTACAGCGCTTCCTTCGCCTCTGACCTGCCTTTTGGCAGCTATTATGTCAAGGAACGCACGACCAACGGCGCCTATATCCTTTCGGATCAGAAATATCCGGTCGTCTTTGAATATGCCGGACAGGAAACCGCCCTGGTACAGATCCTTGTCAATGAAGGCGAGGCTGTTTCCAATGAACTTCTTCGTGGGCGTGTAGACGGTGTAAAAGTTGGGGAAAACCCGGAAGGCGGCGAAGATGTCACGCTGGCCGGTGCGCTCATGGGACTGTTTAGACCTGATACAGAAGAATTTACTGAAGAAAATGCGCTGCTTACTGCTGTTACCGGAAAAGACGGCAGTTTTTCCTTTGAGAACATTCCTTACGGACACTGGATCGTCAAGGAGATCTCTGCCCCTGACCTATATACAGTAAGCCCGCAGCAGCACCATGTATATATCGGTGCAGACGGACAGCATATCGAGATCCGTGTGGAAAACACCCTGATCCGCGGCAGCGTGCAGGTGACCAAAACCGAAGCTGTGGAAGAACCGTCCCCTGTGGAAAAGGAGGATAAGAAAGACAAGAATTCTTTCCTGCGCTTCCTGCCCGGTGCGGTGTTCGACCTGTATGCGGATTCCAACGCCAACCAGGAATATGATCCTGACGATCAAAAGATCGGTACGCTGAAAGAAACCGATGCAGGCTATCATACGGCGGAAAACCTTCTGGCTGGCGGCTACTTTATCAAAGAAAGCAAAGCGCCGGAGGGCTATCAGCCTGACTCAAACGCTTACTATTTTTCCATCACAGAAGATGGACAGGTCGCAGTTGTGGAAAATGGAGAAGCCGGGCACGGATTTACCAATGAGGCTTACCGCGGCAACTTAAAGATCACAAAGGATTCCAGCGACGGGCGCAAAGATGGTTTTGCCATCGAGGTCAAGAGCGCGGACGGCTCCTACTGCGAGACATTCACCACTCCAAAATCCGGTGTAATTGAAGTAAAGAGCCTTCGTGTCGGTATTTATACCGTAACAGAAGTTGCAAACCGGGCAAGCAAGGATTACATCATTCCTGATGCCGCTACGGTGGAGATCAAAGCTGACCAGACATCTACGGTCCAGTTCTTTAATGAAAAACCGGAAAAGCCGGAGAAGCCGGAAAAACCTTCTGTTCCGTCCAATCCTTCCACCCCTCAAAAGCCGGTACCGCAGACCGGGGATGATCCGTATATTTTCCTATATGGCGGACTGTTGGCAGCCGCACTGATCGGCGGCAGCGTATTTGCTGTGTATTATTTCAAAAAGGGAAAATACAGCAGGACTTCCCCAAAAAGAACGGCTGTCGGGGCTTCTGTCCTTTCACTCTGCGCTTTGGTGGCTCTTGGCAGCGGATTTTTGGTGTTCCGTGACCTGAACCAGTATGCCGAAAGTAAAGACGCCTATCGGAATCTTGCCGGATATGTAGAAGTACCAGAGCAGACAGACTCCCCGGAGCAGGCAACCGATCCAACGGAAACAAAACAGGACGATGCCGATATTGTCCTGCCTTCGGTAGACTTTGAAGCGCTCCGTGAAAATGGACCGGACATCATCGGATGGCTTTCCCTTCCTGATACGGTGCTCAATTATCCGGTGACGCAGACTGACAACAACGAGTATTACCTGAACCATCTTTATGACGGGACCTATAACAAGGTTGGCTGCCTGTTTGCCGACTATGAAAACCGGGCAGATTTTTCAGACCGCAATACGATCATTTACGGTCATAATATGCGGGATGGTTCCATGTTTGCTCTGCTGAACCGGTACGATGAACAAAGTTACTTTGATACCCACAGGCAGATGTATCTCGTTACTCCGAAGGGTGGTTATGTCATGGAGATCTTTGCGGCGTTTGCAGCAAAGCCGGAAGAATCCGGCAGTGAAACTTCTCCCTGGCAGCTTTCCTGGAAGGATGACGGTGCTTATACTACCTGGCTTACAGCTATGAAGGAACGTTCTGCGGTGGAAAGTGATGTGACTGTGACCTGCAGCGATAAGGTACTGACCCTTTCTACCTGTACGCCGGGCGGCACAGGACGCTTCCTTGTCATGGGAAAACTCGTGAAAGTAGATAACGAAATATAGATTTTAGACGGTGCGGGGGCAAAAGCTCCCGCACCTGCTGTTTACAAGGAGGATTTTATTTTATGGTAAATACCATGATTTCCATTCCCGGCTATGTCCATCTTTACCGCTCGCTTTTGCGGTTTTATGACATGCCGGAAAATGAAGTCCGGGAAATGCTCTATCTTCTGAATACGGCAAACCTGGACTGCTACGAGTATTATCACCCGGACCGCAGTGTGATCCAGAGCGGACCGGTCGCTTTTTGCGGATGGCTGGAAACGAAAGACTGCCGCCCTTACCGCACAGAGGTACAGCTTTACAAATCGCTGCTGTTTTTGAAGCGCAGCATTGACCGTGACCTGATCGTATCAGCTCAGAGGGAGGCTCTGCAAACCCTGCGCTGTATCATCTCCAATCTGGAATACCGCTTTTATAAAGCTTATGGCATGGAGATTGAGGACAAACGCACGGTCTATGGAGAATGTACCTACCGTCTGGTTCCCAGGGAGGACGAACCCAGCGTGTGCCTGATGCACGACTGGATCTACCTGCCGAGTGCTTAAAATGTCCCGAATAATACACAATATTCGGGACAAAATAAGAATACGATAGTTCCCATCTCCCAATATAGAATTTGAAACTGATGTATAAATTCTGTTCTGTGTGGAATACTATTGCTAAAACTTTTGAAGCCTATTGAAAATTTGTCCCGAATAATATATAATATTCGGGACAAAAGGAGGTGAGCAATATGGCAAATGGCTATTCCAAACAGATTCAGGAGCAGATCAAAGCAGCGGCGGAAGGAACTATTTTCATCAGTTCTGATTTTGCGGATATTGCCGATACGGAAACCATAAGACGGAACTTAAACCGGCTTACACAGGCAGGTATGCTTCGCCGCATTTTGAAAGGTGTTTATGAAAAACCAAAATATAGCAAACTTCTGGATGAATATGTGGCGGCAGACCCGGAAGCGGTGGCGAACGCATTGGCACGAAGTTATCACTGGACGATTGCCCCATGTGGGAATACAGCATTGAACCTGTTAGGTCTTTCAACACAGGTAACAGCAGTATGGTCCTATATCAGCGATGGTCCATACAAGACCTACGAGTGGAACTCTACAAAGCTGGAATTTAAGCACCGGACCAATAAGGAGATTACCGGATTGTCCTATATGACAAGTTTGGTTATACAGGCATTAAAAACGCTTGGCAAATCGAATGTTACGCCAGAAGTCATACAGATGCTTTCCGAAAAACTGACAGACAAGGATAAGCAGGCTTGTTTGAAGGAAGCAACAGAGTCTACGGATTGGGTTTACGATACGATACGGCAGATTTGTGGAGGTGAAAAGGTACAATGAGAAATATAGCAAGACTTTCAGATAACGACCGCAGGGAGCTGTTCAGAAATACAGCAGATAAAATGGGACTGAATGATGCCATCGTAGAAAAAGACTTTTGGGTATGTTTTACGCTGGATTATTTATTTCACCGCTCACCATGGAAAGAGTCCATCACCTTTAAGGGCGGTACCAGCCTTTCAAAAGCCTTTCACCTGATCAGCCGGTTTTCAGAAGATATTGATTTGATTCTGGACTGGCGTGTATTGGGATATGGCAAAGATGAACCATGGGAGAAACGTTCCAATACAAAACAGGATGCTTTTAACAAAGAAGCCAATGCGCGTGCGGAGGTATTTCTGTCCGAAACATTCTGCCCGGCAGTCAAATCCGGCTTATCTCAGGAAATCGGTTGTGAAGCAAATGTCTACATAGATGAAAAGGATAAACAGACGGTCATTTTCGCCTATCCGCACCTTTTTACAAATACGGCGACCTTACAGGTGATCCGTTTAGAGATTGGTGCGCTGGCAGCGTGGACTCCTGCAAAAACAGCGCAGATCGAACCATACGCGGCAAAATATTATCCGAAGATTTTTGAGCAAAAAGAAACTGCAATCCTTACCGTTGCCCCGGAACGGACCTTCTGGGAAAAAGCCACAATCCTGCACCATGAAACGAACAGACCGGAACATTTGGAAATGCCGCAGCGGTATTCCAGACATTATTATGATCTCTACCGCATGGCTGCAACACCGGTCAAAGAAGCTGCTTTTTCCAGGCTGGATCTCCTGAAGAAAGTTGTAGATTTCAAAATGAAATTCTATCCCAGAGCATGGGCGAAGTACCCGGAGGCCGTGCCGGGCACATTAAAATTACTCCCGCCGGAATATCGGTTTGCAGCATTGGAAGCGGACTATAACTCTATGCAGGATATGTTGTATGGGGATGTTCCGACATTTGAGACAGTCATAGCAGCGGTCCGGGAACTGGAAAAAGAGATCAATACACTATAACAATTACATATCCATTTATTTGCCGGCTATTCTAAGATCCTTTAGAATAGCCGGTTTCTTGTTTTCAAAGGAGGGATGCTATATTACGCAAAATGAAGTCAATGCCGTTTTTGACGAACAGGTACGGCTTTGCGCTGATACCTTGAAACGGAAAACCAAAGAATACACCGGGGATGACCCGGACCGGCTGATTGCATTTAAGGCAGCGGCAGCTTTACAGCATACAACGCCCCAGCGTGCCCTTGCCGGTATGCTGGCAAAGCATATTGTTTCTCTGTACGATATGTGCTTTGACGCGGAAGCGGTTTACCCGATGGACACATGGAATGAAAAGGTCACAGACAGTCTTAACTATCTGTTCTTACTGAAAGCGATTGTAAAGGAGGGACATACCAATTAAACGAATCGAAGTAAAAATTTTGAACTGCCAGGCGGTGGCGGAAGCAGAAAAAAACATGGTCTTTGCGGCAAGGATTACCCAGCAGGGACATAAGATTGCCTCAATGGACGATCTGATGGATCTCTACGAAAAATCATTCAGCGTTCAGACAGTAGCAGCTATGGGGGCGCTTCCCCATCCTACCATCCAGAAATTTGCGGTGATCACGGTAGCCATTGTCGGCGCCAGCAGGCGTTTTCTGGCGCAGATCACCCGCCACCAGAACGAAGTAAAATTTATGAGTGCATCGCTGCAGTACAGCAACTATACGGGACAGGCGGATTTCGCTGTCCCGTATTCTATTATGACGGCTCCGGCAGTGGTACGGGAATTGTACTTAAAAAGCTGTCATGAAAGCATGAAATGTTATGAAGCCCTGTGCACTGCCGGAAGCGGGCACGATGCGGCCGGCTATGCCACGCCCCAGGGATTACGGAATGTACTGCTCATCAGCGCCACCCCTTATCAGTGGAAACATATCATCAGCCAGCGGGTATGCCGGAGAAATACTGATGAAACAAGGATCGTGCTGTTAAAGGTCTGGAAAGAACTTTATGACCTAAGCCCTGCCTTGTTTGCCCCGTCACTGACCGGACCTTTCTGTCAGATGGATCGATGTCTGGAAGGGAAAATGACCTGCGGACGAAAACTGGTGGCAGATATGACGCCAGAGGATATTTTAGAAAAAGATTATCCTGCTCTTTGGGAAGGAGGCTGCCGATGAAAATAAAACTGATCGACTTTGGCGTACCGGAGCACCAGCGTCCTTACCGTCCGCATGGCAATGATGCCGGAGCGGATGTTTATCTGCCCTATGACTGCACCTTACAGCCCGGAGAAATCGCCAAAATTCCTCTTGGTTTTGGACTGGAAATACCGGATGGATATGCGGGATATATCTTTCCCCGTACCAGCATGGCGGTAAAAGGTCTGGTCTGTGAACTGCCGCCTGTGGATTCCGGCTACCGTGGAGAGATCCATGCGATCATCAGCAATGTAAGCAATCAGGCGCAGTCTCTTTTTAAGGGATCCCGTATCGGGCAGCTTGTGATCACGCCAATCGTCATTGCGGATTTTGTAACCGATCTAGGAACAGAACGAGGAACCGGCAGCTTTGGCAGTACCGGCGAATAGAAAAAGGCTGTTTGGAGAACAGTTTTTGAATACTTATCGGTATAGGGAGCGGACATTTCGAGAACATTATAAAATATAATAAAGAAAGTCACGAAAAAAGCGGCCATTACCGTGACCGCTTACTTTCTGCTATTGAGTTCTTTCATAATACCGAGGATATATTGCATGGATTGAGGATCAAGCTGTCTTGCCTCTGCAATGAATTCCTTCAAGGTTTCCGGGTAAGTATTTCCTTCGTCAAAGAATTCCTGCGGAGTCACACCCAGATATTCGCAGATGTAGAAAAAAGACTGCATAGCGGGAAGTGACTTTTTATTCTCAATATTATTGATGTAGTTGTTTGCCTGACCTAACGATAAAGACATATCGCGTGCGGAAACTCCTTTTTGTGTCCGCAGCTTCGCTAATCGTTCCGGGACAAAATCTTCATACATCGCCTTCACCTCCCATTCTGTAATAGATTGTACCTTACACTCCTTTATTATTCGCAAAGGGAAAAAGGGTATTATCGTTGACTTGCTAAATAAAATCTATTACTATGTGAAAAGTGAAGAATTTTACCTATCATATGGAGGGATGACCGATGAGAGGAAAGACTTGCTGTGTTACCGGACACAGGGATTTACCGCAAAATGAGATCAACAAAGTAAAAACCGCTTTGGAACATGAGATCGATGCTGCCGTTACAGATGGATTTACCTGTTTTATGAGTGGCTTTGCAGATGGCGCAGACCAGTATTTTGCAGAGCTGGTGTTGGAAAGAAAGCAGACTAATCCGGCGCTGGAGCTGATCGCAGTGATCCCTTACCGCAAACGTCTGGACAGCCTGAATAAGAAAACAAGAACCTGTGAACTGCTGGAGGCTTGTGCGGATGTTGTTGTCATACAGGAAAAATATCTCCCAAGCGTCTACTCCCACAGAAACCGCTATATGGTAGAGCACTCCGACCGAGTGATCGCTGTATATGATGGGCGGGAAACCGGCGGTACGGCAAAGACGATCCGCTTCACCCACCGGATGAAAAAGGAACTGCGGGAAATCCCGGTTGGAGAGATCGTCCTGCCGGATCACTTGAAACCAAAAACAAGATAGATACCTGTTGATGCGCTCACTTTGAAGTGGGCGTTTTTCTTTACCCATTTTTAGGAGGAATGCTTATGTGGAACCTGATTTCACATTTCCTTACCTTTGCCGGAGGAATGGCTTCCGGCGTTATGTTGATGTGTCTTATGCAAACCGGAAAACTTGCGGATAAAGAATTTGAAACTATGAAGGAGGAATAAAAATTGAAACTTGTGATTGCAGAAAAGCCCTCTGTTGCTATGTCATTGGCAGCAGTATTAGGCGCAACGGAAAGAAAAGATGGTTATCTCGAAGGTTCCGGCTATCTGGTGAGCTGGTGTGTGGGACATCTTTTGGAACTGGCACAGCCGGAGGCTTACAAAGAACAGTATGCCAAATGGCGGTATGAGGACCTTCCGATCCTACCGGAAAACTGGAAATATGAAGTTCCAAAGGATAAGAAAACGCAGCTTGCTCTTTTGTGCCGGCTGATGAAGGACAAACGGGTTGATTCCGTGGTATGCGCTACGGATGCCGGGCGTGAAGGAGAACTGATCTTCCGTCTGGTCTATGGATATGCCGGATGTAATAAGCCTATGGAACGCCTTTGGATTTCCAGTATGGAGGATGCGGCGATCCGTGAGGGCTTTGACCATCTCCGTCCCGGCAGTGATTACGATAAGCTCTATGATGCGGCAGTATGCCGGGCAGGAGCCGACTGGCTGATCGGGATCAATGCCACCCGGCTTTTTTCTGTCCTGTATGGTGTCACACTAAATGTCGGCCGTGTTATGTCACCGACGCTGGCACTTTTGGTACAGCGTGAGTCGGATATTGAATCCTTCATCAGTAAGCCTTTTTATGTGCCGGAAATCACCTGCGGAGGTTTTACTGCTTCCGGCGAAAAAATGACGGAACGATCCGAGACTGAAAAAATCCGTATGGACTGTGACCACAACTCCGCTTTTGTGCGTTCTGTGGAAAAGCAGGTAAAAACCATACAGCCTCCCCGCCTTTATGACCTTACAACTCTGCAAAGGGAATGTAACCGTATTTATGGCTATACGGCTCAACAGACTCTTGATTATGTGCAATCTCTCTATGAAAAGAAGCTGGCAACCTATCCGAGAACGGACAGCCAGTATTTGACGAAGGACATGCAGGCAACCGCCGCTTCCCTGATCCTGTGGCTGCGTGACAATATGCCCTTTGGAAAAGGCTGCGCCGGAGAACCGGACATTGACCGGGTAACAGACGACAGCAAAGTGACCGACCACCATGCCATCATTCCAACTGTGGAGATTGCACGGACAGACCTGTCAGAGCTTCCTTCCGGGGAGCGGGATGTGCTTACCCTGCTTGCCGTCAGACTGCTTTGTGCCACAACGCAGGCAAACCGGTTTGAAGCGGTCACCGCTATGTTAGACTGCCAGGGATATACTTTTACGGCAAAAGGAAAGACCATCTTACAGTCCGGCTGGAAAGAGGTGGAACGGATTCACCGTATGAGTATCAGGCAGAATGAAACGGAACACAGAGAAAATGAAGATGCCGCTCTCCCTGTGCTGAAGGAAGGGCAGACTTTTGAAATTGTGTCAGCAAGTTTCCGTGAAGGGAAAACTTCACCGCCGAAACACTATACGGAGGACACGCTGCTGTCCGCTATGGAGACGGCCGGTGCGGAAGATATGCCGGAAGATGCCGAGCGTAAAGGATTGGGTACTCCGGCTACCCGTGCGGCAACACTGGAAAAGCTGGTTTCTGCCGGATTTGTACAGAGAAAGAAAAAGCAGCTCATTCCTACGGAAAAAGGAAGGAACCTGATTGCAGTCCTGCCGGACAACATCAAGTCTCCCATCTTAACTGCAGAATGGGAATCTATGCTGAAACAAGTGGAACATGGCGAACTGTCGGCAACATCTTTTATGGATCAGATTGCAGATATGAGCCGGACGCTGGTAAAAGAACATACTACCCCGGAGGAACGTTTTGCGGATCTGTTTCCTTCTTCCAAAGGAACTGCACATGAAGCCGTGGGGGTATGTCCCCGCTGCGGTGCCCCGGTATTTGAAGGAAAGAAAGGTTTTTTCTGCGACAACAGGGAATGTTCTTTTGCTCTTTGGAAAGATAACCGTTTCTTTTCCAGCAAGAAAAAATCTATCACAAAGTCTGTGGCAGCGGCTCTTTTGAAAGAGGGCCGTATTTCTATGTCCGGGCTTTACAGTGAAAAAACAGGAAAGACCTATGATGCGGAAGTGATCCTGGATGATACCGGCGGTAAATATGTGAATTTCAAGCTGGAATTTCCCATAAAGAAAGGCAGGCGTAAATGAGTGATCGAAAAACCTTTGAATATGGCGGTTATCACTTCACGCCCATACGAAAATTTCACAAAAAAGAAGGCGACTTTTTCGCCATATCGAAACGGCTGGCAAGTGACCCCAACTTAGGGCTGTGTACCTATCAGGATCGGCAAAAAGCACCTTATGATTACAAAGGCTTTTATACCGTCGCAACCGACAAAGAATGTGATGTTTTCCGCTGCGAAGAAAATGGCTTATTGTATGTGCCGGGAAAAAACGAACTTTTTATTTACCATGAACCGAAACAGAAAAAGCGGAACTCTATCGCCGATGCCCTTTCACAGCCCAGGAATGCTACTGATGCAACCGGAATTTCCGGCGGCAGGCAAAGCAGTGACCCGGAAAGGTAGGCATTATGGCAGAGAGGGAATTAAAACGCTCGGAGCGGGCTGCAATCAGAAAGCTGGTTACAGAGCTTTGTGCCAACTATGACTCTCAGGATAAGATATGCCTTCCCCTGGACAGCCCTTGCTACATGCTGAATAAATGGTGGACCGGCGCTTATTGCAGGTACTTTGAAAAAGCGGTGCTGCCGGTGGATGCAGCATTGGAATCAGCCATTACCGGCGAGGACACCTCCATGAGACAGAAAATATGCCCTGTGTGCGGAAAAGCATATCTTCCTACGACCAGCCAGGCATATTGTTCTGATGCCTGCCGGATCTATGCAAGACGGAAATCCGAGCGGGAACGCAAACGCAGGAAGCGGCAAAACCAACCATGATATGTACGCAACTTAGCCTTAAAAGTCCTTGATTTTCAAGGGCTTTTGGCACCTGTTTTTAAGGGAGCTGTATAAGAATACTCCGGTGCTTTGAAATGAGGTTAAGTTGCGGACGAAACATATATTTTAACAAAAACGATAGGAGGCGATTTTTTGAATATCAACACGATTACTGCAGAGGACCTTCGCCGTATGTCAGATAAGGAAGGACTGATTTTACAGGGCTGTGGCGGGGATCTGACAGAGTGGGTGGACGGGATCAATGAAATGCTGACACATGCAGGCATATTGAAAGATGGCTGTCAGTTTGAGAATGTGGCTGCTTTTCAGCACGGCGAACTGACCTGTCTGCTTTACCCGTTTGATGATATGAAACTGGATATAGGAAAACTTGCCCTGTGGCGTTTACAGACCCATGAAGTCTATGGCGGCACATGGCTGTCGGACTTTGTGCCGAATTATTTAGGCGGATTTATAGAAACACCGGAAGCGTTGGCAGATAAACCGGATTGTCCACTGATCGGAGCAGATGGGAACATTTTTAATCTGCTGGGTATTGCTTCCCGTACTTTGCGGGAGCATGGTCTGAAAGAACAGGCAAAAGAAATGTCTGACCGGGTATTTGCTTCCGGCAGTTATGGAGAAGCGCTCTGTATCATTGGTGAATATGTCAACATCACAGATTCCGAACCGGAGCATAAGAATTCTCTCCGTCAGCAGCTAAAAGCAACAAAACCGGCAGACCCGGTAAAAAAGCAACAAACTTCCAAACAACAGGAACGATAAGGAGGGATGCGAAATGGAAAAGAAACTGACCTATGGTGTATGGGCGGTACGAAGCAGCACTTCTATTTTCGGACCGGCACAAAGCTGGTGCAAGGAAAATGGAAAACCGTTGGAATTTGATAGCAAAGCCGATGCTGAAAACTATGCAAAGGAAGCCAACGAGCATACGACAGCAAATGTCCGATACTATGTGAAAGAAAAAGAACCGGAACCCGGTGCTGTTCGGAAAGGAACATCTCAACCGGAGCTGGATGCACTCAGCCATGAAGAAGTGACACCAAGAAATGATGCAGCGGAAAAACAAAACGAGATTCCGGGCAGACAGATTCCTTCTCCAACAGATCCGCTGGTAGAAATCCGCTCTGCGGTTCATAGTAATTACGCAGGCATGGTCGCTATGCTGGGTGCGGACAACCGTGTATATTTGGGGCGTGAGGAACGCTGCCATTATCAGGATATGCAGCCATCTTACTATGACAATCAGGACGGCTCCCTGTGCTTTGTCTGTGATCAGCCAGACATGTATTATTTTCTTTATGGAGAAGGCTGGGCGCATACCCAGGCGGAAATGCTGGAACGAGGGCTTACCCTGCGCCAGTATGAAGAATTTGCGAGACTGCAAAATGGCGTCCTTGCACAGTTTACCACCCAAAGAGAAATTCTGTTTGCCGGACAGCCATTTCAGGCGCCGGAGAGTTATCTGCGCAATGCGGAACTTTATGAGGAAGGCCAGACCGGCAACTACAATATGCTGGATGGCAGGCTGAACAACGAACCTCCTGTGCGTCCGGATCTAACAGATGGACAGACAGATGAAGAAATCCGGGAGCTGGTGCCGGAAGCAAAGCCGTCTTTGATGGACCGTCTGAAAGCAGATAAACCGGAGCATGAAGCAAGGCAGATGATCCCTCCTGTACCGGAAAGGGAACGCTGATGGCTGGGGTAAGATTTGAGGATGTAGAGCTTCTGGGTGCTCTTTCCCGTATCGTAGATCTTCATACCCAACATTATAAAGAGGACTTTGACCTGGATAAAGAACTGATCTCAAAACTGGCTGTGTCAGACCGTTCAGAGGATAAACAGCTTCTTTGGATGTCACGCCCCTGCGGAACCTATACCCTGCGTGAACGGGAAGTTTATCTGGAGGGCAGCCATGAAAACAAAGTGTGGCGGTTTTACCAGGAACAGACAAATGATCCCGTTTTGGCTTATGCTATCTCTTTGAAAGAAGTCAGGGACGGAAAAATATTTGGCGATCTCTATCCGCTAAATTACAGAGAACATGTGGAACGGATGAAAAAACTGACCTGTCCAATCGGAAATGTAGCCGTTGCATTTGAGGATGGAAATGTTATCACGATTCCCTATCAGGAACGGAGACAGCTTATGAACCGGCTTATGCCAGAGCATGGAGCACCTAAAACAATGACGTATCTGCCAGAAAATGAGCCGGAGCTGATGATGATCCTAAAACGGGAACGCTTCAAACGCAGCTATCATGCGACAGCCGGAAATCTAGAGGAATATCTTGATAAGCTGGAAAAGACCACCCTGCGGGAAAAACTCAAAAGAGCAAAGACGGTGGTTTCAACACAGGAGGTCTCATCTCATAAAAGAGGGTTGGAACGATGAAGGGCAGGCATAACAAAAAATCTGTCCGCGTCGAATTTGTCATGTCCGAAGCGGAGGCCGAACTGGTAAAAGAACGCATGGCGGAACTTGGCATTACCAACCTGTCGGCATATCTGCGAAAGATGGCCGTAGACGGTTACATCATTCACCTTGATATGGGAGACATTCAAGAAATGATCCGGCTTCTCCGCATTTGTTCCAATAACTTAAACCAATATACCAGACGAGCCAATGAGACCGGCAGTATTTATGCCGCAGATATAGAGGACATCCGCACCCGTCTGGACAGCCTTTGGGATGGCATGGATAAACTGATCCGGGGATTTGCAAACATTTCATAAACAGCCGGAAAGCCGTTGCTTTCTTTTTGCCGTCACGGTAAAATTTTTATAAGGGCAGATGCCCTTCTGAAAGGAGGCAAAGCGTATGCGTTTGATAGGTAAATTACTGGCACTTCCCTTTATGCTGGTTACGGGGATTCTTTATCTGGTATGTAAATTTTTAGTGGTTCTTTCCGGTGCGGTACTTGGGATTCTTTCCGGGATCATCTTTCTGGCGGCATTGGTGCTGTTCTTTGTCGCAGGATTTTTGCCGGGTCTTGCATGGCTTATGATCGCCTTTCTTATTAGTCCATACGGTCTGCCTCTGGCGGCTGCATGGCTGGTAGGGATCATTGGCGGGGCAAACAGTGCCTTAAGGGATTTTATATTTGGTTAAGCAGATTTGGCGGGGCGCATAGGCAGCCCCGCTCTTTTTCTGCAATTATAACTTCTCTGATTGAAATTAAGTTAAGGAGGTGACGAAAATAGCGACCACAAGACTGATGTCTCTGCATGTAGGAAAAGGTCGGAATATCTCTACTGCGATTGCAGATATTATTGATTATGTAGAAAATCCGCAGAAAACCGATTTTGGAAAATTCATTTATGGCTATGAGTGTGATACCCGGCTTGCTGATGCAGAGTTCCTTCTGTCCAAACGACAGTATGCAAATCTGACCGGCAGAAATCAGGGTGTGGATGATGTGATCGCCTACCATCTCCGTCAGGCATTTAAGCCCGGCGAAGTTACGCCGGAAGAAGCCAATCAGATCGGCAGGGAGCTGGCACTGAAGCTCACAAAAGGAAACCATGCCTTTGTCGTCTGCACCCATGTAGATAAGCACCATGTCCATAATCACATCATTATCAACTCTACTACACTGGACTGTCAGAAAAAATTTCGCAACTTCTGGGGCTCTACCTGGGCAATCCGGCGAATGAATGACAAGCTGTGTTTGGAGCATGGACTTTCGATTGTAGAAAATCCGAAACCCAGCCGGGAGCATTATGGCACATGGCTGGGAAATAAAAAGCAGCCATCCTTTCAGGAACAGATACGCATTGCTATTGATGCTGCATTAGAGGAAAAGCCAAAAGATTTTGAGGAACTTCTAAAGAAGCTGGAGGCTGCCGGGATTGAAGTTAACCGTGAAAGAAAACATCTTCGGTTCCGAGTTCCGGGACAAGAAAACTATACCCGATGCGATACGCTCAAAGGCGATTATACAGAACAGGCCATCAAAGAACGGATTGCCGGTACACGGACAGTAAAATCTCGCCATACTTTTTCAAAAAAACCGGTTTCCAAAGTTGGATTGCTGGTAGATATAGAGGCTGCAATCCGTTCCGGCAAAGGTCCCGGTTATGAGCGTTGGGCAAAAGTGTTCAACTTAAAACAGCTTTCCCAGGCAGTGCTCTACTTAAAAGAACATGGCGATATGGGTTATGAGGATCTTCTGGAAAAAGCCAACGCCGCTACCACTAATTTCAATACCTTATCCGTTCAGATCAAAGATCTGGAGTCAAAAATGAACGCCAATGCCGAGCTGCAAAAGCAGATCGTAAACTATGTGAAAACGCGGGCTGTCTATGTAGAATATCGCAAAGCTGGGTATAGCAAAAAATACCGAACAGCACATGAGTCTGAAATTCTGCTGCACCAGGCGGCAAAGAATCATTTTGACGAGCTGGGAATCAAAAAGCTCCCCTCTGTCAAATCTCTCCGGGAGGAATACACCGATGTTCTGGAACAAAAACGGAAAGCCTATTCTGCCTATAAGCAGGCCAAAAATGATATGAAAGAACTTCATAATGTTCGGGCTAATGTGGAATATCTATTGGAGATTTCTTCCCCGCCACAACCGCAGCGCAGCACAGAAAAATCTCGTCAATAAGGTTGTCTGCTTTTCGTTTTCAGCGTTACAACGGAACGCGCAGCCATTGCCACCGGCAATGATCTCAGGGGTTTGGGGATATGTCACCAACAAGCATTTAGCAGGAATTCCGGGAACGGGATTTCTGCTAAATACGCAATCTTACGTAAGATTGCATTGCTTGCCAGTAGTTTTAAGAGTCTTTGGCAGAGGATCTGTTTACAGTTGCCGCATTGATAAACCTTTGATAACTGCCTATAATAGAGTTATTATTTTGAACTGCTATAACAGAGAAATGCAAAAAAATAAAATTTTTTGTCCGTTGTAACATTTCGCGGACATTTGCCTGTTATACTATCTGCAAAAAGCAAAGGAAGTGAGAATATGAAGCAGATTTTAATTGTCGAGGACGACAGTTTTTTGAATAAGATGTTAGACTATAACCTGACCGCAGACGGCTACGGCGTGACTTCTGCCCTAAACGCCAGAACCGCAGCCGAAGCCATCCGCCAGCGGGAATTTGATTTAGTGCTGCTGGACATCAACCTGCCGGACGGGAACGGTTTTGAACTGTGCAAGCTGATAAAGCCCCAGCACCCGGACACCATCGTAATATTCCTGACCGCCAACGATCAGGAGAGCGACCAGATACGGGGCTATGAGGTGGGCGCGGTGGACTACATCACAAAGCCCTTTGTGATCGGGGCCTTGCAGCGGAAAATCAAAGCCATGTTTGCCATGCTGGAACACCACAAACCGGCCAAGGACATTTACGACGACGGGCGGCTGTTTCTGGACTTCTCGGAGCAGACGGCTTCCCTAAACGGCAAGCCCCTGACCCTATCCCCGATGGAGTACAAAATGCTGAACCTGTTTCGTAAAAATCCCCGGCAAGTGCTGACCCGTGGGCAGCTTTTGGAAAAGCTGTGGGATATAGACGAAAGGTTTGTGGACGAACACACCCTGACAACCTCCATCAGCCGGATTCGCAGCAAGATTGAATCTGATGGAGGTACGCCCTACATCAAGACCGTTTACGGCATGGGCTATCAATGGACGGGAGGTGAGGCAAAATGAAGTTTCAAAATCTCTCGGTAAAGCGGCTGTTTAGCCGGGTGGCAATGGGGCTTGCCCTCTCCATGTCCGGGATCACCATAGCCCTGTTTCTTGTGACAAAACAGATTGCGGTGCTGCTGACAGGCGGGGCGCTGCTGCTGTGCGCCCTTGTGGGGATTTTTGTACTGACGCAGGCGTTTGGAAAGCGGCTGTCGCAGTTTACCGCTGACCTGTGCCAGACCTTAGACCACATGATCGCCGGGAATGAAGCGCCCCAGCGGCCAGAGGACAGCGAAACCCAGCTTGCCAGAATCGGACACCGGCTGGCAAGGCTTTACCAGATCATGCAGGAGAACCGCCGCCGGGTGGACGAGGAACGGCAGGAGTTACAGACCCTTGTATCGGATATTTCCCATCAGGTGAAAACGCCGGTAAGCAATCTGAAAATGGCGACGGACACCCTGCTGGAAAAGCCCATGACCGAGGCGGAGCGCACCGACTTTATCCGGGGAATCCGCAGCCAGACGGATAAGCTGGACTTTCTCTTTCAGGCCCTTGTGAAAACCTCACGGCTGGAAACGGGCGTGATCCAGTTGGATAAGAAACCGGGCCGCCTCTTTGATACCGTGGCGCAGGCCATGAGTGGGATTGTGTATGCAGCGGAGAAAAAGGAAATCGCTGTGTCCGTGGACTGCCCGGAGGATTTGACCGTTTTCCATGACAGCAAGTGGACATCCGAAGCCCTCTTTAACCTGCTGGACAATGCAGTGAAGTACACCCCGGCAGGCGGGAAAATCGCCGTGTCAGTGGTGCTGTGGGAAATGTATGTGGAGATCAAAGTGACCGACACCGGCAAGGGCATTTCCGAAAGCAATCAGGCTGCCATCTTCCGGCGCTTCTATCGTGAGGAAGAAGTACACGAACAGCAGGGCGTGGGCATTGGCCTGTATCTGGCCCGCGAGATCGTAACGCGGCAAGGCGGCTATATCAAAGTGGTTTCGGAGCCGGGCAAGGGTTCAGAATTTTCCATTATGCTGCCGACAAAATAGAACGCGGCGGACGGCCATTTCCGGCTGCCCGCCGTAAATTTTTTTGAAATGTCCGAGCGTTGTAACATTTCACCTCGATTTTCAATGAAATTTTTTGGCCGCTGTAACATTTCGCGGACATTTAGGTTTTACAATACCCTTATCAAATATGGAGGTGATACAACTATGACATGGCCTTTTGAAAATGACACCAGCGCCATTACAAAGAAGCTGGCGCAAAGAAGCTTCAAAGCCAACAAATTACGAAATATTGTTGCTGTAATAGCAATCGTTTTAACATCAATGCTTTTTACTTCTGTAACGACTTTATGTGTTGGAGCGATCCAGTCTATACAGACAACTATTTTGCAAATTAGGGGAACCAGCCCGTCCACTGGTACATCTGTAAATTGGATTGCCATAATAGCAGCCCTGTTTTTTATTATGATTTTTGTAATAACGGGCTATTTGCTCATTCGCAATATTTTTGAGATTTCTGTTGTTCAAGAAATAAAGAAATATGGCTTATTAAGAACAATCGGAACAACGGAGAAGCAAATCAAGCGAATTGTTTATAAGCAAGCATTTTGGCTGTCTATAATTGGTATATCTATTGGGTTGATTTTAGGATATATAGTAGGAATACTTATGCTTCCGTGGATTCTTAATTTTATGAAAGGCGAGTATCACAATCTTTCTGTGAACTTGAGTTTTAATCCTATTATTTTTGTCGTTGCCGGGATATTTAGTGCGATTACTGTTTGGGTGAGCATAAAGAAACCATTCAAAATTGCAGCTACGATTTCGCCCATTGAGGCAACCAGATACTATGAAAAAGACAATTATCATAGTGCCAACAAGAATCGTCTTTCGTTTAAGAATAGAATAACAGAAATGGCATGGAGAAATTTAAGAAGAAATTCAAAGCGTACCATATTTATCGTCTTATCCATGATACTCTGCATTATTCTCCTAAACAGTGCAATCGCAATCGGAAATAGTGTTGATGTTAAAAAATATGTATCTTCTGTTACCTCATTTGATTTTGTTGTGGCAAGCCCAAACACATTTTCTAATGTGCAAGGTTTTCGATTTAAAGATGATTCTGTTAGTAATGAAATCATATCTGATATTGAAAATAATATTCCTGTGCTGAACGGAAGTCGAATTTATAAAAACACTTTGGATGATGTCAGTGTTACTTATGATTATGGTAGTTTGGTCACGGAAGTATTAGACGAATACACAGAAGATAATCACCTTATACGAAGTGGTATGGTTGATGGCAGAACTTATCCAGTAAAACTCGGTGTTGATTATCGACCTCTTTGCAATATTTACGGGGTAGAAAAATCAATACTTCCTAAATTGAATTTCATTGAGGGAGAAACAGATATACAGCAACTAACCTCATATTTGGAAAGTGGAAACTATGTTATAGAAATTTCAGCGATCAACCCAAATGAATCTCCTGAATTTCTTTGTCCGCTCAATCAGGAAGTTACCATTTACAAAGATGGATTGCCTTATAAAACGGTTTCGGTAATTGCGCGTGCAGTGGTTGATTTTTCATTGGTAGAATCTCCGGGTAAGAATGTTGGCTACACTGATGTTGGCGGCGATTGTCCTATTTTCTATATGAGTAATGAGATGTTTGTGGAATTGTATAACAATCCAGCCATAATGAGTTATGTGTTTGATGTGGAAAAAGAACACTTTTTGCCAGCGACCGAGTACATCAATTCTTTGCCTACCGTTGAATACGCATCGTCTGAAACATTGGCACAAACTATGAATGGATTAAAACAAACTATTTTTATCATAGGTGGCCTTATTGGGTTTCTATTAGGAAGTATCGGGCTTGTGAATTTTTCCAACATCATTATAACGGGCATTATAAACCGGCAACGGGAATTTGCTACATTAGAGAGCATCGGAATGACGAAAAAACAAATTAACAAATTGACCGTATTGGAGGGATTGTTTTACGCATTTCTGATTTGTGTAATGGGTTTACCTCTCTCTCTTATTGTTGCAAATACAATTCTTCCTACTTTCTTTAATCAACCTGACTTATGGCTGTTTACAATACAGCCTACGATTTTCCCGTTGATATTAGAGGGAATTGTTATTTGCGTTGTGGCGATTATAGTTCCTCATGTTTCGTTTCGCTATTTTAGAAAAACAAGTATTGTAGCTCGATTAAGGGTAGTTGAATAATAATTTTGAAATGTCCGAGCGTTGTAACATTTCACCCCGATTTTCGATGAAATTTTTTGGCCGCTGTAACATTTCGCGGACATTTGGGTTTTACAATGACCTTATCAACAAAAGTGAGGAGGCGTTGCAATGGAACTGACCCCGACCATGATTTTGAATCTGGCGCTGCTGATCGTCCCGCCCGTTGCCCTTGTGCTGGCGTTCTGGCAAAGGCTGGCCCAGCACATCCGCTGGACGGTTGCCTTGACTGCCCTCTGTGATGTTCTCCTGTTTTGGGATGAACTGTTCTACTATGAGAGCTTCGGACTGTTCGCTGTGCTGATTCTGGTACAGTTGGCGGCCACCGGCGCAGCAGCGTTCCGCATTTACAACAAACAAAGAAAGGATTGAATTTTATGAGAATTTTACAGACTATCGACCTGAAAAAGTATTACGGTACAGAGCCGAATATCACCCGCGCCCTTGACGGCGTGAACTTCTCTGTAAATGACGGCGAATTTGTGGCCGTTGTGGGAACCTCCGGCAGCGGCAAGTCCACCCTGCTTCACATGATGGGCGGGCTGGACACCCCTACTTCCGGCAATGTGATTGTCCGGGACAAAGAACTGTCGAAAATGAACGACGAACAGCTTACCATCTTCCGCCGCCGCAACATCGGCTTTATCTTCCAGAACTATAACCTTGTTCCTATCCTGAATGTGTATGAGAACATCGTCCTGCCGGTGGAGCTGGACGGGGACACGGTGGATCAGAAGTTTTTGGACGAGATCGTTCACCTGCTGGGGCTGGAAGATAAACTGAAAAATATGCCGAACAATCTTTCCGGCGGCCAGCAGCAGCGTGTGGCTATCGCCCGCGCCTTGATTACCAAACCGGCTATTGTGCTGGCCGACGAGCCGACCGGCAACCTTGACAGTAAGACCAGCGCCGAGGTGCTGGGGCTTATCAAGCGTACCAGTGCGGAGTTCCGGCAAACTGTCGTGATGATTACCCACAACAACGACATTGCCCGCCTTGCAGATCGGATTGTCCGCATTGAGGACGGCAAGATTGTGGAGTAAGGAGGTGGCAGGCTATGACATGGCCTTTTGAGAATGATACCAGCGCCATTACAAAGAAGCTGGCAAAAAACAGCTTAAAGTCCGGGAAAATGAGAAATATTTTGATTATCCTGACGATTTCACTTTCCGTTGCGTTGATGTCTGGGTTGGCGCTGTATATTGCTTCCATGCAGACTGCAAATAGTCGGCAGTTGGAGAATTTGCAGCAGGTATTTTTTTATGATATTACAGAGCAGCAATGTGACACACTCCGGCAAGACAGTCGGATTTCAGAAATGAGGGTGACAAAATACGGCAAGCGTTCTGAAATAGAAAATTATGTGATCTGGCCGATGTATATAGAACAATCTGAGGGCAAAATCCAAAGTGCTGAAATTTCAGAGGGACAATATCCTATGTCTGAAAATGAGGTTGCCGTTGATGTTTCTTACTTAGATCGGATTGGTGAAAATCTAAAAATTGGCGACACGGTTTCCTTTTCTTTTTATGACGGGACGCAAGAATCTTTTGTGCTTTCCGGTCTTACAGATACCGGCTCCACTTCTGATGTGTACCCGGTCTATTTCTCTGAACGGTATGCAGAACGGGGAAGCCAGTTGAAAGATACTTTATTTGTAGCTGCCGCACAGATACAGGACGCCAGAAGTATGACAGCAGATGAATTTCTCGATACCATTCATGCAATCGGAGCTGATTGTAACATTGACCGTCCAAGTATCGGAGAAAACAGTGCGTTTGTCCAGTCCTTGACCTTTAATCCGAAAAATATGCTGATTGCCCTTTGTATTGGGCTTGTAGTGCTGTTCGCCGGTGTGATCGTGATATACAGTATTTTCTATATCTCTATCATTAACCGTATTCAGTATTTTGGGCAGTTGAGAACAATCGGAACTACGGGCAAACAGATAAAACGGATCGTAAAACGAGAGGGGACTTTACTGTTTTGCATAGGCGCACCATTGGGGTTAGCCATCGGCTCAATTTTTGCAGGGATTCTCAATGCCGAGGGATGGTCATGGAAGAACTTTCTCATTTGGGGCGGCCTGATTATTTTGGTGGAGTACATCGCTGTTTTATATTCCATCAGTAAGCCTGCTAAAATTGCAGGCAAGGTATCGCCTATTGAGGCATATAGGACAAAAGGCTCATTACAGAACTGCAAGACACCGAAGCACTTGTCCAGAAAAATTACACCTTTTTCAATGGCAAAAATGAACACCTCACGCAATAGAAAAAAGTTTCTGATGACTTCTTTCTCTCTGGCGATCAGCGGCATAATCTTTATGGTTGGCTCTACCTTTTTAACCTCATTTAATCAGGAGGCATACGCCCGAAACGGAATCATGGAGTATGGAGAAATTCGGATTTATTTATCCGAAAATGCAGCACAAGTAAATGAACTGGGGTATGCAGGAGTACAAGTCAACAATCCGCTTAATGACACTTTTATGCAGGAGGTTTCTCAAGTAAGCGGAGTAAACGGGATAATACCATTTGAAAAACTATATTGCACATTTGAATATAATGGCCGCCGTGACAAGGATTTTATAGTTCCATTTACAGAAGAAGAATTTACACATCTATCACAGTACATGGAAACAAAGGACAGGAATTATTCAGACATTGTAAAAAACAAAGAAATCTTTGTCTTAAAAAATGACGCAGTAGAAGAAATTTATGGTTGGAAATTTCAGCCCGGCGATACTATAAAATTTGAATGGTTTGACGGCACAGAATATCGTGAAGATGTGTTTTCTGTCGGCGGTGAGATTTCAAACGAAAAAGCATACAGCAATCCAGAGTGTTTTACTGCGCTCGGCGTATCTGGTTGGTTTTTAATGCCGGATGAACTTATTCGCACCATGCTGCCGGAGGGATATAATATCAATTCGGAGGTACTTCTTTCGACAGAATGGGACTCCAAAGAAGCAGAAATCACGCAGCAATTAAATTCCATAGTTTCCAGCTCGAATAATCTGCAAATGCGTACTTTGAGGGATTCTATCAATAGCAAGGCAGGAATGTATAACACTCTTTTGACCTCGATTATTGGCATTAGCATTTTTATTATGATGTTCAGCCTGATTAGTCTAATCAATACGCTGGTGACAAATATTATGACCCGAAAGCAGGAATTGTCTGTTTTACAGTCTATTGGTATGACAAAGCGGCAGCTTAATCACATGGTACAATGTGAGGCGGGATTGATTGCCGTGTGGAACATCATTATCACCTTGTTAGCCGGTGGGCTTTTAGGGCTTATGCTGATTCGTGGGCTGAACAGCATAGGAATGAGCTATCTGCATTGGGCCTATCCGATTTGGTTTGCACTTTTCTATGCAGTTATCGTCCTTATCATGCCAGCGGTTATAACAAAGGCGGCAATTTATCTCCTTCAGAAAAAGTCTATTGTGGAGAGATTGCGGGAAATCGAATAAAGCGTTTGAAATATCCAAGAAATACGGCGGACGGCCATTCCCGGCTGGCCACTGTAACATTTCGCGGACATTTGGGTTTTACAATGACCTTATCAACAAAAGTGAGGAGGCGACGCAATGGAACTGACCCCGACCTTGATTTTGAATCTGACGTTGCTGATCGTCCCGCCCGCTGTCCTTGTGCTGGCGTTCTGGCAAAGGCTGGCCCAGCACATCCGCTGGACGGTTGCCTTGACTGCCCTCTGTGATGTTCTCCTGTTTTGGGATGAACTGTTCTACTATGAGAGCTTCGGACTGTTCGCTGTGCTGATTCTGGTACAGTTGGCGGCCACCGGCGCAGCAGCGTTCCGCATTTACAACAAACAAAGAAAGGATTGAATTTTATGAGAATTTTACAGACTATCGACCTGAAAAAGTATTACGGTACAGAGCCGAATATCACCCGCGCCCTTGACGGCGTGAACTTCTCTGTAAATGACGGCGAATTTGTGGCCGTTGTGGGAACCTCCGGCAGCGGCAAGTCCACCCTGCTTCACATGATGGGCGGGCTGGACACCCCTACTTCCGGCAATGTGATTGTCCGGGACAAAGAACTGTCGAAAATGAACGACGAACAGCTTACCATCTTCCGCCGCCGCAACATCGGCTTTATCTTCCAGAACTATAACCTTGTTCCTATCCTGAATGTGTATGAGAACATCGTCCTGCCGGTGGAGCTGGACGGGGACACGGTGGATCAGAAGTTTTTGGACGAGATCGTTCACCTGCTGGGGCTGGAAGATAAACTGAAAAATATGCCGAACAATCTTTCCGGCGGCCAGCAGCAGCGTGTGGCGATTGCCCGCGCCCTGATTACCAAACCGGCTATTGTGCTGGCCGACGAGCCGACCGGCAACCTTGACAGCAAGACCAGCGCCGAGGTGCTGGGGCTTATCAAGCGCACCAGCGCAGAGTTTCGGCAAACTGTCGTGATGATTACCCACAATGACGACATAGCCCGCCTTGCAGATCGGATTGTCCGCATTGAGGACGGAAAGATTGTGGAGTAAGGAGGTGGCAAGCTATGACATGGCCTTTTGAAAATGATACCAGCGCCATTACAAAGAAGCTGGCAAAGAAAAGTTTGCAAAGCGAGAAGCGCCGGAATTTTATGATAATAATTGCTATTTCACTGGCAGCGTTTTTGATGTCAATGTGTGGAACATTATTTTTTGCTTTTCAGGAATCTCAAAATAATATGGCCACTTTTCAAGCCAGCTATGATAATCTGACAGAGGATAAAATTGAAAAACTTCGTCATCAACCAGAAATCGAAACGGTAGCGTCGCTTTACAATCTGGGAGAAATAAAAATGCCAGAGGGATATTCATTGTATTTGGCATATATGGATGACGCGGCATGCTATATTGCCCGAAATCAATTTACACTAAAAGATGGGACTATGCCATCTAAAGAAAATGAAATTGCAGTTGACCGTGAAATGGTGAACAAATATTTTTCTAATACTGCAATCGGAGATAAAATTTCTTTTCAAATAAACGGAAAATCACAAGATTTTGTGATTTCTGGGATTACGGAAAGCTCGACTGAATCACAGGGCAATTACTCGTGCTATATATCAAAATCGTTTGTAGAAAATAGCCCTAATTATAATCCTGAAAAATACCAAAGTTATGTTTGTTTTGCTGATGCAGATTCAACATCAAAAGAAATTCTAAAAGAAAGAATTGCTTCTATTGGAAAAGAAATTGGTGCTGATTATAGCTTAAGTTTTCTCTTTTTTAGAGAGAATATGGGATTGTCATTTGAAAATATACTAACTTTTGTAAGTTTGTCCGTGTTGGTATTATTTGCCGGTATAACGGTAATCCAAAGTATTTTCAGAATTTCTATCAATGAAAAAATAAGAAATTTCGGACAGTTACGCACTTTAGGTACAACTGCATTACAGATAAAGAAAATGATAAACTATGAAAGTAGATATTTATCATGGCTTGGAATCCCTCCGGGTATTGTTTTGGGTGCGATTGTCGGAACTGTTTTGGGAAGTAATGAATTTTCCAGCGGATTTTCTCCTATCAATATTCCTTTTGTAATGATAGGTGTTTCCATCATTTGCACTCTTATGGTGAAATTATCTGTTCGCAAGCCGCTTAAAATTGCGGCAACTACTTCCCCTATTGAGGCAGTACGATATATAGCTTATCGAAATGCTCCGATGCAATCTCGAAAACATAATAAGAAAATTTCACCTTACTCTTTAGCTCTATTAAATCTTGGACGCGATAAGAAAAAGACAGCCAGTACATTGCTTTCCTTGATATTTGGAGGATTACTCTTATTTATATCTGCATCCGCAGCAGTTAGTAATACGCCAGAACAATTTGTCCGTGAAAAGTTTTTTGTAAACGGCGGAAGCTTCCGTATATATCTTTCTGAAGAATCAGTTGGAAAAAACGAAACAAATAATCCGCTAAATGAATCTTTGAAAGAAGAACTTTTGAATACTAAAGGAATCCAAAAGATTATACCACTTAGAGATTCGGTAGGAATGTGTCATTATTCTATCAATGGAAATGCTACTGAGGGAATGTGTGATATAATTTCGGTTCAAAGTACAGAAGGTAATTTTAGCTTTGTTGAACAACATTTGATAGATGGACAAATGCCTAAGAACCAGTTTGAAGTTTTATTGACAGATGGATATATGGAACTGGGGATTACAAAAGGGACGCCTATAAAGATTACAAATAGTGGAGAGGAAATAGAATGTATTGTTTCCGGTTTCTTTGATAAGAGCTTTGTCGGAACCGAAAACGGTACAGATGCTATTGATCCAGCGAATCTTATAATTACACAAGAACTTGCACAACAACTATTCACAAACACAGAAAATTTTGCTTACTCATGGGAGATCATAACTGATAAAACTTATAATGATGAAATAGAATCAGCCATTCAGCAGAAAATTACCTCTAAAGAAAAGGGGCTTTCTATTTGCAGCTATAATGATGTTGTAGAGTACATGGAATCTTCTATGAACTTATTGTTTGGAAGTTTGCAAATGCTGTCATTACTAATTTTGCTGTTTGGAATAATCAATCTAATCAATATGACGCTCTCTAACCATCAAGCGCGTAAACAGGAAATCAGTACATTACGCTCTGTTGGATTAAGCCTAAAACAATTATATCGTTCTCTCATAACAGAGGGATTGCTATATGTACTTGTTTCATTTGGAATCGTTCTTTTGGTTGGTATTCCCATAGCTATTCCTGTAAGCAAAGCTGTTGGTATTCTATTCGGTATGCCAAATCTCTCATATCAATTTCCAACAATGCAGATAGGTGGATATCTACTAATATTGATTCTTTTACAGTTGATTCTTTCTGTATGGGAAATACGGGATTTGAAAAAGCGTTCATTAACAGAACAAATGCGGGCAATGGAATAACCTTTTAGGATTGGCGGGGCGGCGTGTGCTGCCCCGCTTTTTTCGCCATTTCTCAAAGAAATTTTTGAAATGTCCGAGCGTTGTAACAATTCAGCCTGTTTTTTTGTCGAAATCGAAGGCACCTCGGACATTTGTGTAACATTTGTAGTTTATGCTTGTGGTAAATCAATATTGGGGGGTAAGTAAGTAATCATCCGTATCTGTTTTTTCATTTTTTATTCTGCTACAATCTCCTTAAAACTCAGGAGGTATTCTATACACTATGAACAAAGAAGAAAAA
>NZ_JANJZT010000023.1 GCF_024622975.1 Blautia caecimuris | reverse complement strand
ATTCAGAGCAGTTCCGATTTATTGCAGAACTGCTCTTTTTGTCAACTCTGAATCTGATACTTTCCTAATGAATTATATCATCTGTCTCAGGAATTACAATCCTCAAAGGTCTTCTATCTTTCTCAGTTTCCGGGAAATCACAAGATTCAGCACAACAGCTCCTAACACAACACAAAGACAAACTATCGTACACCATTCCGGTACTTTTTGATGCATCTGAACACGAAAAAATATTGTCGCTGTCAGAAATAACGCCCCGATAATTTCTATAAAAGATAATGTTTTCTTCTGAAGTTCCTGAAGCTTCTTCCTGGATCTTACTTTCTCCGATTTCCATATTCCATAATTTTTCTGGTAATCCTTTACATCTTCATCAGAAATCAGTTCATCCAGACTTACATTCAGTTCCGTAGCCAGCTGCTTTGCAGTAATCAGATCCGGACATCTGGAACCATTTTCCCATCTGCAAACTGTCTGTCTCGACACATAAAGCCTGTCTGCAAGCTGCTGCTGAGTAAATTTCTTCTCTTCCCGTAATTTCTTAATATTTTCACTTAATGCCATGCTGTACTCCTCCTTTTTTCTGTATACTATAGCATTAGCCAGAAAAAGGAAAGTATTTGTATGGATTTTCATGTTTCCAATCTGGTAACAGGCTGTAATTTCCCCATCCAGTATATATCATTACCCTGGTGGTGAATATTGCATTCTTTTTTTGGCTGATCCATTCCTCTTTCTCCTGTAGCCTGTTGTACCATTCTGAGACAATTATTTTTATCTTCTGTCATTTATTTTTCTGACCGGATTTCGGATAACTGTACGCAGTTTTTCCACTGCTGTCCGACGGGGATCGCTCAGGTAAATTTCATGATGGAAACGGTGGGAGTAATCTGGTTCATACCCCTGATCACTGGCATATTTTTTCATTTTCTGAATGGTTTCCATTTCACTATCGTAGCTGCCCATGTGCATACACTGTACACAGATTCCTTCTTCATAAGTAAAAAATTCCACTTTGGAAAAATCCATTTTCTTTTTAGCAGATGCCTCCTTTACTGCCCACTCAAAATCACCTTTTTTTACAAAATCCGGGAGACGTATCATGGTAATCCACTGAAAGGCATCCTTGTGCCCATAGTCAATACATTCCCGGCTGCCCTCCTGCCACCAGAGTCCTTCCAGCGGCGGTACCACATAGGAAAAATATCCTTCAATGCTGTGAGAACCTTTGTAACTCATCTTAATCGTAAAAGAAATTCCATAAAGAAGTCCTATTGCTTTTTTGTATTCTCCATTTTCCTCATTAGGATCCCCGGTTCCCCGAACTGCCACATAATTCATTTCCGGTATTTCAATGATTCCCGGATTTTTCGGTGGAAGATAAAACTCTTTATACTCTTTTTTATAATCAAATGCCATTTCTATTCCTCCTGATAATTTCTCCTTATTTGCTCCACTACTGCTTTTATCTCTTCTTTGATTTCTGAGGGTTCCAGAACTTTTACATCGGCTCCAAAGGTCAGAAGCCATCTGATCAGATGATTTTTATCTGAAAATATCCAGTAAAATAAAAGCGTTCCATCCTTCTGCTCCTGGAAACTGTCCTTTCCATACTCTTCTACCAGCCTCCATCTGCATTTCCCCGAAAAAACTGCCTTTACTGGAAATCTTCCTGGGAACATGTTTTCATAATCAAAATCAGGTAAAGATACCTTACGCTTTTCAAAAATATTTTCTGTTAATTCCAGTTCTTCCATTCTGTTCAGCTTAAAAAGCCGGCTTTCATTACATTTACAGCACCAGCCCCACACATACCAGCTGGACCAGCGAAAAATCAGATAATACGGCTCAATCCTTCTTCTGGTGCTTTTTTCCGGAGAAAAATACAAGAATTTCACGATTCTATATTGCTCAATTGCTGTACGTAAAATTTCAATTTTAGGGATCAAAGACTTTTTATGCCAGGAAGATAAGTCAATAAGGATATTCTGATCTCCTGTCACAAAATCCGAAGAGCCTGCACAGACTTTTTCCATCAATTGTCCGTATTTGTTTGTTCTGTGAATGCTGTCAAGACCGTGAATACCAGTCAGAATATCCTTCATCTCTTTTGCTGTAAAAACAGTCCGATCCATTCGGTAATTTTCCATAATAGAAATACCGCCGCCTGTTCCCTGTCTGGTCATTAAGGGAATCCCTGCCCTGCACAGATCTTCAATATCCCTTTGGATCGTCCGCCTGGATACCTCAAACATATCAGCCAGATCAGCCGCAGTCACCATGTCCTTCTGCAGTAAAACAGACAAAATTCCAATGAGCCGTTCAATCTTCATATTCTGCCCTCTCCTTTAATATAGCACTCCAAATATGACACCTGTATGTCATAATTAAAATAAGGCTTTCTTTTTCCGGTATTGTGTCGGCGTCAGACAGTAATGCTTTTTAAATAATCTGCAAAAATAATCCACGTTATGGAATCCTGTTTCATCTGATATCGTAGCGATTTTTTTCTCGGTTTTTACAAGCAGAAGCGCAGCCTCCTTCAGCCGGTAATGAATCAGATAATGAATGGGGGTAATATGCAGATATTTACGAAAAAGATTTAATACTGTGCTTTTACTGATTCCTGCATAACAGGCAATATCATCCAATGAGATATCATGAGTATAATTTTCATGGATATACTGCATCATGATCTGCAGTCTCGCCTGAAAAGAAACGGCAGCGTTTACCTTGTCTTTTTCATTATTCATATCTGAATTTTCATATATCTCCAGCCAGAGCTTTTGAACCAGGGACGATGTTGCAAGCTCACAGAAGGCTTTATCTTCCTGAACTGCAATGATCTGTTTTATGAGCTCTAGAGCTTTGGCCTGCCACTTAACCTCTCTTTTAAAAATCTGAAATTCCAGAGAAGATGAAATCACAGGCAAAATATATTTATTATAAATAAGACTGTCCTGCACAGCAATAAAAGAAGGCATACACAAAAAATTCGGAATTACTGCGCCGTCAGATGAATAAAAGCGGTGCAGGATTTTGGAGTTAATAAATAATCCGTCTCCCTGGGACAAAACAAACTGTTTTTCTCCAATCCAGAAAGTCATGGTCCCGGACTCCATATACACAAATTCTAATTCCATGTGCCAGTGCCATTCCACGCAGTTAAAGTCAAATAAAGATAAATCCTCATAATAAAAAGCAAAGGGATAATTTCTGCTGCCATGCTGAGCAGTTTCCATTAAATTTTCATCTGTGACAATCTTGCTGAAAGGCTGATCAGATGCCATACTATCATCATTCCTCCATGATCTGTTTTACGATATTATACAATAAATATCAGATATAAATCAATGAAACCCCTGCTTTTGTATTATATAATCCAAAATACAGAAAAATTTGATGCAACATTCAGGAAAAGGAAGGAATCTGCTATGCCAAACTATCAAAAGACAAAGCTTGCCTGTTATCTGGGCTTTATCACACAGGCAATTACTGCTAATTTTGCTCCATTGTTGTTCTTAAAATTCCACCATGACTATGATATTTCTCTTGGAAATATCGCCCTGATCTCTACATGCTTTTTCTTTACTCAGCTTCTGGTAGATGCATTCTGCGCAAAATATGTAGACAGAATCGGATACCGTACCTGTATTGTAAGCTCTGAAATATGCGCTGCTGCCGGACTTGTAGGGCTGGCATTTCTGCCGGATCTCCTGCCCAATCCCTTTATTGGAATCATGTGCAGCGTGATCATATACGCAATTGGAAGCGGTCTTATCGAAGTGCTCTGCAGTCCTATTGTGGAAGCCTGTCCCTTTGAAAACAAAGAAGCCACCATGAGCCTGCTGCACTCCTTTTATTGCTGGGGATCTGTTGGGACAATATTAATTTCCACCTTGTTTTTTATGGTATTTGGAATGGATAACTGGAAATGGCTGGCCGTATTATGGGCCCTTATCCCTGCTGTCAATATCTATAATTTTGCCACCTGCCCTATCGAACATCTGGTAGAGGAAGGGGGAGGAATGGGAATAAAAAAACTGTTCCAAAAGCCTATATTCTGGATTGCAGTTTGTCTGATGATCTGCTCCGGCGCTTCAGAACTTGCCATGGCGCAGTGGGCTTCCGCTTACGCAGAAGCTGCTTTGGGATTGTCAAAAGCAGCCGGAGATCTGGCAGGTCCCTGCATGTTTGCGGTTACAATGGGCATCAGCCGTATCATTTTTGGAAAATATGGAGATAAGATAGATCTTATGAAATTTATGACAGGATCTGGTATTCTGTGCGTGATCTGCTACCTTCTCACTTCCATGTCCTCCTCACCATTTACAGGACTTGTGGGCTGCATTATCTGTGGTTTTTCTGTTGGAATTATGTGGCCCGGAACCATCAGCATTTCCTCACAAAAATTCCCCATGGGAGGAACTGCCATGTTTGCGCTGCTTGCCATGGCAGGCGATCTGGGCGGCAGCATCGGGCCGGCAATCGTGGGGCGTGTAACACAAAATACAGGAAACAATATCCGCGCAGGTATGGGTATTGGTCTTATTTTTCCAGCAGCCTTATTGATCATGCTCTTTATCTTCAGCAGAACAAAAAACAGAAATTGCATTAAAAAAATTCTATAAAAGCGTTGAAAATGTTTCTGTTCTTGAAGAGCAGGCGCCAATTGAAGCGATTGCAGAGGCTGCTGCAGCAAAATAATTATAACGCTACGCCAAACTGCCGGCAGAATGATCTGCCGGCAGTTTTCGTTTACTCATTGATTTCCAGAATATCACCGCAGACCATATAATTCAGCCGCTGTATTTTGTTTCTTTTCCGTTTTCATCATACAAAGCATCATTTATAAAAGAAATCCCCTATCATCCCATCTGATGTCCTCTGTTTAGAAAAAATATTGCTGTCGCAGAAATATGGATCACAATGTTCTCCATGTTTCCATATCTTTAGCCTATTCAGGAAAGCATCCACCCCATAAACGTTGATAAAAAAATCATTACTATGGAAAACATAAAAGTGCCTACAGAAATCAGGGTTGCTCTCTGCTCGGACGGAATCATTTCATTCAGAATCACATCTGTTTTTACCTCCAGAAAATCATCTGCAAGCGCTCCCAGAAATCCACCTGCGATCATAATCAAGACATTCCCGGTAAGGGCTGCTGCAAGAGCACATCCAACTCCAAAAGCACTTAGTGTAAGCAGTTTTTTATAGCTGTATTGAGGAAAATAAGCAACCATTCTGGCTCCCACAACTGCTCCCAGTCCCATTATAAATAAAGCCGGTCCCAACGCCAGAGAATTCAGTCCGGCCATTGGAAGTTTTGCCTGCAGGAAAAAAAGCACAAGTGTGGAAACTGCCCCAATCAGAGAATTGACGATCATAATAGTTCTGGCTTTTCCGTTATTTAGCAGAAATTTCCCGCTTTCCAGAACTATGTTTTTCAGTTTTTCCAGTATGCTTTCTTGCCTTTTTTCTGTATTTTGACAATCAGCTTCAACCTCTTTTAAGCACAATGCAATGCTCAGGGCTCCAATGCTGAATAAAACGTCAATTGCATAGGCTGTCTTATATCCGAGAAAAAGCGCCAGCCCTGCACATAAGGTTGCCGTTGAGCTGCTGATTCTGTAAAGAGCCATTTCTGCAGAAGCAAATCTGTTATATATTTCTTCCTGTCCGACATACTTTAAGCTGTCATATGCCAGCGCTTCTCTTGTGCCGGATGACAGATTATAGCTTAAAGCAGAAAAGCCCATTGCCAGCGCTGTGGACCAGAATCCGCCTGAAAAAATCATCAAAATATTGGATATCAGCGATACGATCTGACTTATAACAAGGGTCTTTTTACGTCCAAATACGTCCGCCGCTACTCCCGATGGAACCTCAAAACATATGCTTACAGCATGAAAAATACTTTCTATGATTCCAATTTCAATAAGCGAAAATCCTCTTGCCGCAAGAAGAGCCACCCAGGAGGCTCCTGCAATCTGGAAATATCCTATTGCCGTAATGCCATATAGCTTCCCGACCTGTTTTTTTATATTAAATTTATGCATAAAAAATCTCCTTTTCAAATTATATTCATTCATTTGATAAAGGAGATAGTTGCTCATATATGGATAAAAATAATGCGTTTTCGCTGTTTACTTCGTATCCTTCACCTGAAAAAGAGCGTACTATCCCCGTAAACAGCCATTTTGCAACCATTTTCAAGTTGGATTTCAGGTGTTTTCCAGTACATAGTCCGTTCCTTTCCTTGAGTTTCTTTCATAATTTATGAATAAATATTAACATAATACTATCTGAGATACAAGCATTAATTCTGTTTTGCATTAACAAAATATTTTTATTTCGTCTGATGGATTATCTGATCCTATAGCTTTCAAGGACTATTCACCCCGTATATCTATAAAACTTCTATCCCTGCACTTATAATAAAGCCATTACATAAACCTGACAGGGATTCCACTCATCCCAAAGAGTCGGAAATATTTCAAATTCTTTAAAGCCAAGGCTTATATAAAATTTATTTGTATTGTCATAATTATCATACTGACCCATCTGAACGGTTTTTACCTGTATAAAAGAAAAACCGTCTTTAATTGCTTTTTCTCTTGCCTTCATAAACAGCTTCCGCCCTATTCCATGGCGATGAAATTCTTTTAGTACACCCATAACAGACACTTCTACAGTATCTTTCCCTGTTTGTTTAAGGCAAAGAAAGCCGATTGTTTTTTCTTCCTTTACTGCAGCAAAAAACTGTTGATTTACACTATTCACAATGTATTCTTCCCTTGCCTCAGGAAGACCAAACCAGTCAGGCAAGGCTTCTAATATTGTACGAGATATCATTTCCTTTTCTTTGTTATTTTCAACTTGTATAATCACTTTTCTTTCCTTTATAAATTCAATGCCTCTTTTTCAGTTTAAGACTTCCATAACCTTTTGAAATTTTGACCTGTAGTATTTTTGACTCTCTGGCGATAATTTTTGAAAACTTCTTTTTAGTTTTTCCTTTACAAATTCCTTACCCTCTTCAATTCCCATCCCTTTCTGAACATAAGCCAAATACAATAAATCAGGTATACTGTCAAAGTGGGAAATTGCATCAGCATCGGCAACACACAGCTCTTCAAGGCTGTTTTTCTCTAAATTCACACTTCCTCTATGCTTTTTAATGCATTCCTGCACCAAAGGAATTTTTCGAGCATCATATCCATATCCTTTTAAGATATCATATGCCATTTGGGCACCGTGCACATGATGAAGTTCGTATAGTCTGTAATCAGTAATGGAGGCTACATCATGTAACCAACCGGCAATCATAACCACTTCCTTATCTGCACCATATTTATCTGCCAGAATTTCTGCATTTTTTACTACAGAAGCAATATGATAGTAGCATCCCATACCAAATTTATTTGTTTCTTTTTGGCATCTTTCGTATATCTCCTTTTGCAGACATTCCATAATATCTCTCATAGCTCTTACATCCTTATAAAAATCATCTTTTCTCTCTCAGGCTACATTTAGGAAGTTTATCACCATTGTTCCTCTGGCAATTCCATTTCATGGTCCATTTTTACAAACCCGTATTTTTCGTATAAGGCTCTTCCCATATCAGTTGCTTCCAGTGAAATAGCTGTAATCCCCCTCATTTTGATATCTCTGACCAGCATATCCAGTGTTTTACCTGCAATTCCCATTCTTCTGTACTCAGGCTTTGTATACATATTCATTATGTAAGCCTTCCTGCCACTTGAATTATGATACGTAGGCATTACCTGATAAAAACTCACACCGCCAGTCCCTATAAAATGATCTCCGTCAAAAACAAGATACGCAATATGGGAACCGTTATTTAATGCATTTTTATAGTAATTATAAGACTCTCTTTCCACATGACTCATATCCACTGTATCGGAAAGCTGATTAGCTGCTCTCAGTACCTCTGTTCTTGTCTTTGTCAACATGTCTATATCTTGAATGGTTGCTCTCTTGTATGTCAGGTTCATATAATATTAGCTCCTGTAAAATTCTGTTTATTGTTGCTGGCCGCTCCTACTGTGTAAAAAAATTTTTTTAACTTTATTTCCCTTTATGTACCGGAAATCTGAGTTCCCTCACTTTCCCTCCTTAATAAACCGAATCAGTTCTTCTACATCATCAAATTCATCATAATCACCGACAATTCCCTGCCGATGGTATACAACACCATTTTTTTCATTACGTTCCAGGCAATCCAGCAGGGCTTCCTCTCCATATCTTTTAGCAAATAAAGAAAAACCATAAGGCTTTATTTTGGACAGCATTCCCTTCCTGCATTCTTCATTACAACAGCTATAACAATGGGAGTAGTCTTTTTCTATGGAGCATTTTCTGTTTTCACACCAGTCCTTATCCGGGCATTGCCCGGAATCACACCCCTGACAGCTTACATTTTCGGAACACAGACAACATGCAAGGCCACATCTTGCGATTCCCAGTTCCCTTTTCATAAAATTTCCCCTTTAATATGGCTATTTTTTCTTTTTTGCTTTTGGAGACGGAAGTTCATCATACATGGTCCGAAATAAACCTGCCAGAAATTCCTTATTATCCACTTCGTCAACTAACAGCATCTCTTTCGCCCCATCATAAGGTCTTTCATAAGAAGCTGCAGGCATATAGGAAATTGCTGATTTCACCGGCTTTATCAATAATCTGTCATCATAAATACCTCCGATTATCTTCCCCCGATAGTAAATGATAAATTCTCCCATCATCGCCCGATATGTAATGTCTTCCAGTTCAGATAACTGTTCCAAAATAAACTGCAGATATTCCTTACTTGATGCCATATTTTCCCTCCATGTAAAGTTAAATTGCCATCTGATGAAAATTTCATATCCGATTTTTGTTCCTCTGTATCAGGATTGTATTGTGAAGTATGATAAAAACCACATTTTACAGCCAATGGACAACTCTTCATAGAATTCCAAAAACCATATTAAAATCCGTCAGTCTGCTTTATTTGCTGTAATTTTATCATATCTTTTTGCAATATAAAACAGTAGCTTCTAATTTTTCACTAGCTTTATGAAATGGAGGTTTTCTTAATCTTTGTTATATCCTTTTCGTTAGACTAATTTACTGTATATATTGTCTGCAACCGGTTCACACCATTCATTTAACGTTTCTTCTCCCGGTACCTCAATTGCAAGATGAGAAAACCATTCATCTGGCGCTGCTCCATGCCAGTGCTTTACACCTGCCAAAATGTTGATGCAGTCGCCTGGTTTCATCTCAATCGCTTCTTTTCCTTCTTCCTGATAATACCCACGCCCGGCTGTACAGATCAGTATCTGCCCTCCGCCGCTCTTTGCATGATGGATATGCCAGTTGTTTCGGCATCCCGGTTCGAAGGTCACATTAAATACACCTACCTGAGAAGCAGAAACAGGAGCGAGAAAACTCTTTCCCGAAAAATACTGTGCGTATCCATCGTTCGGTGCCCCTATCGGAAATATCATTTCTCTGGCATGTGCCCTCATTCCTTCATCTTCATAAGGGAAATCATCTTCATTCACATCCCATACTTCTTTTGCTAAATGAAATACAGCCCAGCCTTTTGGCCAACCTGCATAAAATGCAGCATGCGTAATAATCGCTGCTATTTCTTTTTGAGTTACTCCATGTTCCTTTGCGTTTTCTAAATGAAATTTCAAAGAGGAATCTGTAATACCTGAGGACATAAGCGCCACTACTGTAATAATACTTCTTGTTTTTACATCAATATCCTGATTATTCCAGTTTTCTCCAAAAAGAACATCATCATTAAAATGAGCAAACTGGGGAGCAAATTCTTCTAAAGCATTTCTTCCTGCTGTCTGTACAATTTTTTTCATAGTGTCTCTCTCCAATCCTGCAAAGTTTCTGCCCATTGAGCGATTTCCTGTTTCGTCGCATTATTAAATATCTTTCCTTCTTCCATTATGCTCTTTGGTGCAGAGGGTTTTAATTCTCTTATGGTATTTCCAAATCCGCTTCCACCTGAAGTAGCAAACAAAATGATCTTTTTATCTGAAAAATCATGCTTTTCCAGAAAAGTATTTACGATTGTGGGCGCTACATACCACCAGATTGGAAATCCTAAAATAATCTCATCATAGGCATTGAAATCTGTATCTGTATCCAATACTTCTGGTCTGAATTTCTTATCATTCATCTCCATACTGCTTCTGGATTTTTGATCCATCCAGTCAAGGTCCGCTTTTGTGTAAGGAATCTTTGGTTCGATCTCAAATAAATCTGCTTTTGCACTATTAGCAATCATTTCTGCTACTTTTTTCGTTGTTCCTCCTGCACTAAAATATGCCACTAATCTTTTTCCCATAATTGTCAATCTCCTTTGCAAAAATAAATGTGCAGAATATTTTCCTATCCCGCACATCTATTTTACAGTTTATGATCTCATTATGTCCAATACTTATATTGTATTCTGTTTTATGCCTGAAAGGCATTGATTTCTTCTATCATCTTATTTACTGCCTGTGAATAAGGAATATTTCTTCTCCAGGCAATTACACAATTTGCAGTAATTTCCGGATACAGCTTTCTTTGTACAAGAATATCTTCACGCCAATATTTAACAGCACCTTCGATAGATATTGGATATCCAAGTCCATTAGCCGCCATCACACCTGCATTTGTCCCAAGATTACTGATAAACGAAATATCAAGTTTAGAAAAATCCTTTCCAAACCAGTTTGCAAGTTCACTCTGAACCCCCATCCTTTCCGGCAGAATCAAAGGCTTATCCAGAAGATCTTTCTTCTCTATATATTTTTTCTCGGCAAGAGGATCATCCGGGCGTATTCCTACTACCCAATGATCACTGTCTTTTATTCTGATATAATCAAGCCCTTCTGTATCTACTGGTTCCATAAACAATGCAACATCCACAAGACCTTTATTCATCATCTCATATACTATATCGGCAGTTGCAGTATGAAGCGCAATCCGGACAAGGGGATATTTTTGTTTATACCTCTTACAAATCTTTGCCAGCATTTCCACAGCCGTAAACTCTCCGCACCCAAAAGTAACTGTTCCCTCTATCGCTTTCTCCGTTCCCTTTAGTTCTTCCAGCGTTCGTTCTTCCAGATTAAGGATTTCCAATGCCCTTCTCTTTAACAATATCCCTTCATCTGTAAGCGTAATGCTTTTCCCTTTGCGGACAAACAGAGAGATGCCCAGTTCCTCCTCAAATGCAGCAAGCTGTCTGGACAGGGTTGGCTGTGTAATGTGTAACTGTTCTGCCGCTTTTGTAAAATTTTGTTCTTTTGCTGCTGTCAAAAAATATCGTAATACTCTTATCTCCATATATAGGTTCCGTCATTACCTCCTGCGCTACAGGATTCATTTTTAAAAAAGTCCCAGAATTTCCTCATATTCAGATCTCTCCTTATCAATCATATAAATAACTATGAATGAGCAAATTTGAAAAAGTACACAAAATCATCACGAATTTGTCTTTATAAGATGCACATATAAAGCTTAATATTCCCTTTATGTCTGTGTGTTACGGATTCTATTGTGCAAAATTCGATATTTGCTCATTTATAGTAAATAATTCATCTGTGGATATACATTCTCGTCATATCAGGCTCATTATCCCCCTGAACCATACACAAAAACTCCCATCCATATCTTTCGTAAAAACTTGTATGATCTGTAAACAAATAGATAGGAGTAATTCCTTTTAGCTTCATATCCTTTACAACCTTATCAAGTAGTTGTCCTGCAATTCCCTGACAACGATACTCTTGTTCCGTGTATAATGCACATACATTTGGAGCAAGGTCTTTCCTGTTATGAAAATCATTTTCGATCACTCCAAGTCCTCCCGCAATGCGCCCGTCGTCTAAGCAAAGATACCATCCATATTCTGTTTCATGATTAAGATAAGCTTCCATACATGCAAGATAAGCCTCCTGCGGCACTTTCCATTTATCATGAAACCACGCAGCTGCAGCTTCCTTTAGTTCGGGTTTTTGTCTTAAAGTAACATAAGTATATTTTTTCATATTCACCTCTCAGATTCTATTTTTTTCAGTTCTGCGAACTGTGGTTTTCTGTTACAGATTTACAGTCATAATATATTCTTCACTATTTTCATCAACAACAGTAAATCCCACTTTCTCGTACATCTTCACTGCATAATTACTTTTCTGAACAGATAAAGATATTTTTGAATATCCAGCCAATTTTTCTGCCTGTAATAGTTTCTTCAATAATAAAGTTCCAATACCCAATCCTCTATATTTCTGACAGACAGACATGGCAAGTGATGGAGTATCATCATCAATGTGTCCATAATCATTCATAATCCTTACCCAAATAACTCCTGCTACTTTTCCCTGAATTTCAGCAACTAAGGCTTTGTCGTGTTTTCGATTTCCAAACTCGATGATATATTCTTGTAACTCCGGACATTCTATTACTGATTTAGGCGGCGGTTCAATTCCGTCTGGAATATAAATCGCTTCATACAAAAAATCACTTAATAAGCAGTATTCTTCGCTTCTCATTTCTCGTATTATACAGTCCATAATTTCACTCCAAGTTCCAATTTCACTTAACACCCTAACTTCTGCAAAATCAAGGGGCTAATGCCCCTTATGCTTTTCTCTTTTCTTTTGTTGTTTCAGTTTGAACATTCGCAGTTCTTCCGCTTCTTTTTTTTCTCTTCTTCTGACCTTATGCTCTTGTTTGTTCTGTTCCTGCTGTAATTTCAATGCCTGCTGTGATTTTGTGCCAATGCCTGTTTCCTGCATTTGCCTTTTCGCTTCACGCTGCATCCTTTTGGGATTTCTTTTTATATCCTTTACACCAGTATCAACAGCCGGACTGAATTTCAAACCGGAATAGCATTTTTGAATATATTCCTGTACTTCATAATCTTTTGGTTCTGTACCAAAAGTCACTTTGGCTACAGATAGTTTTCCATCCCTGACACGTTCAAACACACCTACCCAGAATGGAGCTTCAAAATATACCGTCAGTTTTCCACTTACTTTGTCCATGAAAATCCCTCCTAAAATAATTGTTGAACAAAGAACGGACAACCCGGAGGGGCAGGTTACTTACCCTACTTACATAGGACGGCTGGGCTACCTACCAGCTCTAGCACATTTTTAAGTGTGCATTGCGTTTTTATCTTTGCATTTATAATCAAACCATATGGCATGATTAACTTAATCCGGCAAATAATAATTTGCAACTTTACATCGGTGTTCCTACCTCAATTAAATTACCATCGAAATCATAAAAACGAACTGCTTTTTGTCCCCAACTATGCGTCATAAGTTTATTGACATATTGAATTGAAGGATAAAAATATTCCAGTTTTTTCACAAAAGACTCTATATCCGGCTCCTCAAAATACAGTTCGCAGGAATTATTTTGTGGAATAACATCTTTCTCCAAAAACTTTTTCCAGATTTTCTCATCCTGAAGCACAAGTCCTTCTGTTAAAATCATATTGCCGCCATTATCAAGTACCAGATCAAGACCAAACAAATCCTTATAAAACTGTCTTGATTTTTCAATATCCTTAACAACAATTAAAACATTCTTCAATTTCATTAGATGGTTCCTCTTTTTCTACAATTTTTTGTAATTTATAGGAAATACGGAGTAATCCATATCTGTTTATTTTTTCATAATATCATACTTTACAATTATTTACACTACTGGTAACAAAATAACTTAATTATATATTTTTTTCTTATCTGCATTTCTTTGGCAAAATAAAGAAAATATTATTTTATAGCTGTACAAAAATCCTCCAACGTCTTTGCTGCAGCAGCTTTCTTTAAGTACAGGTTCAAAACCTCCATACTCTTCTCCTCCTGGATCTGAACACGAATTGCTTCCGGTATTGTTCCCAGTTCCGACAGCAATGAAAAGATTGCACCAGTCAGTCCTTCCTGACGCCCCTCTTCTTTGAGATCATCAAGAGCTTTACACATATTGATTGCTCCCTCCTCTTCCCTGATTTCAAAATCACTTCCAGTTAACAGCTTTATTACCTGACCGGCCTTCTGATCTACAGACAGGAAGTGCGGATCTGCAGTCACCATATCACGAAGCCGGTTTTTATCTTTTGAATGTTTAATAAATAAAAGCACTTCTCGGAGGCTGGTATGAAGCTGGTCTAATTTAGCATCGGGGATACTGTACGGAGATATCAGGTTGATTCTGTAATCCGGAATAAATAATAAAAGCTTTGGATCGGTAATTTCTATCATATCATGCAGCCCTATGGGCGCATCCCATTTTTCCGGGCCAAAATAAATCACCAGTGTGATCACCGGGAGCAATTTATCCTCCCTCCTGAAACCCGAAAGGAACTCTCCTGGACTTATTTTGTAACCGTGTCCTTCTCCTGCCTTTAAATGTCGTCGAAATCTTCTTCCTACAGCATCTACCTGAGATGCATATTGAAGAGAATCATATACCATGGTCTTCACGGGTATGGCATAATGGATTTCCGACTGATTCTCTGTTCCCAGAAGAAGGTAGGCGGTATGCTCGTCCTGCATAGCTGCCAGGTATTTGAGATTATCCCTGAATTTCTGTATCGGATATCCTTTCCCATCTGCCATATAGGGAATAGCAATCTCTGCGGCATCCAGAGAATGCAGTTGTTCCGGAAGGATCACCTGTCTGCCATCATACATAAAAAAATTAAATGCATCAGCAAAGATACAGGGATCATTCATGTAATCCTTAGTAATCGCGTCTTTTTTACCTAATTTGTCACCACCTTTTAAGATTTTTCTTCATTCATAATGTGTGTGGAATTTTATGAATGTTTATCTTAAGTAAGCGGCTCCATACAAGTGCTGATTTTATGATAGCATACTGTTTCGGGTAAAACAATGAAATAAGTATAAAAAAATATTAAGAGACAGACCTCCGATATGCAAGCATACAGAGTCCTGTCTCTTATTTTATTTACATGATTTATTTCTGCACAATATTGATGATCTTCTTGGGAACGTAAATCTCTTTAATGATCGTTCCGGTCAGTTTATCTGCCACTACTTCTTTTGCCTTTGCAAGAGCAGTTTCCTTGTCTGCATCAACAGGGAGGGCAACTACGCCTCTTGTCTTGCCATTGATCTGTACTGCGATCTCAATGGTATTCTCAACAGTTTTTGCCTCGTCATACTCCGGCCATGTCTGCTGGTATACATAGCCTTCATAACCGCAGGTATTCCAGATTTCCTCTGTAATGTGAGGAGCAACCGGATTGAGCAGAAGCAGGAAGGTTCTGTACTCGCCCTTTGTGATGCTGCCTTTTTTGGCAAAATCATTCAGGAGAGCCATAAGAGCTGCAATAGCTGTATTGTATTTCAGATTTTCAAAGTCATTGCTTACTTTTTTGATGGTCTGGTGCATTTTTGTTTCCATATCACTGCTGAAATCATCACCATCTACCAGAATATCCTGAAGCTTCCATACACGTTCCAGGAAACGGCGGCAGCCTTTTACACCGTTCTCAGACCAGGATGCGCTTAAGTCAAAGGCTCCGATAAACATCTCATAAGTACGGAGGGTATCTGCGCCGTAATCGTTTACGATCTCATCCGGATTTACCACGTTTCCGCGGGATTTGGACATCTTCTCACCGTTTTCGCCAAGGATCATGCCATGGGAGGTACGTTTCTGATACGGCTCCGGACACGGAACAACCTTGTTGTCATACAGGAACTTATGCCAGAATCTGGAATACAGAAGATGAAGGGTTGTATGCTCCATTCCGCCGTTGTACCAGTCAACCGGAAGCCAGTAATTCAGGGCCTCAGGGCTTGCAAGAGCTTCTGTATTCTTAGGATCTGTATAGCGGAGGAAATACCAGGAGGAGCCTGCCCACTGAGGCATGGTATCTGTCTCACGTTTTGCAGGACCGCCGCAGCACGGACAGGTAGTGTTTACCCAGTCTGTCATAGCTGCCAGAGGTGATTCTCCATTATCAGTAGGCATATAGCTTTCTACGTCCGGAAGCTCCAGAGGAAGCTCGCTTTCAGGAAGAGCCACATAGCCGCATTTGTCACAGTGAACGATCGGGATCGGCTCGCCCCAGTAACGCTGACGGGAGAATACCCAGTCTCTCAGCTTATAATTTGTCTTTCCGGTTCCAAGCTTTTTCTCTTCCAGCCAGTCAATGATCTTTTTCTTTGCTTCGGCTACTTCCAGTCCGTCCAGGAATCCGGAGTTTACCATTTTGCCTGTGGCAACGTCTGTAAAAGCTTCCTCCTGTACGTTTTCGCCGCCGGCTACTACTTCAATGATCGGAAGATTGAATTTTTTTGCAAATTCCCAGTCACGGGTATCATGAGCCGGTACTGCCATAATAGCGCCTGTTCCATAGCTCATCAGTACATAGTCGGAAACCCAGATGGGAATTTCTTTTCCGTTTACCGGATTGACTGCACAGATGCCGTCGATCTGAACACCTGTCTTGTCTTTTGCAAGCTCAGAACGCTCAAAATCAGATTTTCTGGCTGCCTGCTCCTGATATTCACGGATGGCATCCATGTTTTTGATCTCGTCTTTGTATTTTTCCAGCGCAGGATGCTCCGGAGAAACTACCATATAGGTTGCACCGAAAAGAGTGTCCGGTCTGGTGGTGTATACCGTAAGCTTGTCTTCTTTGCCTGCAATGGCAAAATCAACCTCTGCGCCCTGGCTCTTGCCGATCCAGTTTTTCTGAGAAACCTTTACACGTTCAATGTAATCTACATCGTTAAGGCCTTCCAGAAGCTTTTCTGCATAATCTGTGATCTTCAGCATCCACTGGCTTTTTACCTTGCGGACAACCGGAGAACCGCAGCGTTCGCAGACACCGTTGACAACCTCCTCGTTTGCAAGACCTACCTTACAAGAAGTACACCAGTTAATAGGCATTTCACTTTTATAAGCAAGTCCTGCCTTAAACAGTTTCAGGAAGATCCACTGTGTCCATTTGTAGTATTCCGGATCTGTGGTGTTTACTTCTCTGTCCCAGTCAAAGGAATATCCCAGAGAATGAAGCTGTTCTTTGAATCTCTTTACGTTATTTGCAGTTACGATCTTCGGATGGATCTTATTCTTGATGGCATAGTTCTCTGTAGGAAGACCAAAAGCATCCCAGCCCATTGGATAGAGAACATTGTAGCCCTGCATTCTTCTTTTTCGCGCCACAATATCAAGAGCTGTATAAGGTCTCGGATGACCTACGTGAAGTCCCTGTCCTGACGGATAAGGAAACTCTACCAGAGCATAATATTTCGGTTTGCTGTAATCATCTGTTGCGGCAAAAGCTTTATTGTCATCCCAGACTTTCTGCCATTTTTTTTCGATCACCTTATGATTGTAAGGTACTGACATTGTTTTTTCCTCCTTGTATAAATGGAATCGCATCCTGGCGGAGCATTTTTGTTTATCAGAAAAGTCCGTACAGCCTGTACTACTTTTGTGATAAATAAAAAAGCCTTTCATCTCCATAGTTAGAGACGAAAGGCTGAATTCCGTGGTACCACTCTAATTCACCGGATATCATCCGATGCACTCATTAAATCTGTAACGGGATTTCCCGTCCAAAGCTACTTTCAGTTCACTTCGGCAACTCCAGGGCGAGTTCAGAAATATCCTCTCCTGCCTTGCACCATCCGGCAGGTCTCTGAAAAAGGAAACATTTTCCTACTACTCCTCTTCTTCGTCTTTATCTTTAATAATTCTAACGATTCCCTGCAGGTTTGTCAAGAATTAAATTCTGCCTTTCCTTTTGAAAAGCTCTCAGTATTACATTCCTCGCCTCTTTCGCTTTTTCCCCGTCCATATTTTCCACCTGCTCCAGAGGATAGGATAAGCCCAGCTTATCGTACTTTACTTTGCCCATGGTGTGATAGGGAAGAACCTCCAGGCCTTTCAGATTGCGAAAACCGGCAAGCAGCTTTCCCAGATTCTGTAAGTGCGTTTTATCGTCTGTGATCCCCGGAACCACTACATGGCGGGCGATCATGGGAATCTTTTTTTCTTCCAGAGCGCGGGCAAATTCCAGCACATGCTTCTGTCCAAGACCTGTAAGGTTTTTATGACCTGTTTCATTGCTGTGCTTAAAATCCAAAAGCACCAGGTCAAGAACCTTAAAGAGCTGTACAAACTTTTCCTGCCGCTCTTTGCGGTACATGATCCCTGAGGTGTCCAGACAGGTATGGATGCCCTGTTTTTTTGCCTTCTGAAAAAGTTCTGTCAGAAAATCAAGCTGCATAAGCGGTTCCCCGCCGGTGGCTGTGATTCCTCCGTTTTTATAAAAAACTTCATTCTTCTTATAGGCTTCCAGGATTTCCTCTGCAGTCATTTCCTTTCCTTCGCCCGTTTTCCAGGTATCCGGATTATGGCAGTACAGGCATCGCATGGGACAGCCCTGGAAAAACACTACAAAACGAACTCCGGGACCGTCAACGGTCCCGAAGCTCTCTGTAGAATGAATATATCCCTTATGGTTATATTCCTTTGCCATATGCTTACATTCCTTCATGGAAGGTTCTGGAAATAACCTCGTCCTGCTGCTCTTTTGTCAGCTTATTGAAGTTTACCGCATAGCCGGATACACGGACAGTCAGCTGCGGATATTTTTCCGGATGTGCCTGTGCATCCAGAAGGGTTTCTCTTGTAAAAACATTTACGTTCAGATGATGGCCGCCTTTTTCTGCATAACCGTCAAGTAAGTTTACCAGGTTGTCAATCTGTGCGTCGCTGATGTTCATAATTATTTCCTCCTGTTATATGAATAAATTCTGTAAAATCAGTTGCTGTTCACAGATCACTGTCCCACGGGCCGTTTTGGCAAATATATTCCAAAATCCCGGGATATACAGGACAAAATATCATCACCGAAGTAATTTGGATGTATTTTGACCAGGCTACTGTGAACAAAGTAAACCTAAAATTATTCTGCTTCGTCTACGGAAAGATTTGGCTCGCAGCATGCGCAGTCTGGTTCCAGTGAAAAGCTTAAATCGTCAAGGCTGATGGAATCCAGCATTACCCTATCCTCTTTTCCCAGAGCTCCCGGAATAATGGAGAAGGTATTGGAAATTCCGTCCTGCGCCTCTTTAAACGGAAGCTTTGCAACAGAGCTTAAGGACGCTACTGCGCCGCGGCTGTCTCTTCCGTGCATGGGGTTTGCCCCCGGGGCAAAAGGCTCTCCGGCCTTACGTCCGTCCGGTGTTGCTCCTGTATTCTTACCATATACTACGTTGGAAGTAATAGTAAGGATAGAGGTTGTCGGAATACCTCCGCGATAAGTCTGGGTTGTTCCCACATAATGCATAAAATCTTTTACGATCTTGTATGCGATCTCATCCACGCGGTCATCATCGTTTCCGTATTTCGGATAATCTCCCTCTACCTCAAAGTCCACAACAATGCCGTTTTCGTCACGGATGGTTTTTACCTTTGCGTACTTAATGGCAGAAAGTGAGTCTGCGATTACGGAAAGACCTGCAATACCGGTTGCAAACCAGCGTGTTACATTTTTGTCATGAAGAGCCATCTGAAGGCGCTCGTAGCAGTATTTGTCATGCATGTAGTGAATGATATTCAGAGTATTCACATATACGTGAGACAGCCAGCGGCTCATATCGTCATAACGCTCCATTACCTCGTCATAATCAAGATATTCAGAGGTGATGGGACGGTATTTCGGTCCCACCTGCTTCTTTGTGATCTCATCCACACCGCCGTTAATAGCATAGAGAAGGCATTTTGCAAGATTTGCGCGGGCTCCGAAGAACTGCATTTCTTTTCCCACACGCATGGAAGATACGCAGCAGGCAATAGCATAGTCGTCTCCGTGAGTCACTCTCATCAGGTCATCATTCTCATACTGAATGGATGAGGATGCAATGGAAGTCTTTGCGCAGAAACGCTTGAAGTTCTGAGGAAGTCTTGTAGACCACAGAACAGTAAGGTTCGGTTCCGGCGCCGGTCCCAGGTTGGAAAGTGTGTGGAGGTAACGGTAGGACATTTTTGTTACCATGCTTCTTCCGTCAATTCCCATACCTGCAATGGATTCTGTGACCCAGGTAGGATCTCCGGAAAACAGCGCGTTGTACTCCGGAGTTCTTGCAAATTTTACAAGACGGAGCTTCATAATAAAGTGATCGATAAATTCCTGGATCTGCTCCTCTGTAAAGGTGCCGTTTGCAAGGTCACGCTCTGCATAAATGTCAAGGAAAGTGGAAGTACGTCCAAGAGACATTGCCGCGCCGTTCTGCTCCTTAATGGCTGCCAGGTATCCGAAGTACAGCCACTGAATGGCTTCCTGCACGTTCTGAGCCGGTCTTGAAATATCAAAGCCGTAGATCTCTCCCAGCTTTTTCAGCTCCTTTAATGCCTTGATCTGTTCAGAAAGCTCCTCTCGGCCCCGGATCACGTCCTCGTACATATTACTTCGTGTTCCTGCCTTCTGATCCTCTTTGTCCTCGATCAGACGATCCACTCCGTAGAGAGCCACTCGTCTGTAATCACCGATGATACGGCCGCGTCCATAGGCATCCGGAAGCCCTGTAATAATATGGCTGGAACGGCAGGCTCGCATTTCCGGTGAATATACGTCGAATACGCCGTCGTTGTGTGTTTTTCTGTATTTTGTATAAAAATCTACAATTTCCGGATCCACATGATAGCCGTTGTCCTCGCAGGCTTTGATCGCCATACGGATACCGCCGTTTGGCTGAAGCGCCCGCTTAAAAGGCTTATCTGTCTGAAATCCTACAATTGTTTCTTTTTCTTTATTGAGATATCCCGGTCCATGGGATGTAATGGTGGAGATAATATGAGTATCCATATCCAGGACACCGCCTTTTTTATGCTCTTCCTCTGTCAGCTCCATAACCTGTGCCCATAAATCGTTTGTGGCCTTTGTAGGTCCTGCCAGAAAGGATTCATCTCCCTCATAAGGTGTATAGTTTTTCTGAATGAAATCACGCACGTTGATTTCTTTTTGCCAAACGCCTCCGTTAAATGAAGCCCATTCCTGTCTCATGAATCATCCTCCTGTTTTTAAATCCACACAGTTATTTCTGTGCAACTCATATTTCATGTTTAGAATATATAGTATAACCAGCTTTCCGTCAAGGCATATCTTGTATATTTTGGAGGACAATCTTCAGTTTCCATATTTTACACAAAAATATCATACTTTTTTTGTCCATTTTTATGTAAATACTGACAGACAACTGTAACAGACAACAAAATTCACAGAAGCATATAAGCCGCTTCAACAGACAGACTATGGCAGAGCTACGCAATATTTTTGCAGGCCTCTGCCACATACCCGGAATGATCCACCCATATCCCGGGATTGGATTCTGATACTTCTTTTTATGCCTGTACCGCATTCTGTCTGTTTCATTCCATGTTTGTCATTTATTCCTTTTTTCAAATTTTCTGTTTCATTATTTCAGCAGCATTTCATAGCTGAACCGTCCCATTGATCTTTTCAGAAGAAGTCCTGCCGCCAAAGCGCATAGTGCTCCCAATCCCAACAAAATCCATGTGTTTACAAGAAGCACTCCCATAAACTGTCCCACAGCCAGCAGAAGCAGCGGGATCACCAGAAAAACAGCGCCCTGCTGGGACTCTTCCACACTCTGAGCCTTTGCAGAACCCCGCACGATCAAAGTAATTGCGATCAGGGAAACAGAAGGCGAGATCAAAAACAAAATCACAAACCAGCTGATTCCGGGAAGCAGAAAACTTCCCATCAGAAACAGTGTCTCTGCTTCAAGTACCAGAAGCATTGCCAGAAAAGAAATAAAAGATATCAGCATACTCAGAAAAAAGGATGCCATTACCTTTGCACAGAAGATCTGTTTCACAGATAAAGGACAGTAAAGCAGAGTCTCCAGAGTATGTTTTTCCTTTTCTCCTACAAATGCGCTGGCTGACATAATGGACGCCGCCATTACAGGTATGATCAGAAAAAACACAGGAAGAATATAATTCAGAATCATTCCCATCAGGTCCAGCTCCATATTTCCGGAGCGAAGGGACATCGGCAGAAGCTCCAGCATCTTCTGAATGTCCGGGTCATCCGGCATAAAATGGATGGCGCATACGAGAATGGACGGAAAAATAATGGTAAAAACCAGGGGAACGATCAAAAGGGAAAGAAACAGATTTTTATTGGTCGTGATATTTCTTAAGTCTTTTCTGATAATAGCAGCCATTTTTTGTTTCATAGCAGTGCCTCCTCTCTGGCAGTAAGGGAAAAATAAATATCCTCTAGGGACGGTTTTTTTACATTGACCGAGTAAATATCTCCGCCGCCTGTTACGATTTTACGGACAAGGTCAGGAATCTCTTTGTCGGACCGGATTCTGCTCTCATACTGCCACTCTCCTGTTCTTAAAAATCCCAGTTCCTCCGGCATGTGATCCCCACAGATCTCAAGACTTATACCGGAAGCCACCTTATTTCGCAATTCATCCAGAGTGCCGGTGGCAAGCAGCCTTCCCTGAGCCATCAGTCCATATCTTGTACAGATCTCCTGAGCATATCGAAGCTGGTGTGTGCAGAGAAAAATCGTTATATAATCATCCTCTGCCAGCTTCCTGATCAGCTGATTCACATTCTGAGCGCTTTCCGGATCAAGTCCGGAAGTAGGTTCGTCAAGAAAAAGGATCTGTGGTCTGTGGATCAAAGCTCTGGCAAGGGAAAGTCTCTGACGCATACCTGTCGAATAGGTAGACAGCTTCTGATCTCCCGCTTCATCCAGTTCCAGTTGTTTCAGCAGGAAAGCCGCTCTTTTATCTGCCTCTGCTTTTGCCATTCCGAACACAGAACCATAAAAAATAAGATTCTGCTTTCCGGTCATATTGTTGTACATCTGCGCATGCTCCGTTACTACCCCGGAAACAGCGTGTACCTTTTTCGGGGCTTCTGCCGGATTCAGTCCCAGTATCCTGATTTCTCCCTCAGAAGGAGCCAGCATCCCTGTAAGAAGCTTTACAGTCGTTGTTTTTCCTGCCCCGTTTGGCCCGAGAAATCCAAATACCTCTCCCTGCTTCAGAGAAAAACTGATCCTGTTTACTGCTCTTTTTCCATTCCTTCCGCACTGCCCATCCCTGCGCAATCATAAGATAACCGGGAAGCATGATTCCCGGATGAAGTTTCTCCAGCTGAAAGGCTTGTGCAACTGCAAGAAACCGGCTGCAGATCTCCTCAAACTCCTCAGCTCCTCCTGTGCAGAGATTCATATATGAGGATAATACATTACACAGGGCAACAACCTCTTTGTATATGCCGATCTGCAAAATCCGTTCCGCTTCCGAAGCATTTCCCAGAAGCTGATAGGCAGAAGCCAGCACCGGTTCTGCCGGATTTGTTATTATCGCATCCTCGCCTAACAGCTCCAGTATCTCTTCCGGCCGTTTCAGGATCAGCAGGCAGTACGCTTCCATCTGAAGCGCCTCTTTTCCAAGATTCGGATCCTCTGCTTCTGTTTTTACACGGCTGAAAAGCTCTCTTGCCTCTTCCAGTATCTGCTCCGATTTTTCCGGACTTCCTGCCAGCATAAAATGATTTACCAGCAAAATACCCATATGAAACAAAAGCGGATAGCAGGAATAATATTTTTTTATCTTTTCATGGCAATGTTCCAGTGCCTCCTCAAAGGAAAGAGAGGAAAATTCTTCTGCAAGCAGATAATAGCATTTCCGGATTTCCATTTTATCCATCTGAGGTTCATATCCCATAAGTTCATCAATACTGATATTAAAATATGCCGCAAGCTGCGGCAGCAGCGTAATGTCCGGGTATGTCATACCCGTTTCCCTTAATTAAAGATATTGTTGGGTAAAAAAGAAAGGTCAGTCGATTTTGCCGATGAAGCGGTAGTAGATTTCTACTTCCTGCTCACGGCTTCCGTCCTCGCCCTTGACAGCTTCGTGGACGGTTATTTTTTCAATTAGAGTGTTCAGAAGTTCGGCGGTCAGCTCCACAGGGTTGACATACTGTTTCATCAGGGCAATCCACTTTTCAGCATCCGCTGCGGTCTGTACGGCGGCTTCCATCGTTTCGTGAAGCTGTCTTATTTTTGTTTCAAGCTCCTTTTGCTCGTTCTGGTACTTCTCGGACAGCATATTGAAGTTATACTCGGTTATGCGTCCGGCAGACCAGTCCTCATACATTTTAGCAAACAGCCCGTCAACCTCGGCTTTACGCTTCTCTGCCTTTTTCAGCTCCGCAGCCTGCTTTTTCTTCGCAGAGTTTCTTTCTCTGTCGCTGGCATTGAGCAGCCGTTTCAGCAGTTTGTCCTCGTCTTTCTGTGCCAGCATAGACCAGTATTGCAGTCTTGCAAGTACATAGGCATACAGTACATCATAGCGGATATAGTGCATGGAACACTGGCGTAATCCCTGTCCGTTCTTGCTGCAATGGTAGTACCCGTATGGGTTCTTGTTCTGCTTGTTTTCCCCATAGGCTAAAGACCATCCGCAGTCTGCACATTTTATCAATCCTGCGAAAATCTGTGTCGTACCGTTTCTGCGTTTCCTGCGTCTGCTTGCAATCAGCTCCTGAACTTTTTGGAACACTTCTTCGGAAATGATGGCTTCGTGGGTATTTTCCACACGATACCATTCTTCCTGCGGCTTCCGCACCTTTTTCTTGTTCTTGAATGAAATGTTGCTCTGCTTGTTGTGAACGCTGTGACCGATGTAGGTTTCCTCTTTCAAAATGCTCTTGACCTGTGCTATCGTCCACGCATAGGCTTTTTCTGCGGGCGCACCGGCGTAGATATTGGCGAAAGTCCCGTATCTTTCATAGTTCAGCCAGCCGGGGGTAGGTACTTTTTCCTCCACCAGAATCCGTGTAATGCTGGCGGCACCCCTCCCGTGTACTGCAAGGTCAAAAATCTTCTCTACAATCCAGCGTGTTTCCGGGTCGATCAGAAGATGACCTTTTTTGTCCGGGTCTTTTACATAGCCCAGCGGTGCATAGGCTCCATAGTGTGCGCCATTGGCAAATCTTGTGCGCATGGCAGCCTTGACCTTTTTGCTGGTCTGTCGGGCGTGCATTTCATTCAGGATGTTTAAGAATGGGGCAAGCTCGCTTTCTCCGTTGATGGTGTCCACATTGTCATTGATGGCAATGTAGCGTACTCCCTTGCTGGGGAAATAGATTTCCGTGTACTGACCGGTTAGGATATAGTTTCTTCCCAGACGGGATAAGTCCTTTGTGACAACGCAGTTGATTTTCCCGTCCTCGATGTCATCAATCATCCTTTGGAAACTTGGACGCTCGAAATTTGTCCCGCTCCATCCGTCGTCAATGTACTCGTCTACAACAGTCAGCCCATGTTCTGCGGCATACTGTCTAAGCATCATGCGCTGGGTCTGGATACTGCCGCTTTCCCCCTGTAATTCATCGTCACGGCTCAATCTCAAATATAGTGCAGTGTTATAAATCGTTGTATTGTATGGTTGTTTCACGGTTAAAAATCCTCCTTCTAAAAGAAACAACCCACGCTTATACAATACTCGCTGGTACAAGTATATCATAAGCGTGGGCTGATTGACAGTCGTTATTCCGTATTTTTTCAGGAAGCGGCGGCAGCGTGCTGGATCACATCTTCCAGTAGGCTGTCAAGCGGCTTCCCATCCTGTGCGAAATGCTCCGATACCTTGATACGGACTTTCCCCATGACAAAATACTGGGTGCCGTCTTTTTCGGTAAGCAGGGTGCCGCTGTTTTTGTTATTGCTCTCGTTTTTGCTTTTTGCCATAGGCAGTTACCTCCATAAATGAAATATGCCCGACAAGGGAATGTCAGGCAGGTGTACAGCCGCAGACTGTCTCCGTGTCAACCAAACCGTGTCAACTGGCAGAAAAGACTTTGAAAACAATCCATAGGCGCTCTATGATTACTTTTTACTTTTTCTTTGATTTCTTGGTTGACATGGTTGACAAAGGAGAGAAATGCCCCAAATATCAGGCTTTTCCCCGTCAACCGGCTGTCAACCAAACTGTCAACCGGTGGCTTTTCAGAATGGCAGTTCCATTTGCCGGGCTTCTTCTTCCGTGATTTCTCGAAAACCGTCCCCCTCCGGCGGAGCTTGGTTGACACGCTCCCAGCCTTTTTGAGAACCGTATTTCTTATACCGCTTCGGGCTTTTGTAGGCTGCCCAGCCCTGTATGATGCCGCCCGCAATGCCGGTATTCATAATCTCGCAGATTGCCCGTGTCTCCCAGTCTGCCGGGGAATTTAAGTTCCCCAGCGCTTCCTCATAAAGCTGCTTGGAACATACCCTGTCGCCGGTGTAGTCCTCCAAATAGGCGTAGATCATGCCAGCCTGTGTGTCTTCCTGCATAAAGTCCTGCTGGTGGGCGTTCAGGTATCGGTTCATTTCTATGCTGAATGACAGCTTATACTTCCCACTGCGATAAATCGTCATGGCTTCCGCCCACATCTGTTCGATATACGCCCTCGCCGCCGCTTCATCGTCCAGTATGTGAACCTCCGCCCGTTCCGGGTACACCGTCACGGGGAGAAAGCGCCGGTTGCCGGTGCGATCACGGGGCAAAAAGTCCTGCCGGTTGGTCGTCCCTCCAAATACACATTGCCGCAGCCGGTCTGCCGGATGTGTCTCATACGGCACTTTGTAGGTTTCTTTCTGGCGGCTTAAGAATGACTTGATTTCCTCAATGCTCTTGGCGTTGGCTGTGGCAATCATCTCCGACATCTCGATAATCCAATGCCCTTGCAGCTTGCGGTACACATTTTCATCGTCCAGCTTCTTCAAATCGTCTGAAAACCATTCGTCCCTGCCTGCCAGCAGCCGGAAAAAGGTAGATTTCCCGGCTCCCTGACCACCAACCAGACAGAGCATGACCTCAAACTTGCTCCCCGGTCTGAACACTCGCCGGATGGCTCCCATCAGGAACAGTTTCAAGGCTTCATAGGTGTATTCGTCCGTATCGGCTCCCAGAAAGTGATGCAGGGCGTAACGGATGCGCTCTGTGCCGTCCCATTGCAGGCTGTTCAGGTAATCCCTGACCGGATGGTAGCGGTTTTCATTGGCAACAATCTTGATAGCGCTCTGCACCTTTTTCTCGCTGGTAAGCCCGTAATTTTCTTCCAGATACAAAAGCAGGTAGTTCATGTCCATGTCGGTCAGCGTGGTACTGGTGCGCTCCCAGCCCAACGGCTTCACAATGTCAATCTGCTCCGTCAAAAGGTTCAGGCGCAGCGCCCCACGAAACAGCGGGTCACGCTGGAACACCGTCAGGCAGTTTCGGATGCTGTTCTTCACGCCGCCTTTCTGCGTCCCCTCTAACGTCTCCCGGATTTCTGCCGGTGTCTGCGCCGGTTCCATTGTGTCCATCGTCCTTTTGACCGCTTCCTGCGTTTCCGGCGGCAAGCTCTGAAATTCGCTGTTCAAGCCGCAGCACCTCCTTTCCCTGTGCGGCGATCAATGCCGCTTTTTCTTCTATTTCTCCGTATAACAAAATATCCAAAAGGTATTCTGTGTAGCTTATCCTCTGCAACGCTTCCACAAAAAGAGGATGCCAGATGGCATCCTGCGGCTGTGGGGCGTATGCTGTTTTCCAATGCTCCAGCAGGCGCAGATAATCGCATAGCACCCGGAAACAATACCGTTCCGTTTCCTGAAATCTCTGCTCCGCTGATTTTTGTCGGGGCTGTGACCTGTTGTGACGCTTCCTATCTGGCGGCGCATTGCCGGATTTCTCATAGGAAACGCCGAAGTCCTCCGCAAGCCTGACCGCAGCTTCCCGTTTCCCCAATCCATGCAGCAAAGCGGCAAAGTCGATCACATCCCCGGAAGCCCCGCAGCCGAAGCAGTAAAAGCGGCTGTCCACTTTCATGCTGGGCGTGCGGTCATTGTGGAATGGACAGCAGACCATGCCGTTTCTCCCCACCCGGATTCCATAGAATGAAGCAGCCTGCCGGGTGGTAACAGACTGTTTCACCGCTTCAAATACATTCAAATGCTCCCTCCATAAAAATGCCGGCAGCGGTAAAGCTGCCGGTTATATCATAGCTCCATCTCATGTTTCTTTCTCTGTACTTCCTGTGGCTGCTCCCTCCGGCGCAGTGCGGTATCTACGGCGTTCTGCACCTGCCGCAGCCGTATCACTTCCTCCCGGAGCGGCTTATGCTGCGGAGACAGTTCGGCATACTCTGTTTTTAACTGTGCATATTCCTGTTTCCATGCTTTCAGGGCAATGGGTTTTCCGTCCAGCTTTTCTTTCAGAATACGGCGGGCGGCATAAAACAGCCGTAACTCCGCATCGTGGGATGTTTCAAATTTCTCCCTCTGTTTCTTAAACTTGATATTGTTCAATTCCGTATGGACAGGTTTTAGACGCTGATAATTCTCGCCCTCCCGTATCAATTCCTGCAATTCCTTTATCCGGGCAGATTTCTTTTTCATGGAGCCGCTTAATGCTTCAAATTCTTCACTGACAGAGGAAAGACGCTCCTGCAAATCCTCTAATGTGAGCAGCTTGTTTTCTGTCAGATAATTGACGGCTTCGGCAAACTGCTTTAAGTTTCCGGTTCTGGCTTTATTGCTCCATGCCCCTGCGTTGCGCTGGTTGTAATAAGCGATCAGCAGGTCGGCAAGGCTCGGTGTCTGCGGTTTGGAAAGTTCTTCTTTTACCTCTGCCATCCAGAAAAACAGGGCTTTGATCTTCTTCCTCACATCCTGCATGAGCCGATTGGTGGCTTTAATCCAGCGGTTCAGTTCCCCTTTCTCGGTGCGGATGCCCTTTGCTTCCATCTGCCGGACATTAGCTCCCTCGTGGACAGTAGGTATCAGGTCAAGTCCCTGCCGCACATAGGAACGGTGGTCGATACGCACATCCAGCCCTTTTTCCTCAAATTTTGTATTAACGGCAGCCGCCCACTGCTCCCGCCAGTGTTCCAGCGTTTCCGGCTCATGCCAGTCTGTTGTATGGACAGCGTTAAACATATAATCGCCGTTTTTATCCCGGATTCGGTTTCCATCTTCATCAAGAAAATATTCCCGCCGCTGTTTTTGTCCCCATGTGCCATCCAGGTTCAAAGGGCGCATTGTTGTCATCACATGGAAATGCGGGTTTGGGATACCGCCGTCCTCTTTCTCCGGGCTGTGAAAAGCGAGGTCAGCAATCATGCCTTTTGCCACAAACTGCTCCTGCACGAACTTCCTCGCCAGCTCCATGTTTTCTTCCAGCGTCAATTCATTCTGCATGGCAATATCAAAGGAATAGGCAAGCTGTGCTTTTGGATGTTTCTCGCAGCTCTCCACAGCATTCCAGAGGGTCGCCCGGTCAAGATATATTTCCGGCGCATGGGGCGGCAGCATGATTTCCGAAGCGATCACGCCGCCCTTTTTGGTGTAGTCGCTGACTTCTCCATAGTAGCTGCTGTAAAGGCGCTCCCCGGCTCGGTAGGCTGCGCTGGCAATGGCGCTCTGACCGGCGCTGCGCTTTATCTGTGCGATTGAAAAATGATAAAGTGCTATCCTTAGTCACCGCCTTTCTCCTGCCCGGAAATACGGGCGTGGTTTTCTGCGGCAGACCGGATGAAATGCTCCGCCTGCGGCAGATTCAAAATGCTTTCCATGAGGGAATAAAATTCCGTTTCGGTTAGCTCCTTTGTCTGTGGTGCAATGCTCTCAATAGCTGCCCCACGGGTAATCAGCCGGTGCGTCCTCTGTTTCCGGGAACCGCTTTCCAGATACGCCTGCCGGTTTTTCAAACGCTGCATTTTCCGTTTTTCCCGTTCCAGCAGGACAGTGGTTTTTTCATATTCCTGCTTTAACTGTTCCAAAGATTTTTCCATGTTCTCACATCCTTTGCTTAGTAAGATAAAGAAAGACCATCCGCAGACAGTCTGTGTGTCAGTGCTTCTATAAAACCCGATGAAAAGGGAAAACCGCAGAGCGGATTTCTCTTTGCGGCGGGTACACAGGGGATAGCCGCTTTAGCGGCGCAAGGGGGTGTAGCCACCTTGTCGGAGCGAAGCGAACGCAGACCTCGGATTGCTGATTTTATCAGCGGCAGGGGTAAGCTCCGCAGGACGCACGATACATGGTCTTTAGACTATGTATAGAAGTGCGCCCTTAGTTCCTAAGGGGTTTTGCCGTTTCCGGCAGTCTTTCCCTTTTTCTTGGAACGCTTGGAAAGATACTTCGGGCAGTCAACCACAACCGCCCGGAAGCTCTGTTTACATTCGTGCTGGCATTTCCGGCACAGTTCGTTGTAAGCAATACGGCTGCGGTCATTTAAGAAGAAAGACCATTCCAACCGCCGCTTGTTGCTCATTCTTGCCATAACCGGCTCCTTTCTCCGTTTCTATCTGATGTACGCAGATAGGCTGTTTTGGTGTAGCGTTTCGGTATCCTTTTTAAGGTTTTTTCCCTCTGTATGCCCCTTTGGAAAGTGCGGCAGTATTGCAGTCAGGGGATAATACCTCACGCTTATTTGTCGCTTCCCGGTACGGTTTCGGAGCCTTTTGCCATCCATTCAAAGAAAGCAATTTTGCTGACCTTGATAAGCCTGCCCCTGCGGAACGCCGGAAAGCCGGGTGCGTGTACCAGCTCATAGGCGCTCGCTCTTGAAATTCCCATAATCCGCTGGATGTCCGCCACATCCAGAACCAGCGGTAAATCCTCGTAGCTGTTCAATCTCTTTTTATCGTTCATTCTGTTCCTCCCATAAATCAAATAGGTTAAAATGCTTCCTGTTGCTGTTCTCCCCAAAAGCCGTTTTCCTGCCCCATTCCTGCGGTGTTTCCCTGCATTGGTGCGCCGGATGCGTCACTTCTCCTGCCGGTCATATCCCTTTTGGACGGTCATTCACTTGTCAAGGTACTGTGTGGCACGAAATTACCAACTGCAATCATCATAGCGAACTACCCTTGACAAAACAATACTTCTGCGATACCATGAGTGTAACGAATATAACTGAATTATATAATTACCATAAACAAAGGCAGGGGATAAGGATGGAGAATCAGTTTATACGGCATGAGCCATGTTTTGAGAGGATTTTGTTTGTCCTGACGCTGGACAGGAAGAAAATGAAAGAGCGGATTTTGATTGGGGAAGAACAGCAGATCCGCTTCCGGCTGAACGGGAGCCAGAACACAGAGGTGCTTTGTGATATGACACGCCCGTTGGGAACTTTTTTGATAAACTTTGAGCGTGACACGAACAGAGATTGGAACTTATACGGGCTTTCTCCACTGCGGCAAGCCCTCCATTCCAACCGATGGAAACAGCCGGAACTGGAACAGGCGGCAAGCGAATTTCTCTGGGGAAAATATCTTAGCAATGACCCTTTGAAAATGTATGTGGCGTTCCGCATCTGGAACAGCTATCTGCTTGCCAGAGAACCCCGTGACCGTAATGCTGCCTGTGACCGCTTCATGGATAAAATGAGCCGCCTGACCGGTGTATTCCATAACGAAACCATGAGCTTTGACAGGGAGACAGGAAAACCGAAACATTTTCAAGCGGGCAGCCTTTATTTCAAAGGCGCACCGTCAGAAGATACCCGGCTTGACCTCTGGTTCCCGGACAACCGGCGCACAGAAGAATGTGTGTCTGCCTATGCATCCCTCTACCCGTTGGTTACCTATTATCTGAACAGGCTGAATGACTGGGGGCTTTGCTTCCGGCAGTGCAAGGTCTGCGGGAAATATTTTCTGGCAAAGAGCCAGCGGTATGAGTTGTGCAGCGATAAGTGCCGAAAAGCACAGGCGCTTCAAAACAAGCGGGGATTTGACGAGAGGGCAAGAGAAAATACCTATGACCTGCTTTATAAAAATGAATGCCAGAACTGGCGCAACAAAATAAACCGGGTAAAAAATACCGCAGGCTTTCCTGCTGACCGTCTGGAAAAAATACAGGCTGCCTTTTCCCACTTTAAGAAAGAAGCATTGCAGAGAAAAAAGGCTGTAAAAACAGGAACAGCCAGCCCGAAAGAATTTACGGACTGGCTGTATCAGCAGAGTAATGTAATTGTTGAATTGTGTGAAATATAGCTATAGAATAATCCATTTTCCTTTTTGGCTGGAACCTTCTCTTTTTATAATTCCAGATTTTTTCATAGATTCCATATAATACTTAACTGTACTATACTTTTCGCCAATGACATCTGCAATCTTTTTCTGAGACAACGATGGTTCCTCTTGAATCACTTTCAAGATGCGTGTAACTATGGAGTTATCGTTACCTTGGTTAGCTCGGTCAGTAGCTTGGTTAGTATCTTGGTCAGTGCTACTAACCAAGCTCTTGAACATAACCATAATGTCCTCACGTTTAATCGTATATTCCGGCATAGGATTTCCGGCTTCTTTGCAGCTATCCTTGATTTTTTCAATTCCACGTCCCCACGCTTCGATAAAACCAGCTCTAAAAAATGTATTGGCAATCAGAGGATTATACGGTCTTGACCGATGTTTCCCCATTAAATCATTAATTGTCCAATCTTCCGGGAAAATACAATCATTCGCAATATAAATCCGATCTGCATACACACTGATTTGAATTGGAATTAATGCTCCATAAAATTTGTGTGCAATCGCATTAAAAACAGCTTCCCTAATTGCTTCTTTCGGAAAAGGGTAGGTTTCCACTCTTGTTACTCCTTGATACGAAATATCTGCCTTTAAATATTTCGTAAAAATGAGATCAACCACTTTATCTGCCTGTGAAATTAGTGAACCGTGAATTTCATCCTGATAACGCAGTTCTGAATCCGATTCAAAATAACCAATCTTGATGTATGCTCCCGGTATCCATTTTTCCGGATTATGATGGAATAACAAAATAGCTGCTCTTTTCAAATGACTATTTTCAAGCAAGTTCAAACTGTCCAGTAGCTGTTCATTCGTGGCATCAATATCTTTCTTGTCCATTCGTTTGCTGCGTACTGCCTGTTCCCGGAAAATATCGAAACTGTCATTTCTTAAATCTTGTATAGTTACTCCTTGAACCGGCACACTGTCCCACGTAATTCCTGTTTTCTGTAACAGAAACTGATTTAATGCCTGTCCCTTTAACTGCTGCTTGGTGCTACCGCTCCGATAATGATATTCACCCTTGTAATTGACGGGATAACTATTCGAATTCACGCAAATTTCAATGTAGTCTTTTCCATCTTCAGTCAGCAAATTAACATCTACAATAATACCAAGAACATCCCGAACTTTATTCGGAATATCTTCCAGTAATTTTTTACTGTCCTGAACGCCGATCACCGTGCCGTCATCATTTGTGCCAATATAAATCTTGCCACCCTGTGCATTGGCAAAACCGCATATCCACTTAAGATACTCATCTCGCCAAGACTCTTTCCATTCTATATTTTGACTTTCTGCCACGCAATCACTCCTCTTTGTTTTTTCGGTATTTTAATCGCATTGAAGATTTTGATAAAGCCATTATACACTAAATATCTTTTCCGTAATGCGCCGGTTCCTCTGCCACCATAGATAGTGTTGGTTCTGTATCATAAAGATATGTAACCTTATCCGATTCTTTTGAAACCTCTGGGCTAACCAGTCCAAAGTATTTCTCAAAGAACCCTTTTAGTTTTTCAATAACTGTCTGTTTCTTCTTATCACGAGAACCTCCACCTCCGAAACGGGAAACGGGCGGCATCAGTCGATCAACATCTGTGCCGGTGGTTTTGAGTACGCCATCACGGAAAGCGTTCTCCACAAACTTTCTCGTTTCTTCCGGTTTCAATTTTTCTTCAGTGATCAAAGTCTGAATATCGGTCTCTCTCTGCTCTCTGACAAAACACTGCCAGTCAGTATTGACATCGGTATTTGTGTTGATAGTAGCAATAAAGTTTTCAATCAGTTCCTTTTTAGATCTAAGCTGCAAGCTGGATTTGATTGCTTTATCAATCGCAACAAGGATTTCCTTATCCTCACAGTTTCCATCGTGATACTTCCCAACCAGCATCAGGATATAATCAATGTTGACTTCCACCTGTTTGACAAGCTCCATTTCAAAGACAACATCATCCATAATGCTTTCCTTGCTTCCCGGTTTCGGTTTGATTTCCTCGTACACATCATGGTATGTGCCTGTGTAGTCTTGGAAATCAATCGGAGATAGGATTTCATTTCCGGCAAAGCGGTCAAAGGCAGCAAGGATATTTCTCAAACGGAGAATGTTGCCAAACAGGACAATAAAATCTTTCTTGTTTTGCTCTCCGACAATCGGCTGTCCCAAAGGATATTTCTGCAACAGTTCGGCAATTCGTTCCTCATAACCTTTCTGCTCGCGACCTTTATCATCGACACAACCGTAGTAATAATCCTCATAAGATTTCAAGAGGACAATACCGTTTGCTTCCTTGTCTCCGAACAATGCAATCGCATCGTTGGTAGCTTCTTCAAGATCACGGAAGCAGACAATATTACCAAAGGACTTGACTGAATTGAGGATACGGTTCGTTCTGGAAAATGCCTGTATCAGACCATGCATTTTCAAGTTCTTATCTACCCAAAGGGTGTTAAGTGTTGTTGCATCGAAGCCCGTCAAGAACATGTTGACTACAATCAGCAAATCGACTTCACGCTTCTTAACCTTATCGGAAAGGTCTTTGTAGTAATCTTGGAAACCCTTGCTTGATGTATCAAAATTGGTTTTGAAAATCTTGTTGTAGTCTTTAATTGCCATATCCAGAAAGTCACGGGAACTCTGGTCAAGGTCATCGGTGTCAAAACTTTCATCGTCCAGAATACCATCGGCACTATCCGCTTCATTTGGAGCGAATGAGAAGATAGTGGCAATGGTCAAATCTCTGTGCCGTTCTGCAATCTGTTTTTTAAGCTCCAGGTAATACTTTTTGCAGACAGGAATAGAGCTGACGGCGAACATAGAGTTAAAGCCGTTTACTCGCTGACCTTTCAGACTATAGTAGGAATTTCGCATGGTTTTTTGGTCGAAGTGTTCCAGAATGTACTTCACAACCTCTGTGATACGCTCCGGCGAACTCAATGCTTCCTCGGTATCAATAGCGGCAACCTGCTTGTCCTGCTTTTCATCCTTCTGCTTGACCGTGTTAATATAGTCGATGCGGAACGGCAGCACATTTCCATCATTGATTGCATCCACAATAGTGTAGGTATGGAGCTTCGCACCAAAAGCCTGCTCTGTGGTTCGGAGATTCGGATTTCCACCTGTTCCGGCATTGACTGCGAAAATCGGTGTGCCAGTAAATCCAAAGATATGATAGTTCTTGAAATACTTTTCCACCTTGATTGTCTTTTCGCCCTTTTTGATTTGCCCTCCGACAATTCGGGTGTGCATGTCTCCAAACTGGCTGCGGTGGCACTCGTCAAACACAAGAACAATATGCTTGTTACGGATAGGGTGGTTCGGATTTTTCGTAATGAACACATCCAATTTTTGAATGGTCGTTACGATAATTCGGGAGGTGCTGTCCTCAAGCTGTCTTTGCAAAACAGCGGTACTCTTGTTTCCGTTGGCAGCACCTTTTTCAAAGCGGTCATATTCCTTAATGGTCTGATAGTCCAAGTCCTTACGATCAACCACAAACAGAACCTTTTCGATATACGTCAGTCCTGTCGCAAGCTGGGCTGTCTTAAAGGAAGTCAATGTCTTACCGCTTCCTGTGGTGTGCCAGATATATCCTCCGGCTTCGATTGTTCCTGTTTTCTTGTAGTTGGTGGACACTTCAATCCTGTTCAAAATACGCTCGGTTGCCACAATCTGATAAGGTCGCATAACGAGCAACAATTCCTCAGAAGTGAACACGCAATATTTTGTCAAGATGTTCAAAATGGTGTGCTTCGCAAAGAATGTCTTTGTGAAGTCCACAAGGTCGGGAATGACCTTGTTATTGCCGTCTGCCCAATAGGAAGTGAACTCAAAACTGTTAGAAGTTTTCTTGCTGTGCTTCTTGGAAGAATTTTCATTTTCCTTGATGTGACTTGCTCTGGTAGTGTTAGAATAGTACTTTGTAAATGTGCCGTTGGAGATTACAAAAATCTGCACATACTCATAAAGTCCACAACCAGCCCAAAAGCTATCACGCTGATAGCGGTTGATCTGATTGAATGCTTCCTTGATTGCCACTCCACGGCGTTTTAATTCCACATGAACTAGCGGCAGACCGTTCACCAGAATGGTAACATCATATCGGGTATCATGTTTTCCGGCTGTTTCCTCATACTGGTTGATAACTTGCAGTCGGTTATTGTGGATGTTCTTTTTGTCAATCAGGGAGATGTTCATGGTAGTCCCGTCCTCACGGGTCAGGTTCTGCACATAATCTTCCTGAATTTTTCGGGTCTTTTCCACGATGTCCTCATTGGCATTGGCAATCTTGCTTTTGAAAAAGCTGTCCCATTCCTTATCCGTAAACTGATAGTTGTTCAACAATTCTAACTGTCTGCGGAGATTGGCAATGAGTGCATCGGGGCTGTGGATCGTCACATACTCATATCCCTGTTCTCCGAGCATTTTGATAAATGCCGCTTCCAAAGCTGCTTCACTCTGGTAGGCATCAGAGCGTTTGGTTTGTGGCTCATATTCGGTCACAACAGTGCTTTCATTGGTCGAAAGCACAATGTTATATGTACTCACGATTTCACGCTCCTTTCATTAAGAATCTAGAATTTCTTCTATCATCGGCTCAACCCCGACATTTTTAATATCGTCAATCATATGTTGTGCGGAGAAGCGATTAACATCTCTGGCTACAAAACGCAAAATATTTGCTGCGGTTTCATTCACCACATAGGAAAATCCACCACACAGAATTTGGTACGCAAAAGATGCAAATGGGTCATAGGCAACAAAAGACCTCCCACAAACTTCCCGATACGACTTATCCACACTCTGAATGACGTATTGAGCGTGATCTTCACTCTTTCTCATAAATGCCAGTAACACGTCAACAAATCCCTTTTTCTCATGGAGAATTGATGTGGATATTTTCTCTGCACTCAAATCATATATATAGCTTTCAATTTCGTCATCAAAAACTTTCCTTGTGATTTTTTCGTCTATACGTGTTTGGTTTTCAGCTTGTTGCTTATAGGATACCGCTTTCTCAAAAAAGATGGATAGCTGCCCTGCATCAGCATAACGATATGCTGCATCTGAATTTGTGGCTTTTTCTGCAATGTTTCTGTAAATATGGTGTGAATTTCTTGGGTCGCCCGTCATAATGAAATTTATAACACGACCAAGGGAATACACATCACTACGTTTATCCCCATCTTTAAGCATCATAAACTGTTCCGGTGCACAGTAATAGAATTGTCCTACTGCGTTGGTGTGCATTGTTTGGTGAGAGGTAAAGACATTCAAGTCTTTTCCCAATCCGAAATCTGCGATTTTGATCATTCCAGAAATAATAAAGATATTATTCGCACTTATATCTCTATGAATAATGTCACGTTTGTGTACTTCCGTCATAATATAAAGGATTTGGCGAATACAATTCAACTTTATATCATCGGATAAATCGAATGATTTAACATATTTATCAAGCGTCGTCTCCGCATATTCCATTGTATAGGAACTATTACCTTCATCGAACGTATAAACTTGAATAATTCCAGACGCATCTTGCAGTGATTTTGTGATGTTGTATTCTCTTTTGAAACGACTTCTGATACCTGTATCCGTCAAATAGTCGTCCTTTAACTTCTTCACTACGAATCCTGTGGACTTTTGCCGATATACATTCGCAAAACCGCCATTTCCGATTGGCTCTAAATCGTCGTTTTCCCTGACAAGATGATAGCGTCCATTGCTTCGAGTTATCTTACACAAATCTCTATGGATAATACGATTGAATTCGGCATATATAGTCTCAATTTTTTCGGCAGCCTCGACTTCTGATAACGATTGTTCTTGCATTAAGTAACTTTTGCCAAGAACAATATTGAAGAACTTGTCAATTTGATGGCTGTTGATTAAATCTACAAGTTTATCGTGGACGTACGCCCACCTTGACGGAAAGCCAGAACGATAGACATCTTTCGTTCCAAAGTTAGAGTTAAAGAACTCTACCAGTTTATATCCTTGCTTATATGTGTAAAAGTCCGCCGTATCACCACAGAAAATGTTTGAAATTTCTTTTAATGAATCTGAACTGAGCATGGTACTCCTTTCTATTTAGCTGGCTCAAAAGTCAGTAGCTTATCACGATAGTATTCGTATTGCTTCGTCCTCGCTTCAATCTCTGCTGGTAAGCCGGAAGAAATGTCATTGCAGAGGGTATCAAAGCGGTCAAGTATGCCTACGATACGCTCCTGTTCCTTGATAGCAGGAAGCGGAATCGGTATTGTGTTAAGGTTCTTCTGGTTCAGCTTCGGTTGTGCTCCACCAGAAATAAATTGTGAAAGGTCGATAGCGTTCAAGTAAAACTCGACATATCTTCTCGTTGCATAACAATCAAACTCCAAAACATGAGCATGGTTATTTACCCAATTCTTGCCCGATATAGAGAACGCAATCGGTGTGCTTCGTGCCACCAAATTGTTTCCATCCTCGGAAACAAGCAGATAATCTCCATCAAAGATATAACCACTCACATAATCAACAATGCCGGATGCACCGTAGTACGGGTACTCGCCAGCTTCACGGTTGCCACTTGTGATAGGCTTTCTCTTACTGTCATGGTTTTCAGAAATCATGTTCAGCGTAATAGAAATAAAACCAAAAACATATTGACAAAGCAGAATCAAGCCATTAAGCTCGTCTGTCTGTCTGTCTGTCTGTCTGTCTGTCTGTCTGTCTGTCTGTCTGTCTGTCTGTCTGTCAAGATTGTCTTGCCAGTTGCGGCATAAGTCAAGAGAGCATCACGATAGAACTCGTATTGCTTCTGCCTTGCTTCAATCTCCGCAGGGAGACCGATTTTGAGATCTGAGCAGATAGCATCGAAATTGTCCAGAACATATACAAGGCGTCTCTGAACATCAAGTGCAGGAATGGGAATTTCAAGGGACAATACCAAAGATGAGTTCAAATCGCCTCTTGCTCCTTGCTTTCTGCTAAGGAGTTCATCATACTTGTTGTAAATGCAGTAGTAGATGTATCTATACAAGGCTTTGCTCTCATCAATCTCCAAATTCAGACAATGCTGATTGGTGGTTGCTTTTATCTTGTTAATAGCACATCTTCCAGCAGTAGCACCAGAAATTGCAACAATCACGCAATTCTCCGGTATCCACTTTACTGCGGTCTCTGCAACTGCTTTTTCAGTTATATAGCTATCCACTTCAGTAATTTCATTAAAGCGAACATCCTGCGTCCTTATCCATGGAATAGTACCGTTCTCATAGTAGCCAGAATTTCCTTTAGTAGGAGTAGAGCCAGAACAGCTCTTTTTGACAACAGTACGGAGCTGGACGATGGGAATATCAGCACCATTGAAGGTCAGTAGCTTATTCCTATAATAATTATATTGTTTTTGTCGCGCTGTAAGCTCTGCTGTAAGCTCTGCTGTAAGCTCTGCTGTAAGCTCGGTGAAATTGTCCAGAATCCGGACAATTTCACGCTGGACAGGCAGAGGGGGGACGGGGATATCAAATTGCTCGATTGATGCCCTTGACAATCTCGGAATACTGGCTTTCCGAACTCTTGATTTGATTTGCGGTTGAAGTCTTAAAAGTGCGTGATATAAGTATCTGCTGGAGATATCTTCGCCACATACCATTGGATAGCAATCGTCAGCAGCCCAGAACTTTACGGTGCTGAAGCCAATTTCACCAGCTGCACCTGCTCCAATCATGAAAGCAGTATTTTCTGGATAATTGTAATCAGAATGGTATCCGAGAGGGGTCATGCTATTTTGGAACACAGGATAACCACGGTCTGCTGAAAGCTGTTCTCGAACCAACCTCTTACCACGTTCAATTGAAACCACCGCTCCTATTTTTTTATATTCCACCCCATCAGAGCAATGCTCCTGAATCAATTCGTCAAGTTTAGTCATCTTCTCACCTTCGTTAGACGCAAGCTGTCTTTCATTTTATCAAGTACTTTTTTGCAAGCAATCTCGCTATACAGATGTTCGAGTCTATTCCGTAATTCAAATAGTCCGATACTTTCAGCCATTTTCTTGCACTTCTCTTCATAGTCATCAAGATAAAGTGGTATTCCGTCTCTTTCTTCCTGCTCTTTCAACTTTGAAATATACACTTGTTGCTGATACATTGCTTTAAGCAAATCCGCAAATGACGAGACAAATTCTCCGGCTATCACGGCGGCATCACCGTCATATACCATTGCGATTTCGATTGCGGCGTTTTTTAACCGCTCATATTTTGTAAGCAGGATCTTCTGTTCTTTCTGGTGCAAAGGATTAGAAACCGCAAGCATCATTTCTTCTAAATCAACGCAGTTGGTCAGCCACAAAAATATCAGGTCATTTGTGTGGTAAAAGGTTGTCTCGTCTTTAAGATACAGCTTATTTGTATCATATAAAGAGTAGATCATATTAAACTCAAGATAGCGGGATAGCCGCCGATCAAATAATTGTTGTTTGTTGCTCAATGCAATCTGCCTGTTTGTTTGAAACAGAGCAGCCAATGCAATAATTATTGAGACTACAGAAATGAAAATGCTGATTATTTCTGAATAACTCATCCCTCAATCTCCCCAATAATCCGATCAATCTCTTCTCGCAGCTTCTGCTCCCGGGCGACGATTTGCTCAATTTCGGCGTTGAGTTTCCGAATGTCAATCACTTCCCGGGTGTCCTCGGCTTCCACATAGGTGCTGACAGACAGGTTATAGTCCTGCTCCTTGATTTCTTCAAAAGGCACACAACGGGCAAAGTAATCCGTATTCTCCCGGGATGCAAAGGCATCCACAATTTTGCGGATGTTTTCCTCGGTCAGCTTATTGTTATTGGTGACCTTTACAAACTCCTTGGAGGCATCGATGAACAGGGTCTGGTTGTCCCGCTTGTTCTTTTTCAGCACCATGATGCAGGTGGCGATGGATGTGCCATAGAACAGATTGCTGGGCAGCTGGATCACGCAGTCAATGAAGTTGTTGTCAATCAGATACTGGCGGATCTTCTTCTCAGCTCCGCCACGGTACATGATGCCGGGGAAGCAGACAATCGCCGCAGTTCCGTTGGTGGCAAGCCATGCCAGAGAGTGCATGATAAAGGCAAGGTCAGCTTTTGACTTCGGTGCAAGCACCCCGGCAGGAGAGAAACGAGGGTCATTTATCAAAACAGGATTGTCATCGCCCTCCCACTTAATAGAGTAAGGGGGATTTGAAACAATAACCTCAAACGGTTCATCGTCCCAATGCTGCGGAGACAACAAAGTATCTTCGTGGGCAATGTCAAACTTGTCAAAATCAATGTCATGCAGGAACATATTGATGCGGCAAAGGTTGTATGTAGTCAGGTTGATTTCCTGACCGTAAAATCCCTGACGGACATTCTCTTTGCCAAGAATTTTCGCCGCTTTCAGAAGCAGAGAACCAGAACCACAAGCAGGGTCATAAACCTTGTTGACCTCTGTTTTCCCAGCAACAGCCATACGAGTCAGAAGCTCGGAAACCTCTTGGGGAGTGAAGAACTCACCGCCGCTTTTTCCGGCGTTGGATGCGTACATACTCATAAGGTATTCGTAAGCATCGCCAAAGGCATCAATGGAATTATCCTTGTAGTTTCCCAAGCCCATGTTTGCAACGCCCTCGATCAGCTTCACGAGGTTTGCATTACGCTTTGCAACGGTGGTTCCCAGCTTGTTGCTGTTGACGTCAATATCATCAAACAATCCCGCAAAATTATCTTCGCTTTCGCTGCCCTTTGCTGATTCCTCAATGTGGTTAAAGGCAGCTTCCAAAGTCATATTCAGATTTTCGTCATTTGCGGCTCTCTTTCTGACATTGCAGAAAAGCTCGCTGGGCAGAATGAAGAATCCCTTCGTTTTAACCAAGTCCTCGCGAGCCTGTTCAGCATCTTCATCGGACAACTGTGCATAATCAAAGCCCACTTCTCCGGCTTCAATCTCGCCCTCGTTGATGTAATTTGTTAGGTTTTCAGATATATAGCGATAGAACATCATACCCAGCACATAGGACTTGAAATCCCATCCGTCCACGCTTCCACGCAGTTCATCGGCAATCGCCCATATCGCCCGATGGAGTTCATCACGCTCTTGTTCTTTTCTTATATCAGCCATTTTCTTTCTCCTTTTCATCGGGAATAAAGTCCAGAATATCATCCACCTTGCAATCAAGAGCAAAACATATCTTTTCGATACTATCCAAAGATACATACTGGTCACGCCTTAGTCGGGTTAGAATATTAGCACTAAATCCAGCTTTCTCCGTCAATGCGGCGGTCGGGATGCCCCGGTCTATCAGCAAGTGAAATAGTTTTTTATATGTTACAGCCATATAGTCCTCCTTGCCATGATAATCACTCATGATAGTATATCACGAAAATGTGAAAATTTCAATTCATCGTTATAGATATTTAAATCGGAATAGTGTAAGAAAAAAGCCTGATGCAGTAGTTATTACTTACATCAAGCCTTTATATCTTTTGCAGTTCTGTATAAGCGTGGGTTCGTCATATTTGGTGTGGTATCTTTAACTATGGGAAACTCCGGTTTCCCATTTGGAAACAGCAGCTTTGGATACTCCTAAATATGCAGCCAGTTCATCCTGGGTAATCCCACGTTTATGACGGTTTCCCACCAGAACACGGCCAAGCCTGATTTCCTTCATCAGCTCCACCTCCTGACTGTATTATAAAAAATCACCAACCGGAAAACAATGGAGTATCAATTAATCTTTGTTAAAAAAATCAACCTGCAGGAAACCTGTCATAAAACTGATAACACGCTGTAAACGGACAAATGCCAGATTAAGTATTATAAAACCCGTAATGTGCGGACATAAAAAACATTAAACTCTCTATATACATCTTGCAAAGACAAACCAGAAAGGCTTTTGTACATCTGTTTAAATTTGCTCATTTACAGTTATTTTACTGACAATCCCTTGGCAAACCCCAAAAACAGGATTATACTAACTATAGTACAGATGTTTGAAACGTTAAAAGTCTATTTTATTTTTATCAAATGAGGTAAATGGATGATGGAAAAATTCAGACGTATTTTTGTGATTGTTGCGGATTCTCTGGGAGTTGGAGCCATGCCGGATTCCCCGGCTTTCGGAGATGTGGGTGTAAATACTCTGGGACATATTTCTCAGACTGCAGACTCCTTCCATATTCCCACTTTGCAGAAGCTGGGTCTTGCAAACATTACCCCTTTGAAGCAGGTTCCTCCTGCCTCTGCCCCTCTGGCTTACTACGGAAAGCTCTGTGAAAAAAGCAACGGCAAGGACACCATGACCGGGCACTGGGAAATGATGGGGCTGGAAGTCACCAGACCTTTCAAAACCTTCACAGAAACCGGCTTTCCTCCGGAGCTTATCAGGGAACTTGAAAAACGAACTGGCCGCACAGTCATCGGGAATAAAAGCGCCAGCGGAACTGAGATCCTGGATGAACTTGCAGAAGAAGAAATTGCCACAGGTCATATGATCGTTTACACTTCTGCGGATTCCGTTATGCAGATCTGCGGAAATGAAGAAACCTTTGGTCTTGATGAGCTGTATCGCTGCTGTGAGATCGCCAGAGAACTGACTATGAAGGAAGAATGGCGGGTAGGTCGGGTCATTGCCCGCCCCTATACGGGCAAAAAGAAAGGTGAATTTAAGCGTACCAGCAACCGCCACGACTATGCGCTGAAGCCCTTTGGCAAAACAGCTTTGGATGCGCTGAAGGCCTCCGGACTGGATGTGATCTCGGTAGGAAAAATCAGGGATATTTTTGACGGTCAGGGAATCACTGACTCCCACAAGTCAAAAAGTTCTGTACACGGTATGGAACAGACCCTTGAAATTGCTCAGACAGATTTCCACGGTCTCTGCTTCGTGAACCTGGTGGATTTTGATGCTCTCTGGGGACACAGAAGAGATCCCGAAGGCTATGCCCGGGAAATTGAGAAATTTGACGTAAACCTTGGCAGGCTTCTGGATTTAATGAAAAAGGACGATCTTCTGATCATCACAGCAGATCACGGCAACGATCCCACCTACACAGGAACAGACCATACCCGTGAAAAGGTTCCCTTCCTGGCTTACTCTCCCTCTATGAAAGGCGGGGCTGAAATTCCGGAACAGGAAACCTTTGCGGTGGTAGGCGCAACTATAGCAGTTAATTTCGGAGTAAAAATGCCGGAAGGAACTATTGGAAGCTCTCTTTTAAGCTTATTAAAGTAACCTTTTCAGATAATAATTTTACTGTTCAATTGAATAGGGATCAATTAGATTTATTTACTCAGTGGATTTATTTAACAGACAATCAGAAAAAGTTGATTTATCAACTGATTAAAGAAAAGAAATGAAATAATATATTATCGGCTACCTTCTTTCAGCTATCAGAAGAACTGCTGAACCCGTAATGTATCTAATACTTACAATTTTTAACTCTATAATCAAGGCACAGGACCTAATCCTGTGCCTTAAAATATCTCTCCCCATCATCTGACATGGAATTATTTTTTATTTATCCTCTGCTCCGTCATCTTTGGCTGCTCTTGCCTCGATCTCCTTTTTCTGGATATCTGCCGGAGCCTGCTCATAGCGGGCAAATTCATAGGAGAAGTCTCCGCTTCCGCCTGTCATGGAACGAAGATCTGTGGAATATCCGTAAATCTCAAGCATTGGGATATCTGCCTCAATTACAGTATTTCCATCATGATCCGGATTCATTCCCAGAACACGGCCGCGGCGCTTGTTCAGATCGCCCATAACGTCTCCGGTGTATTTATCCGGAACCGTTACCTTCATGCTGACGATGGGCTCAAGAAGAACCGGAGAAGCATCCATAAATCCTTTCTTAAACGCAAGGATCGTAGCCATCTTAAATGCCATCTCTGAAGAGTCAACCGGATGATAGGAACCGTCATAAAGAGTTGCTTTCACACCAACAACCGGATAGGAAGCAAGAGGTCCTTTCAGAACACATTCCTGAAGTCCTTTTTCCACTGCCGGGAAGTAGTTCTTCGGAACAGCTCCGCCTACAACTACCTGCTCGAACTCATATGGTGTTTCCAGATCACCGGAAGGTGCAAAACGCATTTTAACATGACCATACTGTCCGTGTCCGCCGGACTGTTTTTTGTGCTTTCCTTCCACATCAGAATTCTTGCGGATCGTCTCACGGAACGGAACCTTTGGTTTGGAAAGCTCAATGTCAACCTTATAACGGTCTTTCAGTTTATTTACAATAATATCAAGATGCTGATCGCCCATACCGTAAAGAAGTGTCTGTCTGTTGGCAGAATCATTTTCTGCACGGAGAGTCTTATCCTCACTTGTCATTTTTGCAAGAGCCTGAGAAATTTTATCCTCATCGCCCTTCTTAACTGCTTTATATCTCTTGCAGGTATAAGGAGTAGAGATCACAGCCTTCGGATAAAGAACCGGTGCAGTCTTGGTAGCAAGGCTGTCGCCTGTCTGTACGCTGTTCAGCTTGGCAATGGCACCGATGTCACCTGCATGAAGTTCCGGAACCTCATAAGGCTTGGAGCCTTCCAGAACATACAGCTTATTCAGGCGCTCTTCCTCTCCTTTTTCTACATTGAGAAGTGTATCATCGGATTTGATAACACCGGAAGCAACCTTGATAAAGGAATATTTGCCGATAAACGGGTCAACAATGGTTTTCCATACATATGCGGATTTCGCTTTGGCAAAATCATAATTTGCCTCAAAGATCTCATTTGTCTTCTGGGAAATTCCGTTGCAGGAACGTTTATCCGGGCTTGGGAAATATCCGCAGATATCATCCAGAAGGTTGGATACGCCTCTTAAGCTTACGGGAGCGCCCATGCATACCGGAACAATGCTTCCGTCCTGTACATTTGTTGCAAGAGCTGCAGAAACCTCTGTTACAGAGAACTCATCGCCCTCAAAATAACGATCCATAAATTCTTCGCTTGTCTCTGCCACAGATTCCATAAGAATGTCATGATATTTTTCCAGATATTCATTCAGATATTCCGGAATCTCACATTCCTGCTTGCCGCCTCGGTCGATATATTTTCTTCCGGCCTGTTTTACAACATTTACATAGCCCACAAACTTTCCGTCTTCACGGATCGGGAAATGAAGAGGCGCGATCTTTTTGCCGTAAAGCTCTGTCAGCTCTTCCACGACCTTACGATAGCTGACATCATCCATATCCATATCTGTTACAAAGAGCATACGCGGAAGCTTGTATTTCTCACAGAGATTCCATGCTTTCTGTGTTCCCACCTGAACCCCCGCCTTGCCGGAAACAACAATGATGGCTGCATCTGCTGCGCTGACTGCTTCTTCTACCTCTCCCACAAAATCAAAATATCCAGGAGTGTCAAGAACATTGATTTTCACCTTATCCCACGGAACAGGAATCAATGATGCAGAAATAGAAAAGTGTCTCTTAATCTCCTCTTTATCAAAATCACTGACTGTATTTCCATCCTCAACTCTTCCCAGGCGGCTTGTCATTCCCGCAAGATATGCCATTGCCTCTGCCAGTGTAGTTTTGCCGGAGCCCCCGTGACCTAATAGGACTACATTTCTGATTCGGTCAGTTCTATAAACGTCCATATGTAATACCTCCCTGTTTGTCTGATATGTTCATATTTTACTAAAATTTCTCAGCTTTTTCAAGTATTTTATATAATTTTAACAACTTTTTTTACGGAAATAATGTGAAAATTTCACGAATTTTTACTTTTCTCTACAGTATTTGACTTTTTTCTCCTTATCTTTTAAAATATGAATATATTTTTCATGGGAAAGGATACCTGAACATATGAAAACCATTGGTTTTATCGGCCTTGGACTGATCGGAGGCTCTATTGCAAAAGCAATCCGCAAATTTCATCCGGATTACCATATCCTGGCATACGCCAGACATAAAGAAACTCTTGCCGCCGCTTTAAACAGCGGTGTTATTGACGGTGTACTGGAAAAGGAAGACGAACGTTATAAAATCTGCGACTATGTTTTTCTGTGCGCCCCTGTTGAATATAACATAGAATATCTGAAATACCTGAAAACTGTCATTTCCGACAGCTGCATCATCACAGATGCCGGAAGTGTAAAAGGACCGATCCATGAAGCTGTAGAAAAGCTGGAAATGGATCACTGCTTTATCGGCGGCCATCCCATGGCAGGTTCCGAACGGTCAGGCTTTTCCAACTCTTCCGATCATCTTCTGGAAAACGCCTACTATATCCTGACACCGGGAGGACAGGTTTCTTTAAATAAATTAACTGAATTTTCAGAGCTTGTAGATTCACTGGGGGCAATACCCATGGTCCTCACTGCAGAAGAGCATGATTTTATCACGGCAGGTGTCAGCCACCTTCCCCATATCATTGCCTCCTCTCTGGTAAATCTGATCAGCTCCCTTGACAACGATGCAGAATATATGAAAACCATTGCGGCAGGCGGTTTCCGGGATATTACCCGCATTGCCTCCTCCTCTCCTGTCATGTGGCAGCAGATCTGCCTGGAAAACACAAAAAATATTTCCACTGTTCTGGACGAATATATTCGCATGCTGATCCAGATCCGCTGCTCTGTTGACAACAAAGATGCGGACCAGCTTTATCAGCTTTTTGCCGCTTCCAGAGATTACCGTGATTCTATTGACGTAACCTCCTGCGGACTGATCACCAAAGCATATGTTCTTTATCTTGATATTGTGGATGAAGCAGGCGGAATTGCCACTATTGCTACAATTCTTGCCATGGATAATATCAGCATCAAAAATATCGGCATTATCCACAACCGTGAATTTGAACAGGGCGTGCTGAAAATTGAATTTTATGAGGAGGACGCTATGAAGCGCGGCGCCGCTCTTCTGAAAAAAAGAAATTATATTGTATATGAACGGTAGGTAATGATATGGAAATCAAAAAACAGACAGGTCTTCGGGGAACACTTACTGTTCCCGGAGATAAATCCATTTCCCACAGGGCAGTCATGTTCGGCGCTCTCGCAAAAGGAACCACAAAAATCTCTCACTTTCTGGAAGGCGCCGACTGCCTTTCTACAATTTCCTGCTTCCGCAAAATGGGAATTGAAATTGAACACACCAAAGAGGGAATCCTTGTGCGGGGAAAAGGTCTCCACGGACTGATCTCCCCAACAGAAACTCTTGATGTAGGTAACAGCGGAACCACCACCAGACTGATCTCCGGAATCCTGGCAGGTCAGGATTTTTCTTCCAGACTTGACGGAGACGACTCTATCCGTACCCGTCCCATGAACCGGATCATTACTCCTCTTACCCTCATGGGAGCAGACATCACAAGCCAGAAGGGAAACGGATGCGCTCCGCTTATGATTCATGGAAAAAACCTTCATGCCATTCACTACGATTCTCCGGTAGCTTCCGCTCAGGTAAAATCCTGCGTACTTCTGGCAGGTATGTACGGCGATGGTATTACCAGTGTAACGGAACCTTTCCTTTCCAGAAACCATACCGAGATTATGCTGAATTATTTCGGCGCTGAAATAACTTCGGAAAATACCACAGCCTCCATTAAACCGGAGCCTGTTCTTGAGGCAAGAGAAATCACTGTTCCCGGAGATATTTCATCTGCCGCCTATTTTATTGCCGCAGGTCTTCTGACTCCAGACAGTGAGATTCTTCTTAAAAATGTAGGCATTAATCCTACCAGAGCAGGAATCCTTAAAATCTGCCGCGCCATGGGAGCTGACCTTACTCTTTTAAATGAAAAGCATGACGGGGAGCCTACGGCTGACCTTCTGATCCGTACAAGCAGTCTGAAAGGAACCGTCATTGAAGGAGCAGATATCCCGACCCTGATCGATGAAATTCCCATGCTGGCAGTTATGGCAGCCTTTGCAGAAGGAACAACCGTGATCCGGGACGCTCAGGAGCTGAAGGTAAAGGAATCTGACCGGATTGCGGTTATGGTGGATAACCTGAAACGAATGGGCGCAGACATTGAGGGAACAGATGACGGAATGATCATTCACGGCGGGAAGCCCCTTCACGGAGCTGTCATTGATTCCCATCTGGATCACCGGATCGCCATGTCCTTTGCAGTAGCCGGAACAATCTGTGAGGGAACTATGGATATCCGGGGCGGAGAATGCGTTAATATCTCCTATCCTGATTTTTATAAGGATCTCTATTCTTTTGTGTAAGAGAACGTTTTACAGTAAATGCCGGGGTGTATACTTGAATGAATATGCACTTCGGCATTTTTTATTTTAATAAGCTATAAATGAGCAATTTGAAAAAGTACACAAAATCATCACGAATTTGTCTTTATAAGATGCACATATAAAGCTTAATATTCCCTTTATGTCTGTGTGTTACGGATTCTATTGTGCAAAATTTGATATTTGCTCATTTATAGTTAATAAGAATAATAAAAAACCTCCAGGTGCCTGTCTGCCAACCACCAGGAGGTTCAAAACTCATAATCCCTGAATCAATAGTCGTAGGATCTTTACAAAAATTTTATCCCTCTAAAATCTTCTTTCCATGTTAAAACTCTGCACCTGAAATCCCAGACTTTCATAAAAGGCAACTGCCCCTGCGTTAAAAGCCCATACCTTAAGATCGATTCTCTGAAGGCTTTCTTTTTCTGCCAGAACTTCCAGGTAAGAATACAGGCTTCTTCCCACTCCCTGCTTTCTGAACTTTTCCATTACATAAATTGCGTCAATATACAAAGTATGATTCTTTTTCAGCATGGGATTTTCCGGAGTCACCTTTCTCTTTGCGATCACAAAGCCAGCCAGTTCTTCCTGTTTTTTTGCACCCACAGCCACGTACTCTTTGCTTTTTACAATCTCCTGAAACTCCTCCTTTGTCAGAAGTTCCCGGGTATCTGTATAAATATCCGGTCTTCCCTTTACATGCTCTTCATGAAGCTTATGATAAGCTTTGTTTACGCTTTCATAATCTTTTTCTGTAAGTCCTGTTATCTGTAATTCTTCCATTTTTTCTCTTCCTTTTGCAAATTTTTTATTATTTTGTCTTTTAAAATGTACCTGTAAAATTTATGTTTTCCTTGCATCCGCATATTACGGATTCTACCATGCAAAATTCTACATCTGCTTATTATTAATTTATTATCCATAAATGAGCAAACTTGAAAAAAGTGCACAAAATCATCACGGATTCTATTGTGCAAAATTCAATATTTGCTCTTTTATAGTTCTTTATTTATTTTTAACTCTTATAACAATGTCCTCAAAAATAACAACTGCAAAGCAGTAAAAATTTTTTAAAAATTGAAAAATTAAAACCCATATGGAATTTAATCATGCACTGGAATTTAAAATTTCAAGTCAGTAAAACTTTTTTATTTTTATTATTCACTTTGTTCACAGTAATTTCGCAGTAATTTTATTTGTTTTCTCTTTACTTTCCATAAAAATCCAGGTATAGTTTCATTAACTTGTACACACAGTATTTATATTCAGGAGCTGTTTTTCTGTAAATGTTCCTGTTTCCATGTTCCTCTTTCATCAGCAGTTTCAGAGCATCATATCAGCTATAATTCTGATACTTTCAGTACATACTCTCAGAAAGGAGCTTCTTATGAAAATTTTATTTTATGGCGCAAAGGACTATGATCAGCAGTTTTTTGATAAGCTCGCCCCGAAATATCCGGGAATTACTTTTAAGTTTATTGAAGCCAATCTTTATGAAGAAACAGCCTCTCTGGCAAAAGGCTATGACGGAATCTGCGCTTTTGTCAATGCTGATATCGGCACTCCTGTGATCAATGAGCTTCATGCTCAGGGCATTAAACTGATCCTCATGCGCTGCGCCGGGTATAACAATGTGGATCTGCAGTCTGCAGCAAAATATGGTATCAAGGTTCTCCGGGTACCTGGCTATTCTCCTGAAGCGGTTGCAGAGCATGCCATGGCTCTTGCGCTTACAGCCAATCGCCACACCCACAAGGCTTATATTAAATGCAGGGAAAATAATTTTGCTCTCAACGGACTTATGGGCGTTAATCTTTATCAGAAAACAGCCGGAATCGTAGGAACCGGAAAGATCGGACTTGCCATGGCAAGGATCTGCCGGGGATTTGGTATGCGCGTCATTGCTTATGACCTTTATCCCAGCAACGAACTGGATTTTCTGGAATATGTATCTCTGGACGAGCTTTTAAGTACCAGTGATCTGATCAGCCTTCACTGCCCTCTCACCGAAGAAACCCACCATCTGATCAATGCCTCTTCTATTGCAAAAATGAAGGACGGTGTGATTCTGGTTAATACTTCCAGAGGCGGCCTGATCAAAACAGAAGATCTGATCTCAGGAATCCGGGATCATAAATTTTATGCGGTAGGTCTTGACGTATACGAAGAAGAATCTGAGCTTGTTTACGAAGATATGTCTGAAAGGATTCTGCAAAGCTCCACCATTCAGCGTCTTCTGTCTTTCCCCAATGTGGCAATGACTTCCCATCAGGGATTTTTTACAGAAGAGGCTCTCACAAATATAGCCGAGACTACCCTTCAGAATGCATCAGATTTCCGCGATAATAAAAAACTAAAAAACGAAGTAAAGTTCTAAGTAAAAACTCCCCTGCTGAAATGCTTCTTAACTGGCATCAGACAGGGGAGCTTTGTTTTATAATGCGATACATCACACAGTAAAAGCTGCATATAAATATTTGAACAATGTTTCTTCTGTATTTTTACAGCTGTTTACTTTTCATATTCTTCTCGAAGAAGAGCGATTTCTCTTGTCCAACCCTCATCATCATTGGGAGTTTCCAGAATGAACGGAATCTCTTTTAAAGCCGGATGCCGGATAACCCGCACCAGCGCTTCCAGTCCAATCTGCCCCTCTCCGATCTTTGCATGGCGGTCTTTATGGCTTCCAAGTCCATTCATACTGTCATTCAGGTGAACCGCCTTTAAACGCTCCAGACCGATCACCTGGTCAAACTCTGTCAGAACTCCGTCCAGATCATTGACAATATCATATCCTCCGTCCCACACATGGCAGGTATCCAGGCAGATTCCCATTTTATGGTCTTTTTCCACCAGATCCAGGATACGCCGAAGCTCCTGAAAATCCCTTCCGACTTCAGAGCCTTTACCGGCCATTGTTTCCAGAAGAACCGTTGTGGTCTGCTCTTCAGTAAGAACTTCATTTAAGATCTCCGCAATCTTCTGAATTCCTGTTTCTGCTCCCTGTCCCACATGACTTCCGGGATGAAAATTATAATAATTTCCCGGCGTATATTCCATTCGTTTCAGGTCGTCCGCCATAGTATTTCTGGCAAATTCTCTGAGATTTTCCTTAGCTGCGCAGCAGTTCATAGTATAAGGCGCATGAGCCACGATTTTTCCAAATCCATTGTCCCCGGCAAGTGAAAGAAACTTCTTCACATCTGTCTCGTCAATAGCCTTGGCATTGCCTCCTCTTGGATTTCTTGTAAAAAACGCAAAGGTATTTCCTCCGTTTGCGATCATCTGCTGAGCCATTTTTTCATAACCTTTGGATGAGGTTGTATGATTTCCAATATATAACATATTTTTTCTCCATCTTCTGTATTTATCCGGATGATATCTGAGGCAGAAAACAGTCCATAACTGCTGCCCAAAATAATCCCGACACCATATTTATATATTCCGGCGCATGTTCCGGACATCCCCATTATAGCAGAAAACCTTCTGGACAAAAAGAGAAAATCTGTTGACGAAAATCCAAAAAATACCTATACTTTTATTAATTGCCGATGTCCGGAATTTTTAATCAGAAATCCGGCTGTCTGCTTACTTTTTACCAATGACAAAGGAGCTGCGTATGAATCCATCATCCAAAAACCAGAAGCCGGACTCTTCCAGGCAAAGTTCCCGGACCGGGCAGGAAACCGGAGCCAATTCCCGGGGCGCAAAAAAATCATCCTCTCAGCGCTCCAGAGCGTCTTCCGCTCACAGCGGAAACAGAAGCCGTTCACGCTCTGCAGCCGCACACAAACGACGTATCAGCCGCAAATCCCGTTATTACAGAGAAAGGCAGAAAAAAATCTTTCTTATGACAGCAGGCGCTGTACTTCTGCTTTTTCTTCTTGTTATTTCTTTTGTAATCCGAAGCTGCGGAGACAAAAAAGCAGAATCAGCCTCCTCACAGAACACTCAGACAGAGGGGAAAAATAATTCTGCCAAAAAAGTGAGTGACAAAGACACTGCTTCCGGTGATGAAAACACCGAAGCGACTGACAAAAACCCAGATCTTCCGGAGAATCCGGTTTCACTGGCTGTCAGTGTGGTTGGCGACTGCACCCTTGGCACAGATGAGTCTTTTGACTATGATACCAGTCTTAATGCCTATTACGAAAGCTATGGCGCTGATTACTTTTTCTCTAATGTAAAAAATATTTTTTCTGAAGACGATCTGACGATTGCAAACTTTGAGGGAACTCTTACAGACTCCGAAGAACGGGAAGAAAAACAATTTGCCTTTAAAGCTCCGGCTGAATATGCAGACATACTCACTGCCGGTTCTGTGGAAGCGGTAAATACAGCCAATAATCACAGCCATGATTATGGAGAACAGAGCTTTACCGATACCCTGACCGCCCTTGATCAGAAGGGGATCACTCATTTCGGGTATGACGAAACGGCTGTTATAGATGTCAAGGGCATCAAAGTAGGACTTGTGGGAATCTATGAGCTGAAAGATCATCTGGACCGGGAAGAACAGTTAAAACAGAATATTGCCAAAGTAAAAGAAGAGGGCGCTGTGATCACCATTGTGATCTTCCACTGGGGAAATGAAAAGGAAGAGGTTCCTGACAGCAACCAGATGACACTGGGAAGACTTGCCATTGATGAAGGCGCGGATCTTGTCTGCGGTCATCATCCCCATGTGCTTCAGGGAATTGAAGAATACAAAGGCAAGAACATTGTTTACAGTCTGGGAAATTTCTGCTTTGGCGGAAATTCCTACCCAAGCGATATGGACACCATGATCTTCCAGCAGACCTTTACGGTAGATAAAAACGGAGTAAAAGCTGACAATGTCACCAATGTGATCCCCTGCTCCATTTCCTCTGAATATGATTATAACAACTATCAGCCCACTCCTGCCCAGGGTGACGAGGCGGACCGGATCCTGGCCAAAATTCAGGAAAGAAGCTCCTGGATCACGCCTGCCGAAACCTCTGAACCGATCGGTGAATCCAGTCAGGAATCTGCTGATCTGTCTGACAGTGATTCTGGATCAGAGGATTCCCTGCAGGAATAAGCGGAATATTTTTTCTTCAGAATAATGAAAAACCATCCATGAGAAAAACCATAAGAGAAAATAGAAATTTTTTCCTGCAGTGTTTTCCAATAAGAAAGAGTACAGATTGTCCTGGATAAAATGGAGACTGTCTGTACTCTTTGCTCTTATCTTGCTGAAAGATATTATGAAGTCAGGAAATCAACAGCTGAAAGTGAAATCCAGAAACTTCAAAACTCTTCAAACGTATCTATTGCTTTTGAACTTTTAGTATCAGGTTATATTCCGCATAACTGTACAAGACTGAAGCAATATCAATTTATCTTCCTTTATACCAGCCTGCATTTTCTGATGTTTCATATATAACTTCTTTCAAATTTACCGGTCTGATCCCTTTACTTCCTGTTTAAAAGTATTCCATATTTCGTATGAGGTAAATATTTAACTTTTAGATAATCACCTTTGTTTACGCCATCAGAATAAGAAAACTCTACATATATTTCTTGTTTATCTTTTTCATTTATTATGGTAACATGTCTAATATTTCCTGATCCATTAGCATTATCTCTGGCGTATCCCGAAACAACCTTAAAATCATTTTTGAGATAATATGGTATATCTAAAATAGCAGGAATGAACATTTTAAAAAATATTACCACTAAAAGAATCCCTGTACCAATTTTCAGAAAAAAACCTCTTTATTCCTTAAAGTCTTGGAGAATTTTTTCCTTTTCTTTATAAAATATAAAAAGGTCGATACCATACAAATTGTGATCACAATAGTACTTATCACATGAAAAATCAATATTTTCATTTTCAAATCCCCATTTTTATACAGAACAGACAAATTCAATATAAGCACTCGAAACAAATGCAACGACTATTCCTTCTTACCAGGAATGATTGTCATAAAAAATATTTCTTCCCATTTATAAAAGACCGATTCTTCAGAAAACATTCTTACTTTGTTCTATCAGTTATTCTTTCACCGGAATTTTATCTCCTGTCATTTAATAATCTGTTCACTCGTTCAACAGGGAATCTGTCTTCTATATCAATTATTTCAAACAGATTTAACGGTAATTTCTCTTCTCCGATCAGGGAAAGATACGTATCCACAGCTCTGCGGTCAATCATGATTTTTCCGCGTCCTGCCCAATGGCGGTTGCTCTCTTTCTTTTTTAAACCGGAGATCCAGTACTCATCACCATTTTCAATATCTGTATAATTTGAATAGCCACCATTATATTTTTGAAAAGCATGGTCATTAAAATAAATGGTACTCTTAGTTTTTGAAGTTTTTACATACCCGATCCATCCCGGACCATCATCTGAATATCCTGTTTTCAGCTCTATATACATTAAATCATTTATCATTTTGTCACCTCTTCTGATTCGTCAAAATTGTTAATACCTATTCTCATACAGAGCTCTTGCTTTAGCTGTATATTGCTTTACAAATTCTGTTTTTGCATTTGTATAACCATCCCTGTTATACTCATATTTCTTCCATAATTTCAACTTCAATTTTTCGTATTCCCTTGCAGTGTCTGGATGCTCAATAAGATAGTCTCTAAAATATAATTCATTATTATTGCCCGCATATCTCAAATGCAAATGGAACACTCGCTCAGCAAATCCCTTCTCTGTATATCCTTTATTAAAAGATAGTCCATTTTCACTTTTCGACATACAAATATAACCATTATTTATTATCGGAACCTTATATTCAAGCAAATTTCTTTCTTTTGGAATTTCCACAAGAATATCTACAATGGGCTTTGCCCAAATAGAAGGAATTGCAGTACTTCCAATATGGCTTATTCTTTCATTTGAAGAAAGGGTTCTTTTCAATAGTTTTTCTTCCTCTGAATACCATTCTTGCCAACAGGATTGATGTTCTGTTAAACATATAGGAAATAACTGCCACAATTCCTCCAAAGTCATTTCTGATAATTTCTTTTCCGTCGTCCTCACCTGCCTTAAATCTGTTTGCAGATTTCTTCTTACTAGTCGGCTTATAATCATTTATCTGTAATTTAATTTTTATACCGCCTACATCAAGTTTCAACCCGCACATCATCAAACCTTCCCTAATTTCAAATTTATTTTCATCCTGACAGGACTGCTGCTGTTTTCTCTTCCTTCACTTTTTAATATATCTCTGCTCCAAACGGCATCAGCGCAAGCTTGGCAAGCTTAAACTGCTGAAGTCCGAAGGGGATTCCAATAACTGTCACACAGAGGATCACGCCCATAACCGCGTGTTCAATCGCCAGAGGCAGACCGGAAACGATCAGCCATATAATGTTCACAAGAAGGGATACTGCTCCTCCGCCGTAACGCACTTCTTTCCCAAAGGGAAAACAACTGAGTGAAGCAAACTTAAAGCACTGCATACCTATGGGAATACCTACAACAGTAATGCACCAGAGACATCCTGCCACGCACCAGCTAAGGGCGCTGATCGCTCCTCCGAATATAAACCACAACAAGTTTCCAAGACAACCCATTTACTGACCTCCTGATTCCTTTTTTGTTTTCTTTGAATATGATACCTTACTTAAAAAGTATACCATATCCTTCTGCATATCCGTAATATGCTTTTTGTTAATACCTATAATGCCTAAAATGAAATTTTAAATTCCACCGCATGCCCCTTATGCGGTGGAATTTACCTGCGCACAGTTGATATTTACTCTTTCATACAGAAATGTTATGATTATCTCTCCTTCTGACAGCAGTAGAAGGAGGAACATTATGAGTAAATATATTCCTGATAATCAGAAAATTCCTGTTGCATTCTGTTCCCTAATTCATTAAGATAAGTTCATAATGTAATTTTACAGACAGGAAAGAGATGATTATGAACAAAAAACAACAGACAGACCTTACCAATGGTCCTATTGTACAAACTCTGGCAAAGCTGGCTTTGCCTATTATGGCTTCCTCCTTTCTGGGAACAGCCTACAACATCACCGATATGGCATGGATCGGTGTTCTTGGTTCCAAGGCAGTGGCAGGTGTGGGAATGGGGGGCATGTATGTATGGCTTTCCCAGGGGCTCTGCTCTCTGGCCCGCATGGGCGGTCAGGTCAATGTGGCCCAAAGCTGCGGACGGGGAGATACAAAGGCAGCCAGGGATTACGCCTCTGCGGCCCTTCAGCTTACCTGTATTTTTGCCTTTTTGTTTTCTGCAGTGTGCCTGATCTTTACCAGGCCGCTTCTGGATTTTTTTCATCTGGGAGACCCGCAGACCTATGCGCATGCGGAAATTTATATGAAGATCACCTGTGGACTGGTTATTTTTTCCTACCTTAATTATACCCTTACCGGAATTTATACAGCTCAGGGAAATTCAAAAACACCGTTTATCGCCAATCTGATCGGGCTGGTCATGAATATGATCCTGGATCCGCTTCTGGTTCTGGGTATCGGCCCCTGTCCCCGTCTGGAGGTTGCCGGCGCTGCAATTGCAACTGTTACTGCTCAGTTTATTGTTATGGCTGTGATGATCGCAGGGGTTTTCCAGAAAAAAAATCAGGATAATGTTCTCCGCCATGTGCATCTGTTCTCCATACAGGATCGCACCATCTATCATTCTATCTGCAGAATCGGAGGTCCCACTGCTCTTCAGGGAACTCTTTACTGTATGATCTCCATGGTGCTTACCCGTATGGTTTCTGCATTTGGACCCGGAGCCATTGCCACCCAGAGAGTGGGAGGACAGATTGAGTCTATCTCCTGGAATACTGCAGACGGTTTTGCCACAGCCCTGAACTCTTTTGTAGCACAGAATTATGGCGCAGGAAAAACAGACCGGATACGAAAGGGATATAAGGTGTCCATGAAGATCATGATTACCTGGGGTGTCATTGTAACCGCAGTTTTTGTCCTGTTCCCACGGCAGATCTCTTCTCTGTTTTTCTACGAACCGGAGGTTCTGGAAATTGCGGTCGGATATATGATCATTATCGGTCTGGGCGAAGCCTTCCTCTGCGTGGAAATGCTTACCATCGGAGCACTGTCCGGTCTTGGGAAAACAAAAATCTGCAGTATCATCAGCATCCTGCTTACCGGTTCCCGCATTCCCCTGGCGCTTGTCCTTACCGGTACCTCACTTGGTCTGACCGGTATCTGGTGGGCTCTGACTCTGACCTCTATCGCCAAGGGAATTGTATTTAACCTTACTTTCCGCCGGGTCAGTCACAGACTGGAACAATAAAATGATAAAAAAGGATATCCCCTTCAGATTTGTCATCTGACAGAAAGGATATCCTTTTTCATTTCTGTTATTCTGCTTTCTATTATGCGGCTGATTCCTCAGTCACTGTCTCCGGTACCTCTGCTGCTGCCGCATCAGGAGCTGTAAGCATCATCTGTAACTGATTAATCAGTTCTTCCGGAACGCCTGCTGCGCCTAAATTCGTAAGAACCGTTGTCCAGTCCAGTCCTTCCGCATATGCAGTCATATCTTCTTCACTTTCTACACTGAGAGCTGCATCAAGAACTGCCTGATCCGGCATTTCAACACTTTCTCCTGACGCTTCATAGCCGCCTGTTACTGACAATGTTACAACAGGAGCGCCTGAACTTGTAAGTGAAAGATCTACCTGTGAGGTCTGTGCTGCTGCATCAGAAATAATATTTGCAGTCAGTCCAAAGGCTGCCAGCGGATTGGGTTCCTCCTCTGTTCCTGTATCCAGAAGCGAGAAATTAAAGGAACCGTTCATATATCCCGGAGCTTCTGTATCTGATTTCAGATTATTTACACCGATTCCAACAGTTTTTACTCCGTCAAAAGCAAGAACATATTCTCCTGTCAGTCCCTGATCACCGGACTGTCCGGAACCGGTAAGCGTAATGGAACTGGTGTCAAGCCAGAGCTCAAAATACAGTGCTGAATTTCCGTCTGCTGACGGATTCTTCCAGGAAATCAGCGGATAGCTTTCTGTTCCTGTCTCATCTGTAAAGCCAAATTCACGTCCTACAATCTTTCCTTCTGCATTTGTCCAGATTTTTGAATTAAACATTGCAGCCTCCGGATTGATCTCCTCGGAGCCTTCCTCCGGAAGGTCTGCCAGCGCGCTGTCCGCACCTGCCACAAGCTGAGCATAAAGGTCTTCTCCGCCTCCGGCCTCTGACCACATATCCAGAAGGCCTTTCAGCTCCTGATCTTCTTTTGCAGCAGTCAGGACTTCCCTTAAAATGGAAAGCACTTCCTGTTCTGTAAGAATTTCTTCATAAACGGTGCAGTCCTCGCTGACACCCTCTACAGAAAGAGCTTCTTCCGTAACTGTCTCGTCTCCGAAATTTTCAATCAGGATATTTCCATAACGATCAAGCAGAGTACTGAGCGTTTTGGTGTCCGGAAGAACGGTTGTCATATCAGAAACAATCTTTAAATAAGTTTCCATGGAAGCCTGATATTCTTCCATATAGGCCTGATATGCCGCGATATCCTCTTCGGACATTGCCCCTGTTTCATCTGCAATTGTCTCTTCCATGGAAGGAATCAATGGAATTGCCATATAATTCTGAGAAAGCTCCGGAATCTGGAAATATTCCGTCATATTTGCCAGATCCATACAGATATTCATGGTGCCCACAGGTGCATCGTTTAAAAGAATATCTGCATTTATCGCTTCTTTGCCGTCTTTTATGATTTCCGTCATATCCATAGTCACAGTATTCAGCCAGGAAAAATCCATTCCCACCATAGCGCCGAGAACTGCTTTACCGGTTTCTTCCACTGTCAGTTTCATCTTTGCGTTAAAGCCTGTTTCCTGTCCCTTTTCATACTGTGCCATAACTGCATCCCAATATGCGGAAAAACCTGCAACCAGCTTATCCAGAGCTGCTTTTTCTGTCTCCTTATAGGAAGCAGCAAAAACCTGGCTTGTACCAGATAAAACCAGCGCTGATGCCGCCGCTGCCGCGGTCAGTTTTTTCATTATCTTTCTGCTTCGATTCATAAAAATCCCCCTCTCACCTTTTATAATTCTGTAAGAATCATTGTGGATAGTATATGGTGTTATTTTAACATGAAGCCGTCTATTAAGCAACAAAATTCTACATAATATTCTAAAAATTCTATATTCTTATGCTGTTTTACATAATTTTCCACAATTTAAAAATTCATACCGTATATCATATTCGGAAAAATATTTAAAATTCCTGTTTTATTTTTGCTGCTTTTTATATATGGAACATATTTTTTTAACGTTATTTTTTTGTGAGAATTTCCTTCAAACTCCAGCTCTTCCACCTGTTTCCATCCTGACAGGTCCAGCGTCATAAAAAGCTGTGCAGGATAGGTACGGTTCCAGCAAAACAGAATCAGTTCTTCTGTTTTGTCACTGTACAGTACCGGATCCTCTGTTTCTGTCAGTGCAAACTCCCCTGTATCAGCCTGAATCAGAAAATCCTTGTCACACCGTACTGTTACGCCTTCCAGGTTTCCATATAAAGAAAAAGAATACTCATTCATCCAGAGTATTTTTCCCTGGCAGATCTCCTGGATCTTTTCTGTCACAGCCTGATCTCTGCTCTGTCTTCTGTGATTAAAAAGCATCCCGTTTCTGTCATCCACACATGCAATTACCTTCAATTTTTTACCCCCTGACATTTCATAAGTAATCTGACTAGTCACTGCTCACAGACCACCATCCCGCCAGGTGTTTTGGCATGTATATGACAAAATCCCGAGACATACAGGGCAAAATGCCATCACCGATGGTGATTTGAAATACATTTTGACCAGGTTGCTGTGAAGATCATGAACAGTAACCTGATTATATCATATCTTTCCTGTAATACTGTAACCGCTTGACACCTTTCCCCCCTGCTGATATAGTTAAAACCATAATTTCAGGCATTATGTTCAGGCAGGAGGGCGATTATGAACGAACTTGAGATCAAAAAACTGATCCGACAGCAGAGAGCATTTTTTTATAAGGGCAGGACTCTTCCTGTAAAAACGCGGATCCACATGCTGAAAAGGCTTCGCTGCTGTATCCTGAAATATCAGGAGGAAATTCGCAGCGCTCTGAAGCATGATCTTGGCAAAAGCAGGTTTGAAAGCTACATGTGCGAAACCGGTCTGGTGCTTGACGAGCTCCGGTACATGCTTGGACATATCCGTGAATTTTCAAAGGAAAAAGCTGTTCCCACTCCCCTTTCCCAGTTTGCCTCCAGAAGCTATGTAGCTCCCTCCCCTTACGGAGTCGTGCTTATTATGAGTCCCTGGAATTATCCGTTTCTTCTGAGCCTGACGCCACTGGTGGATGCCATTGCGGCAGGAAATACGGTCATTGTCAAGCCAAGCGCCTATGCTCCCGCTACAGCGGAAATCGTCAGCAGGATTATCTGCGAGGTTTTTCCGCCTTTTTATGCAACCGTTGTCACAGGCGGACGAAAAGAAAACACCTGTCTTTTAAATGAGCATTTTGATTATATCTTTTTTACCGGAAGCCAGCATGTGGGAAAAGAGGTCATGGCAAAGGCTTCTCATTTTCTCACCCCGGTCACTTTAGAGCTTGGAGGAAAAAGCCCCTGTATTGTGGAAAAAACAACGAATCTGAAACTGGCTGCCAAAAGAATTGTGTTTGGTAAGTTTCTGAACTGCGGGCAGACCTGCGTGGCCCCTGATTATATTTATTGTGACCGCACAATAAAGGATTCTCTGATTTCCGAAATAAAAAAACAGATCCGGAAACAGTTTACCGAATTTCCTCTCAGTAATCCCGATTATGGAAAGATCATCAACCAGAAGCATTTTCATCGGATCGTATCTCTTATAGATCCGTCAAAAACAGTATTTGGCGGAGAATATGACTCTGACCGTCTCAGAATTGCTCCAACCCTTATGGATGAAGTTTCCTTTGACGATCCCATTATGCAGGAAGAAATTTTTGGTCCTGTGCTTCCGGTCTTAACTTACGACTGTCTGGATGAGGCAATTTCCCGTATCAACTCCATGCCTCACCCTCTGGCTCTGTATATTTTTACAGAAAACAGGAAAGCCGCAGAAAAAGCAACAAAAAGCTGCAGCTTCGGAGGAGGCTGCATCAATGATGTTGTGATTCATCTTGCTACCAGTCAGATGGGATTCGGCGGATTCGGAGAAAGCGGAATGGGTTCCTATCACGGCAAAGCAGGCTTCGAGACTTTTACCCATTATAAAAGTATAGTGGACAAAAAAACCTGGATGGATCTTCCTGTCCGCTATCAGCCCTACCGGAAATCTTCCGAAAAACTTTTAAAACTTTTTCTCAGATAAAATCAAATATCCCGGTCATAATTCCTGTGCCGCAGGAATCATGCCGGGATTCTTTTTATATTTCCTCTTCTTTTTTGTATCTGGACACTGCAAGCTCTGCCTCTCCCAAAAAGGACAGGGAACCGAAAATTACGATCACATCCTCTTCCTGAGCCTGTTCCATAGTCTTCCTCACTGCGGACCGGATACTTTCCGCCGCCTCCACAGAGGGATTTATTTTTTCTACTTCAGCCTTTAATTTTTTTGCAGAAAGCGCCCTGGGATTATCCGGGGTTTCCACTGTAATAATATGATCTGCAAAGGGCGCTGTGATCTCTGTCACCTTTTCATAATCTTTGTCCTGAAACATTCCGAAAATATAAAAAAGCTTTTTGTCCGGAAAATAAAGCTCCAGGGATTTTCTCAGTTCTTCCGCCGCAGCCGGGTTGTGAGCGCCGTCCATAACAATTACCGGTTCTCTGGAGATCACAGTAAAACGTCCTCTCCACACAGCTCTTTTCATCCCCTGATATACTGCCTGATCCTCAAGCCGGTATCCGAGATTTCTAAGGGAATCCACTGCTTCCAGAGCAAGGGCTGCGTTTGTAAGCTGATAGCTTCCCATCAGAGAAATTTCCATATCCTTCCACTGCTTATAGGAAAACTTCTGTCTGTCATAGCTGTGAGAGACATCTGTCACCTGGCCGGGATCTGCTGTGTGCAAAACACATTCCTGTTTCCTGCAGGTTTCTTCAATTACTTTCATCGCCTCCGGCTTCTGCAAAGCAGACACCACCCGGGTATGAGGCTTAATGATCCCTGCTTTCTGCAGCGCAATTTTATCCAGTGTATCTCCCAGGAAATCCATATGATCCATACTGACAGAAGCGATCACCTCCAGCACAGAAGTAGTGATTACGTTCGTTGCGTCCAAGGCTCCGCCAAGTCCTGTTTCCAATACAACAATGTCACAGTTCTGTTCTGCAAAATAAAGAAAGGCCAGAGCTGTCTCCACTTCAAAAATCGTAGGCTCTCCTGTGTGTGTTTTTTTCATATCTTCTGCCGCTTCTTTTACTGCAGCTGTAAGGCGGGCCAGATCTTCCCGTCCGATCATTTTTTCATCCACCTGGATTTTTTCCCGGTAGGAAAAAAGTACCGGAGAAATATATCTTCCTGTGCGGTATCCCGCTTCTATAAGAATGGTAGAAAGATACGCCAGAACAGAACCTTTTCCATTGGTTCCTGCAATATGAATAAATTTCAGCCTGTCCTGAGGGTTTCTCAGTCTGTTTAAAAGTTCTCTCATATTATCAAGACCAAGTACGCTTCCGCCTTTTGATACCTGATCCAGATAGTTTCTTGCTTCTTCGTAATTCATGTCTGCTCCTGTCCGGGCCTTGTTCGGCTCCAAAAAAAATCATGCTTATTATAATCCTTTTTATTGTCTGCTACAACAGGAACAAATATTTTTTCTTATGATTTTTTGCAATATTTTTACTGACAACTTTTATTCGGAGAGAGAAATTCTGGTATTTCTGTATTCGTTTGCTGAAATGCCTTCCAGCTTTTTAAACACTCTGGAAAAATGAGCCACATCCGTAAATCCTACCAACTCCGCGATATCCGCAATCCGGTAAGCCTTTTCTTTCATCAGTTCTTTTGCATGTTCCACCCGGATCTGGTTCAGAATCTCCGAAAAGTTCTTTTCCTCCTGGCGGTTCAGAAGCTTGCTTAAATGCCACTGACTTACAAAGGTTTCCTCTGCAACTTTGCTCAGGGTCAGCTTTTCACTGTAATGATCTTCCATGTATTTCAGGGCGTTGCGTACAATAAAGCTTCCCGCTGCATTTTCCTCATGTTCCGAATCTTCCGGAAGAATATTACGTTCTTTTAAATTAGATGTCATAACTGAGAGCGCCTCTTCCAATTCCTCCAGTTTTGAAGGCTTCAGAAGAAATCTGGTCACTCCAAGCCGGATGGCTTCCTGACAATAATCAAAATCCCGGAATCCGGTCAGAATACTGATCTGCATATCCGGAAACTCTGATTTCAGTCCGGCGATCATTTTCATTCCGTCGAGTCCCGGCATGCTGATATCTGAAAAAATCATATCCGGTTTTTCCCTGCGCACGACTTCCAGACCTTCCTTTCCGCTGTATGCGCAGGCGCAGACACTGCACTCATATTTCTTCCAGGGTACCAGTCTGGAAATCCCTTCCACAATAATCGGTTCATCATCAACGATCACTACACGGTACATACTTGCTCCCCCCGTTTTTTCATCTTTTCTTATGGTTATTGTACACGATATTTTTTCATAAAGGAAGCAGAAACAGACATCTTCTGATCAAGATGTCTGAACTGCGAATTTCTGTCATCCTTTTACTGCTCCGGCAGTCATTCCCTTAATAATGTATTTCTGCAGGCACACATAAACGATCAAAAGCGGTACCACAACCAGTGTCACCACAGCTGCCATCAGGCCGTAATTCGTTCCCTCCCTGGAGGAGATTTCCAGAAGAAGTCTTGTGATCGCCCATTCTTCTTTGTTGCGCAGGAAAAACTGCTGGGTAAACAGATCATTGTAGCTCCACAGAAAGCTGAAAATTCCCACGGTTGCAAAGGACGGTTTTGTAAGAGGCATGATCACCTTAAAGAAAATCTGATATGCATTGCAGCCTTCCATAAACGCCGCCTCTTCCAGTTCAATAGGCAGCCCTTTCATATATCCGGTAAGCACCACCATGGCAAATGCCAGATTTCCTGCTGTCTGAGGAAGAATTACTGAAATCAGTGAAAGCCATACATTTCCGGATCCTGCCAGCCCCCATCCATACTCCATCCGGAAAACCGGTATGATGGTAGAAAATACAGGAAACATCATTGCCGCGATCACCAGACTGTAAAGAGTTTTATTCAGACGGAAACGATATCTCACCAGGGCAAAGGACGCCATACCCGCCATCAATATTACAAGAACTGCAACTGCTCCGGAAATAATTATGCTGTTCCTGTAAGCGCTTAAAATGTCAACCTTTTCGAATGCTTCCGCATAATTTCCCAGTGTAAACAAGTCTCCGAAAGGAAGCGAAAACGCATCTGACATAATATGCTTCTTGTCCTTAAAGGAATTTATGATCACCCACAGGATCGGATAGATGGTAGTCAATGCCCAGACGATCAGGATTATATAGATCAGCCCTGTCTGAAGGGAGCCTTTTTTCTTTTTATTCATTTTTATGCCCCCTTTAATAATCACGGTAGTGTCAAAAACTATCTGTTTTTATTGTTCTAAAATCCTTTAAAACCTTGAATTACAGGAGGTTTACAAATAAA
>NZ_JANJZT010000022.1 GCF_024622975.1 Blautia caecimuris | reverse complement strand
AACATCCTTACATCTGGAATCAAACTTGATGAGAACGCAACATACTTCAACACAAGCATCCTTACAGATGTACCATACGGTTGGGAAATTGCAAATGTAGGAGATGTTCCGGTAGACTTTGAGACAAACTCAGCAACAGTAGTAGTAAGAGAGAAAGTATACCAGAGAGACGTTGTAATCAATTATGTAGATGAGGAAGGAAATAATATTCTGACATCTGGAATCAAACTTGATGAGAACGCAACATACTTCAACACAAGCATCCTTACAGATGTACCATACGGTTGGGAAATTGCAAATGTAGGAGATATCCCGGTAGACTTTGAAACAAATTCTGCAAACGTAGTAGTAAGACAGAAAAAATATACAAAAGATGTTACAGTTAAATATGTGACAGAAGAAGGTGAAGAAGTAGGTACAGGTACACTTGTTGTAGATGAAAAAGATACATACATCAACACAAGTATTCTTACAGATGTACCGGAAGGTTATGTAATTGCAATCATTGGAGATCTTCCAATTGAGGATAACACAGTGGTAGTTACAGTCCGTGCAGAGAAAGAAGATCCGGAAGAGCCGACTCCGACCCCAGATCCGGAAGAGCCGACTCCTACTCCAGACCCAGAAGAGCCGACTCCTACTCCTAATCCGGAAGACCCAGATCAGCCAATTGATCCGGAAAATCCGACTCCTACTCCAGATCAGAATAAACCAACTGTAGCTCCGGAGAAACCAAACAACAACAATAACCAGAACAACGATCAGAATAAAGCTGATACAAATAAGTCTGAGGTTAAAACAAACAATCCTAAGACTGGCGATGCAACAAATACTGTACCGTTAGTAGCAGGCTTACTTGGAAGTGGTTCTATGATTGGTCTTATCCAGATGCTTAGAAGAAAGAAAAAATAAATAATTCCATCTCAAAAAATCGGGGCTCATTAAAGAGCTCCGATTTTTTTCATGCATCCAGTAATACATGTTTTAACGGAGTTCATAGTAACGTCTACCGCAATTTCATTGACTTTAGATGGTGACCTAAGGTAGCTAAAAATAGTGGTTTATGCTATACTTATAGCATAAAACTTTTTAGGTTATCCGAAGTTTAAGACTAAATATGAAATTATAAAACAAATTTTTAAATGACAACATAATAAAGGAAATTTCATATGTTGTGATTTGTTGAGTTAAACACAACAGAAATATTAATACAACAAAGAATTCATTATCAGAGAAATTAAGATTAATAGTATAAGAAAAATATATAGGGTAAGGACTGATTGAATTAACGTTTGTGGAGATATGTGAGGAGGTTTTGAGTATGGTAGATCAGAAAATTACCACAAAAGCATTTGAAGATAAACAAATTCGTACTGCATGGAATGCTGAACAGGAAGAATGGTATTTTTCTGTTGTAGATATTGTTGCCGTATTGACAGATAGTGCTGATCCGAAGCAATATATAAAAAAGATGCGTGCTCGCGACCCTGAACTTAATTTGAAGTGGGGTACAATTTGTACCCTGGTTGCTATGCCGACAGTAGATGGAAAAATGAGAAAAATCCAAGCTGCAAAAATGGAAGGTGTATTGAGAATTATTCAATCTGTTCCATCAAAAAAAGCAGAGCCATTAAAAGCATGGTTGGCGAGAGTTGGCAGTGATCGCATTGAGGAGACCATTGATCCAGAGAAAGCCATTGATCGGGCTTTTACTACATATTTGAAAAAGGGATATGATGAAGATTGGATAAATCAAAGGCTTCTGACTATCCGTGTTCGCAAAGAACTTACAGATGAATGGCACAAGCGCGGCGTACAGGAAGGTAAAGAATATGCCATTCTAACGGATGAGATTACAAAGGCTTGGGCAGGAATGTCTACCAGACAATATAAATCTCTGAAAGGTTTGAAGAAAGAAAATCTTCGTGACAACATGAGTACTACAGAACTTGTCTTAAATATGCTTGCGGAAACTTCTACAAAAGATATTTCCGTAGCTGTTCATCCAGCAGGCTTTGAGGAAAACCGCAGAGTGGCTCGTAGAGGAGGTGAAGTAGCTGGAATTGCGAGAAAGGCTTTAGAAGAACAAACAGGTATTCCGGTTGTTACCAGTATGAAAGCCTCTGATTTTCATAATCTTCTTACATCTATCATAGAGGCGGCTCCTGCATTGGTTGAGGAAGAAGACGGAGAGGATACTGACAATAATGAATAATTTTATGCTATAGAAAATTTGGAAATTAATTCAGGGAACATTAACTCTTTCTAATGCAGAGGCGGTTGCCCAGAAAGCAGAAGAGCTGGTTGCTGTTTGTGCCTGTAATAACTGAGAGCTGGATTATCAGCTTTTTATTTCATATGGAAGAACTTATAATAACTGGCAAAATCGGGGCTCATTAAAGAGCTCCGATTTTTTTCATGTGTTCTTTTAAGGTTTTTTCATATCCCATATCACTTAACTCGTAAAAATGTTCATTCTGTATTTCAGAAGGAAGGTACTGCTGTCTGACATAGTGATCCGGGTAATTGTGGGCATACTGATAACCGATTCCTTTGCCAAGCTTTTCGTGGCCGCCGTAGTGGGCGTCCTGAAGATGAACCGGCACAGTAGTCCGTGTTTTTTTTACAGAGTCCATGGCAGCAGCGATTGCGTTTACTGCAGAGTTGCTTTTTGGGGCGCAGGCCATATAGGCAACAGCCTGGGAGAGAATAATCTGAGATTCCGGCATACCTACCCGCTCAACAGCCTGTGCGGCAGCGGCAGCTACACAGATTGCCTGAGGATCAGCGTTTCCAATATCCTCGGATGCCAGTATCATGATTCTTCGGGCAATAAATTTGACGTCCTCCCCTGCATAGAGCATTTTAGCCAGATAGTATACAGCTGCATCCGGGTCGGAGCCGCGCATACTTTTTATAAAGGCAGAAATAATATCATAGTGATTGTCGCCTTTTTTGTCATACTGAATCACTCGTTTCTGGATGCACTCTGAAGCAACGTCAAGAGTCAGATGGATGAGGCCGTCCTGGCTTTTTGGTGTGGTAAGGATTCCAAGCTCTACTGCATTCAGCGCGCTTCTTGCATCGCCGCCTGCCATATCTGCCAGAAATTCCGCAGCATCCTGATCAATGACAGCGCCATAATTTCCCATGCCCCTGTCACAGTCGTTCACAGCCCGGAGGATCAAAGTCTGAATATCCTCATTGCTCAGAGCTTTCAGTTCAAAGATAATGGATCGGGACAAAAGAGCGCTGTTGACTTCAAAATAAGGGTTTTCTGTAGTTGCGCCGATCAGGATGATTGTTCCGTCCTCTACAAAAGGAAGAAGATAATCCTGCTGTCCTTTGTTAAAGCGATGGATCTCATCAATAAAAAGAATCGTCTTTTTGCCGTACATCCCCAGATTATCCTGGGCTTCCTTTACAACGGCTTCCATATCTTTTTTTCCTGCTACAGTTGCATTGATCTGAGTAAAATTAGCGCTGGTAGTATTGGCTATTACTTTTGCCAGTGTTGTTTTGCCTGTTCCGGGAGGTCCGTAAAAGATAACAGAGGTCAGTTTATCAGCCTTGATAGCGCGGTACAGCAGCTTGTCTTTTCCTACAATATGTTCCTGGCCTACAACCTCTTCCAGAGAAGTGGGGCGGAGGCGGGAAGCAAGAGGAGATTCTCTGTCCAGAGTTTTTGATTTTGCATATTCAAATAAATCCATAATAATCACTCCATTTTGAAAGTATAAATCTGGTTTTGTGTTATTACTGTTATCCCTGGGAATGTCAGAAATATTTTTAAAATTTACGGTTTACAAAGGGTTTCAGGGCTTCTGCAGAGCGGTTTAAAACCAGTTCTTCCGGGAAATCAAGCTCTTCAAGAAGGCTGCGCGCGCTTTCAAACTCATTGATGGCGCTGTCAAAATGAGCGTCGCTGCTCATAACAACAGGCACCTGATATTTCATGCACAATTTCAGCATTTCCGTATCATTTTCTTTTGCGCCCTGGCGAAAGCAGGATGGCTCCAGAGAATGGTTATTCAGCTCCAGAACCTTGCCGTATTCTCTGGCTCCCTGAACAAGTGCAGGATAATCAATTTCATAGCGTCCGTCATCCGGGTGGCCGATAATGTTTACATAGGGATTTTTCATAACATTCAGGTATGCTTCTGTGTTTTCAGCGCGTGAACCCGGTTTCATGCAGGGAAGATGAAGGCTGGCGATCACCACGTCCATATTTCTGAGTTCTTTTTCCCCCAGATCTACCTGTCCGTCTGAATCAAGAATATTAAGCTCAGTACCCAAAAGCAGCCGGATGCCGTGCAGCTCTCTGGGGACAACCTTCAGGTTATGAAAGTAAAAGTTATGGCAGGTACCGGGCATGGCAGGCGCATGCTCTGTAATTCCGAGAATTTCAAGGCCTTTTCCGGCAGCAGCGGCAGCCATTTCGTGAATGGTGCAGTAGGCATGTCCGCTGGCAACTGTATGTGTATGAAGATCAAGAACAGATGCGTATTTCATAAAAACCTCCGTTTTCAGTTTTATTTCCTTGTATCCCCTTTATTATACTCCATTTTGTGCCATTTGAGGATACCTGTATTTTCTCTGTATGTTATCTGTTTTTCCGGCAAAAAGCACTTGCCTATCACGTGCTAAAGTGTTAAAATGTGTTATGCAGTAATAGGACAGTGATTTAAAGGAGCAGAGAATATGGGTAAAAAAATCAGAACAGAAGAGGTAGATCACCTATTTGAAGCGATTCTTTGTTTAAAAGATAAAGAAGAATGTTATACGTTTTTTGAGGATGTATGTACGATCAATGAACTTCTTTCTTTGTCACAGCGTTTTGAGGTAGCAAAAATGCTGACGGATAAACGGACATATCTGGATATCTCAGAAAAAACAGGTGCATCCACTGCCACTATCAGCCGTGTAAACCGTTCTCTGAATTACGGAAATGACGGCTACGAAATGGTTTTTTCCAGAATGAGAGAAAAGGAAGCTCAGAAAGAAAATTCCGAAAAAACAGAATAATACACAGATTAAAAAGAGCAGAGAATACGGGCTTTACCGCATCTCTGCTTTTTTCTTATGAAGGAGTGTCCGGAGATTTGGACTCAGAGGTCATATACTGGTATATGTCCGCAGAAATCTTTTTTGTATTTTCTTTGGCTTCTGAGGAATTTTTTATATTATTGGACAAAACACAGAATACATAGGGGCTGGCGCTGTCCAGTACAACTGCCATATTGTTTTCAACAGAATCTGACTGAGTGCCTTCTGTACCGGCAGTTTCTGTTTCAGCCGGCAAACCTGAGAGAATCTTATCCTTTTCTGCCTGCTGCTTCAGAAGGGACAGCATTTCTGAGGAAGCACTGCTGTTTACTAATGTCTGATTATAGATTTCAGAAAGAAGGCGGCAGCAGTCTGAGGCGCTGGTGGTATTGGTTTTTTCTGAGCTGTCTGCGGTAAGTGGCGCTTCCAGTCTGGTGGATGTAAATCCATGATCCTGGCAGAACTGGTTTACAGCAGCAGCGCCTGATTTAAAATCTCCGTTTCCCAGAAGGGCAACAAGTTCATTGGCAGCGTTGCTGTCATTGGATGCGATCATCTTTTGGAGAAGGGGCTTCAGGGTTTTCTGATAATCGACGGATGCCTCTGAGGCCGGATCAGGATAAACCAGCTTTTCATATACGGCGCCCATGATATAGGACCGGATCAGACCGGCAGCCTGCATGGTCTCTTCTGCATGGATGGTGCTGTAATCGTCAGTAGCAGGGTCCATAACAGCAATTGCCCAGTTTTCACCTGATTTTTCCAAAGGAGAAGTATACTGAGTCTGAAGGCTTTCCGTAAGCTGACTGAGATGCTGGCCTTTGGCTGCTGTCTGCGGTTCTACAATACTGAAATATTCGTCAATTCCGTCTGCAATCCCGGCAACCATTGCCGGATGGTTGGCAGTATTGGTAATATAAAGGTCATCATTCTGATTGCTCATAAATCCCATTTCAAGAATTGCAACAGGGACAGTGCTCCAGTTGGTTCCTGTCATATTGTCAGACGATATAATACCCTGATTTCCAAGCCCTGTGGCAGCGCAGTAGTGGTTGATGATACAGGAAGCAAGAGTGTTGCTTTTTTCTATGATATCTGAGGAAAGATACTGGTTGGCAGAAGTGGGAGCCATGGTCAGGGCTCCGGAAGCAGAGCTGTCTCCTGCGCTGTTTGCATGAATACGCACTGTAATGTCAGCATTTTGCTGAGAAGCCAGCTCCGCACGTTCTTTGTTGCTGATAGCGGTTTCATTATCGGTTCTTGTCATAACAACTCGATAGCCCCTGTCAGTAAGCTCCTGCTGTAAAAGAAGGGAAACCTGCAGGTTGACCTCATATTCCGGAACGCCGGAGAAGTTTCCCTGTGTGCCGGAGGTTGCCTTTGCCTTGGTTTCACTGGAACCGGGAGCCATAGGCTCCGGGGCGCTCATATCAACAGAAGGCCCCTGATGTCCGGGGTCGATCACCACAGTAAAATCACCGCTTCCTGAGGCCGGAGACGCAGCGGTATTGGCGGCGTCCCAGTCGATGCCGGAGGGGGTTCCCTCAGCGGGGGAATCAGAGAAGGCTTCGGAGCCGTCCTCTGTCTGGGAAGAGGGGGGCCCTATCATGGCCTGGCCTTCCTCGCTTTCGTAGGAAGCGCCCAGGGCAGTAACCGGGAAGGTCAGTATAAGAAATCCGGCGGAAAGAAATTTCAGTATTTTTTTCATATGAATCCTCCTGAAAATAATGATTTATGTGATATAAAAATTGAAAAGCATTTGCTGAACATGGATTTTACAGAATCCTGTTTCCTATATGATAAGCTATAATAAACAATTTGAAAAGAAAAAAATACTTGCAAGACTTTTAGATTAAAATTATAATAACAATACATGAAAAAACTGCAAAAAACACGGAATAAAATATGCAAATTGCACACAGGAAAAGGTGGATTGCAGGGGAAGGAATGAAAAAGTTACATGAACGCAAAAAAGGCAGGATTACTGGCTCTGGCGTTCCTGGTAATCTCGGCTCAGTCTTCCTGCGGAACAGACAAGGCGCAGCAGACAGAAGAGGAAGTACAGGAGGTGGCAGAGGCGCCTGCAGAGGAACAGGAAGAGACACAGCCGGAAATTACTCCGGGAGAAATGCAGGGGCCTCAGCCCGAGGCGGAGGAACCGGAAAATTCAGAACCACAGGGAGATCCGGATCATCATCCGGAGCCGCCGCCTGAGGAGGAGATACAGAATGGCACAGGGGACGGAGCGCTTTCACCTCCGTCAGATGCTTCATCAGGAAGTGTGTTCGGGGGAACTCAATCCTCAGGGGCAGTAACAGATGAATCGCTTTCCGGACTGCTTTCCAGTCTGGCGTTTCCCACAAATAACGGAAGCTGGTCCGCATATGTATGTAATATTTCAGCAAACACAGAGGGAAGTGTCAATGAACACAGAATGCAGGCAGCCAGTCTCATCAAGCTTTATATTATGGGAGCTGCTTATGAGAATTATGATAATCTGGCAGCGCAGTACGGTCAGGGAAACGTGGACAGCAATCTCCGTTCCATGATTACTGTCAGCGACAATGATGCGGCAAATACTCTTACCGGATATCTGGGAGGCGGAGACGCTGCTGTGGGAATGAATGTTGTCAATGAATACTGCAGTGTAAACGGATACAGCAATACGCACATGGGAAGGCTTTTGCTGCACAGCAATGAACTGGATGATAATTATACGTCTCCTGCAGACTGCGGACATTTTCTTAAAAAGGTTTATGACGGCTGGAAGGCAGGAGATCCCAGGGCAGCGGCACAGTTTGATCTTCTGGCAGGCCAGGAGAGAAGGAACAAGATTCCGGCCCGGATGCCTGCAGGCGTCAGTGTGGCAAATAAAACAGGGGAGCTTGCAGATGTGGAAAACGATGCGGGAATTATTTACAATACACAAAATGATCTGATTCTTGTATTTATGTCAGAGCAGCTTTCAGAAGCAGGCTCTGCCCAGAGCACCATAGCGGCGCTGAGCCGGCAGATTTACGACTATTATCAGCAGTAGGAAAGGCAGCAGAAGGGACGTCGTTTACAGGGATTGAAACAGCAAAGGAGCTGATTCACATAATATTCTAAAAGGAGGACAACGATATGAGTAGGAAATGGAAAGAGTTTTCAGGAATTGCCCTTTTGAAATGGGCGGCGCTATTTGCAGTGGCATTTGTGCTGTCTCTGCCTGTAACAGCAGAGACCGGATTTGCGGCAAATAATTACACAGTAACAGTTGCTTCAGGATACCTTGCTCTGAGAAATGCAAAAGCCTACGATTCATCCAATGAGATCGGAGAGCTGTATACCGGGGATACGGTGGATGTAACGGATTCAAGTGGGTCTACTTACTGGACTGTTTATTCTCCAAAGCATGGAAAAACAGGATATGTGAACAGAGCGTATCTGGCAAATTCAGCAGGCTCCAGAACAGTAAAGGTAGACAGCGGTTATCTTGCCCTGAGAAACGACAAGGCCTATGACAGCAAAAATGAGGTGGGCAAGCTGTATACCGGAGATACCGTACAGATCGCCAACACAAATGATGACACTTACTGGCTGGTATATGCTCCCGGACTTGGCAAGGGCGGATATGTAAACAAAAATTATCTTCAGGGCACCTCTTCCGGCACTTCAGGAGAAACAAGAACAGTCAGCGTAAGCAAGGGCTATCTTGCTCTGAGAAATGCCAAAGCCTATGATTCATCCAATGAGATTGGGGAACTGTATACAGGAGATACAGTACAGCTGATCGACACCAGCGACGCTACCTACTGGTATGTATATTCTCCGAAGCTTGGCAAAAACGGATTTGTAAACAAGAATTATCTGACAGGAGGTTCTTCTTCCTCAGGAACTGTTACAAAAACAGTCAGCGTAAGTAAGGGATATCTTGCTTTGAGAAGTGCCAAAGCCTATGACGCAGCCAATGAGATCGGGGAATTATATACCGGCGATACGGTACAGGTAACGGATACCAGTGATTCAACCTACTGGTATGTATATTCTCCAAAGCTTGGAAAAAGCGGATATGTAAATAAAGATTATCTTTACTGATAAAAAAGAACTTCGCTGAAATGTAAAGCGAAATGCAAAAAGGGGGCTTGAAAAAGTCCCCTTTTATATCACCGGTGATCAGAAGCAATGTTATTTTTTCGATTTTTTGCTTTTGGTAAATTCTTCATTGTTCTCATCCCGCAGTTCATCTACAAGCTGCTCGATGAGCATTTTTTTTGTGTACACATCAAAGCTCAGAAGACAGATAAAGGAAAAAAGCTTCAGAAATCTGCGGTCTTCTTCAGGCGCTGATTCAAAAGTAGCTTCAGCGGTATGGTAGCGTTTTACCAGATCTTCTTTCAGAAGCTCTACCTGGTCCTTTTCCATGCTGAACACCTCGTTGTAGACAGCAGTCAGATCCATGTCTGAATCTGAACGGAAATATTTTTCTGTGATAGGCCCCAGAAGCGTCTGGATGTCATTAATGGAAAGAATGTTTTTAAAATAATAAATAAAAATAAGCAGAAGAAGATGCTCCCTGGAATAACGTTTCTTTTCCGGGGACGGGAGCAGATTATTTTTGGCATAATTATTGATCATGGTTTTTGTCAGGATCTTATCTTCCGGATAACGCTTGGAGGAGGCAAGCTGTTCCTCCATAAAAGTAGTGACCTGATCCATGTATAAATTAATGTTCGGAATATCTTCCGGTTTAATATAATCAATTCTTGAAATACTTTCCAGTATACTGCCTATCATATCCTGTGTATTGATCGTCATAGTTTATCACCTCTGCATTCTATTATATAGTTTTCAAAACTACTTGTAAATATTTTTCTTACTGATTTTATTTGGAATTAAGGGTTATTGCTACTGATCATACAGCACTGTCCGGCCAGGCGTTTTGGCATAAATACTCCAGGATTCTGAACAGCTATTCATGAATGATCCGGTTTTTCTGTCGGTATTCTCTGGGAGACTGTCCATATACATTTTTGAAAGCCCGGGAAAAGTGAAGCTGATTGGGATAGCCTACCTGAACACTGATGTTTTTCACCGGCATATCTGAGGTTTTCAGAAGTTCTGCGGCTTTGGACATACGGTAGTGGATCAGGAATTCCTGTGGAGCCTGTCCGATCACTTCTTTAAAAATTTTGCCGAAGTAGCTTCTGTCCAGATTCAGTCTCTGAGCCATATCTTCTATGGTAATGGGAAGCGCATAATTCTGAGAGATAAAGGTAATGGCTTCATCCGTATAAAACTGGGATCGTTTTCCGTTCTGAACTCTGCGTCTGGAGGCGGAACCTGTAAGCAGGGCGTCCATGATCAGATAAAGGTGTCCGATCAGATGAAGGGACGAGGTTTCGGAGGGACTGGAAGCCAGATGGAGCAGTTCACTTTTCAGAGTTTCGGAAATCTGATGGGAGGTGGGGATAAAAACAGGGGATTCCGTGGAAAGTCCCGCAGTATCCAGGATCTCTTTTGCCTTCAGTCCGCTGAATTCCACCCATGCATATTCCCAGGGATCTTCTCTGTCGGCGAAATAGGTGTTGATCCGTTCCGGTTCAATGAGAAAACCCATACCGCCGTGAAGCTTGTATTCTTTTGTTGAGGTTTTTGTTTCGTCAACAAGAAGTGTGCCTTTGCCGGAAAAAATATAATGGAACAGAAAGTGATTTCTGACAGAAGGACCAAAGGAGTGGAGAGGACGGCATTTTTCATACCCATACTGGTATAAGGTCAGATCCATAAAGCGGTCGTCAGAAAACACATGGAACAAGGGAATAGGCATATTTATTCCTCCTTTTTAATTTGTATATGTGCAATAGTGCTAAAAAAATAATGATAATTATGTTATTTTTAAACAAAAAAACTTGGTTTTTTTATATTATATACCTGAATGAGTAGTAACTTCAACTATATTCGTGAAAAAACGCATTATGATATAAAAATGGATTCATGCCTCCATTTACCGAAAGATAAGGTAATGATAAAATGGATTCATAAGAAACCGTATAAACTGTACAGAATATAAAGGGATCGAAAAACAGAGGAAAGGGGAAACGTAATGAGAAAAGTAAAACTGTTTACCTGGGCAGCCCTGGCAGGAATTCTTGGTTCCGGTATGGTGCTGTCCGGCTGCGGAGCTTCGGAAAAGGACAATGAAAAGACAAAAATAGAAATGGTCCAGTACAAACCGGAGGCAGTAAAAGCTTTTGAGAAGATGGAAGAAAAATTTAATGCCTCTCATGATGATATTGAGCTGGTCATAGAGTCTCCCAATGAGGCTATGACTGTTTTGAAGACCAGATTTATCAAAGAGGATCAGCCGGATATTATCGGAATCGGAGGAGATATTAATTATTCCAATTTTCTGGATGCGGATATGCTGATGGATATTTCTGACTTTGAGGGACTGGCAGATATCAAGCAGGCATATCTGGACATTGACAAAAATCTGGAATTTATTCCAAAGGATGGAGTATATGCAGTTCCTTATGCCGCAAATGCCGCAGGTATTCTTTATAACAAGGATATGTTTGAAGAAAATGGATGGGAGATCCCTGAAACCTGGAATGAGTTTCTTGAACTTCTTGATACCATTCAGGCATCCGGACAGCAGCCGCTTTATTTTGGATTTAAGGATGTCTGGACCTGTCTGGCGCCCTGGAATGCAATGGCCTGTGATCTGGCTCCCGCAGATGTGTGCCAGCAGGTAAACAGAGGAGAGACGACTTTCTCAGTGGAATACCGGGAACTGGCAGAAAAGATCCTTCAGCTTCTTCCCTATGCTCAGGAGGATCCTTATGCATACAGCTATAATGACGCCTGCACAGCTTTTGCAAGAGGAGAGTCTGCCATGTACTGTATCGGAAGCTATGCGGTACCTCAGATTAAATCAGTAAATCCTGATATGAATATTGATTCTTTTGTGTTCCCGGCAAATGACAGCGCAGACGGTCAGATCCTGAACTCAGGTGTTGACCTTCAGTTCTGCGTTATGGAGGACTGCAAAGACAAAGAAGCCGCCTATGAGGTTCTGCGTTTTATGCTGGAGGATGAAAACATCCAGATTTATCTGGACGATCAGAATGCTGTGCCGTGCAAAGAGGGAGACTTTACCCTGCCTTCTATGCTGGACGGTATGAAGGAATATATTGAACAGGGAAAAATGACAGATTATCAGGATCATTACTATCCGGCGGAAATGGCTGTGGATGCAATGATACAGACATATCTTATGAATCAGGATACAGATGCCTGGCTGAAAAAATTTGACAGCGACTGGAAGCGATACAACCGTGATCTGATCCGCAAGGTGCAGGAATACCAGGAGGAAAACGGGGAAGGAGGAAGTAGATCATGAAAGGAAATGACAGAAAACGTACTTTTTTGCTGATTACCATTCCGATTCTGGCATTATTTTTTGTTTTTAATACGCTGCCTCTGATCAAGGGATTTATTTACAGCTTTACAAACTTTAAAGGGTATGGAAGCTATGACTGGGTAGGACTCAGAAATTATATTGATCTTTTTCAGGACGTAAGAGTAGGGAAATCCTATTTGTTTACCTTTAAGTTTGCCATTGTGGCAACTATTATTGTAAATATTTTCAGTCTGATCCTTGCGCTGGGGCTGAACAGTAAGATACGGGCAAAAAGTGCGCTCAGAGGAATCTATTTTATTCCCAATGTTCTGGGCGGCCTGGTAGTGGGTTATATTTTCAGCTTTATCTTTACTTATATTCTTCCAGCTGTGGGAAAAGCTCTTGGAATTGATTTTCTCAGCAGCAGTATGCTGGCAGATACAAAGAGCGCATGGTTTGCCATTGTAATCGTGGCTGCATGGCAGGCAATTGCAATGAATACGATCATTTATATTTCCGGTCTTCAGACTGTGCCGGAGGATGTGTATGAGGCGGGGGCCATTGACGGGGCAACCGGATGGACAAAATTCAAAAACCTGACTTTCCCGCTGATCGTGCCGTTTTTTACCATCAATATGGTTCTCTGTATGAAAAACTTCCTGATGGCATTTGATCAGATCATGGCTCTGACAAAAGGCGGCCCTGCACAGAGCACAGAATCTATCTCATTTTTAATCTACAAAAATGGTATGGACGGCGGACAGTTTGGATTCCAGAGCGCCAATGCAGTGATATTTTTTGTAGTCATTGTTGCAATTTCTGTATTTCAGCTGACATTTATGAATAAGAAGGAGGAGCAGTTATAATGAAAGAAAAATGCAAGCACACCGGTAAAACAAACTGGCCTGTAACAATTCTTCTGATCATGGGCTGTTTTACGATCTTTTTTCCTCTTTATATGGCTGTGATCATTGCTTTTAAAAAGCCCTCTGAAATGACAAACGATATTATGGGAGCGCTTTCCTTTCCTTCTTCCTGGAGCTTTGACAATTTTGCTGAGGCAATGAGAGTGACTGACTTCTGGAATTCTCTGGGAAATTCTCTGCTGATCACAGCGCTGACAGTAATAATTGCCATTCTGGTACATTCTCTTGCAGGATATGCCATTGGAAGAAATATGGGAAACAGTAAATTTTATAAATTCGCATATCTCTACATCGTTAGCGGAATGTTTGTTCCTTTTGCTATTCTTATGATGCCTCTGGTAAAACAGACATCTCAGATGGGAATCGGAAACAGGGCTGGAGTAATTATCCTTTATGTGGTATTTTATATGCCTATGAATCTTCTTCTGTATTCCGGATATCTGAAAAATATTCCTCTTGCACTGGAAGAGGCTGCAAGAGTGGACGGAGCGGGAACCTGGAAAACTTACTGGAGTATTATTTTTCCGGTGATGAAGCCCATGCATGCAACGGTTGCCGTACTGACTGCCCTGGGAACCTGGAATGACGTAATGACGCCTCTTGTAATTATGTCCGGCACAGGCAAGAATACTCTGCCTCTGGCGCAGCTTAATTTCCAGACGCAGTTCGGAACAAATTATAACCTGGCCTTTGCATCCTATCTGCTGGCTCTGATCCCGATTCTGCTGTTTTATCTGTTCTGTCAGAAACAGATTCTGAACGGTGTGGTAAACGGAGCAGTGAAATAGAAGTGAAATGATAAAAACAGAATTGAAATCATAAAGAAAGTATATCTCCACAGGGGATAAAGTGAGGAAACAATTATGGCAATAGCAGTGAATGAAAAAGTATTTACCCTTTGCACAAAAAACAGCATGTACCAGATGAAAGCAGATGAACATGGGGTACTGCTTCATACCTACTATGGAAAAAGAACAGAGCAGATGGATTTTTCCTATCTGATCCAGAAGAGGGATCACGGATTTTCCGGAAATCCTTATGATGCAGAAACGGACAGAAAATATTCACTGGATACGCTGCCTCAGGAATATTCCTGTCAGGGAAACGGCGACTACAGGGAAAGCGCTTTTGCTGTAAGAAACCAGTATGGAGTTTCTGCTTCTGATCTTAGGTTCCAGGGGTATGAGATTCTGAAAGGCAAATATGAGATTCCGGGTTTACCGGCATTTTACGCAGAAGACAGCGCACAGGCGGACACACTTGTGATATCCATGAAAGACCGGGACGGGGAAATTCTGGTAAAGCTTTATTATGGTGTGTTTGAGGAATTTGACCTGATCACAAGGGCAGTCTGTGTGGAAAACCTGGGAGAAGAGGAGGTTTATTTGGAAAGAGCCCTGTCCTGCTGTGTGGATCAGACCTGCGGAAACTGGGACTGGATGACGTTTTATGGAAAACATGAAATGGAACGACAGGTTTCCCGTACGCAAGTTCATCATGGCATACAGTCTGTGGGAAGTTTAAGAGGAACCTCCAGTCACCAGTATAATCCTTTTGTGGTTCTGGCAGCTCCTCATACAACAGAAACTCAGGGAAACTGCTTTGGGGTATCTCTTCTTTACAGCGGAAGCTTTCTGGCTCAGGTAGAAAAGGACCAGTTTGATCAGACAAGAGTTCTGATGGGAATCCACCCGGGGAATTTCTGCTATAAGCTGCTTCCGGGACAAAGCTTCTGGACGCCGGAGGCCGCTATGGTGTACAGTGACAGCGGTTTTGAGGCAATGAGCCATAATTATCATAAAGCTATCAGAAATCATCTGTGCCGGGGAAAATTTAAGAATGCCAGACGTCCGGTTCTGATCAACAACTGGGAAGGAACTTATTTTGATTTTACAGGGGAAAAGCTTTTCCATATGGCAGAGGAAGCGGCTGATATGGGCGTGGAGCTGTTTGTAATGGATGACGGCTGGTTCGGAAAAAGAGATTCTGATAACAGCGGTCTGGGAGACTGGTATGTCAACGAGAAAAAACTGGGCTGTACTCTTCAGGAACTTTCCGCAAAAATCCATGGTCTTGGCATGAAATTCGGTATCTGGTACGAGCCGGAGTGTGTATCTGAGGACAGCGATCTTTACCGGGCTCATCCGGACTGGGCGTTTACCGTTCCCGGAAGGAAGCCGGTAAGATCAAGAAACCAGCTGGTACTTGATTTTTCCAGACAGGAGGTGCGGGATCATATTTTTGATCAGATGAGCGCCGTACTGGACAGGGCGGAAGTGGATTACCTGAAATGGGATTTTAACCGCAGTATCTGTGACGTATATTCTGCCGCACTTTCTGCAGACCGTCAGGGAGAGGTACTGCACCGTTATGTGCTGGGACTGTATGAGTTTCTGGAGCGGCTTGGAAAACGATATCCGGATATGCTGATGGAAGGCTGCAGCGGCGGCGGAGGACGTTTTGACGCAGGAATGCTTTATTATACTCCTCAGATCTGGTGCAGTGATGACACAGATGCCATTGAACGTCTGGATATCCAGTACGGAACTTCCTTTTGCTACCCGGTCAGCACGATGGGAGCTCATGTATCCGCCTGCCCAAATCATCAGACAGGAAGATCTGTCCCTCTGAGTACACGGGCCACAGTAGCCATGGCAGGAACCTTTGGATATGAGCTTGATCCTGCAAAGCTGACTTCAGAAGAAAAGGCAGAGATCAGGGAACAGATTATAAGGTTTAAAGAGTATTATGAGCTGATACAGACAGGAGATTATTTCCGTCTCACATCTCCGGATACAGAAAGGTATTATTCCGCCTGGGAGTTTGCTGCTTTGGATAAAAAAGAGGCTCTTGTAAGCGTGGTAGCTTCCAGGGTACGTGCCAATGACCAGCCTTCCAGAGTGCTTCTGAGAGGACTTCAGGAAAACGGAATCTATCTCTGTGACGGAAAAGAGTATACAGGAGGCGCGCTGATGTATGCGGGACTTCCATTGCCGGAAGCAAAACAGGAATATGAGAGCTGGAATTTCCATTTTTTATTAAAAGAATAACGAATTTATCATGAACAGAAAATAAGGTTTTACAGCGTGACAGCTGAAAATAGTTTATATATACTAACTTTAATAAGATTGTACATAATTAACACGGATGAGAGACTGGCATTATAAGACACAGAAAGAAGTGAAAAAACGATGCCGCTATCTATGGTAAATCAGGGAGAACCCCATATCGTTATTGGTACGCTGATCTCAGGAGGCTGTGTGGGAACAGGAAAAATCTGACAGAAGTCAGGAGGGATATTAATGGGAACATTTGTTGTACTTGCAGTTCTTATACTGGCAGTAGGGCTGGTGCTGAGAAGTATGATTCGGGCGAAAAAAGCCGGAAAATCTCTTCAGTGCGGCTGTGACTGCTCAAGCTGCGGAGGACATTGCTGCAGTTCAGAGGTAAAAGAAAATCACACAAAATAAAACGTGCAGGAAAGTCTGTGAATAAAAAAGTAATTTCTGTATATGATGATAGTAACAAAAGGCTGGTTAAAAATACCGGCCTTTTTTCATATCTTTATGTTGGATCATATGGAGGGATTACTATGTGGGGATTTATTGTGGCACTTGTTTCAGGCGCGCTTATGAGTATTCAGGGAGTTTTTAACACAGAAGTGACAAAGCAGACCAGCCTGTGGGTATCTACAGGCTGGGTCCAGCTTTCAGCCTTTGCCGTCTGTGTGCTTGCATGGCTTTTTACAGGCAGAGAAAGTATCGCTGCATTGTGGCAGGTGGAAAATAAATATACGCTGCTGGGCGGAGTTATAGGAGCCTTTATCACAGTTACCGTGATTCAGAGCATGGGTGCCCTGGGACCGGCAAAGGCAGCCATGCTGATCGTTGTCTCCCAGCTTCTTGTGGCCTATGTGATCGAGCTTTTTGGACTTTTCGGTGTGGAAAAGGCTGTGTTTGAGTGGAGAAAGGTTGTGGGAATGGCTGTGGCTATTGCAGGTATCATAATCTTTAAATGGCAAAAATAGTACTTACCTATTGTAAAAGCACCGGGAATTCGTTAAAATAGGGTATGGTCAGGTATGAGAATCGGGGAAAAGATAAGGAGTGACCCGATATCAGAGTACAGAAAATAAATCTAAAATCAGTAAATCTGAGAATCCTGTTTCTTTTTTTCCTTTTTATTGTCAGTCCGGGAATGTGCGGCTGCGCAGATAGGGAAACGGAGCTTCTTCTGGAAGAGGAACAGGAGGAACTGTCAGCTCAGGCTGAGGAAACAGCTGATAAGGAGCAGGAGAAGGACCTTGCTTCCCCAGAGGAAGCTGTTACGGAGAAACCGTCTTCTGTGCCCGCGCAGCCGCCGGAGGAAATTTACGTGGATGTGTGCGGAGCTGTTGTGCAGCCGGGAGTATACGCAATGAAGTCTGACAGCAGAGTGTTTCAGGCTATTGAAGCAGCCGGAGGCTTTCTTCCGGATGCGGCGGGAACAAGCATTAATCAGGCCTGCGCGTTAAGTGACGGACAGCAGATTTATGTACCTACAAAAGAAGAGGCGGAAAAGGGAATGGCAGGGCAGCCGTCAGGAGGCGCTGCAGATCCGGGTACCGGCGGAGCTGTAACGGAAGCAGCAGGAACAGGGGAAACGCAGGATTCAGGAACAGTAAATCTGAACACAGCAGATTCTGCAGCGCTTCAGACACTGCCCGGTATCGGCGAAGCCAAGGCCCAGGCCATTCTGGCCTACCGGGAGGAAAAGGGCGGCTTTTCCGGTACGGAGGAGCTGATGAACGTGCCGGGGATCAAGGAAAGCACCTTTTCAAAGATAAAAGACAAGATTGCAGTAGAATAAGGAGATTGTAAATGAGCAGGAAAGTATTAGTGGTAGATGATGAAAAACTGATCGTAAAGGGCATCCGTTTCAATCTGGAACAGGACGGTATGGAAGTGGACTGCGCTTACGATGGTGAGGAAGCAGTGGAAAAGGCAAAGGAAAAGCATTATGACATTATCCTTCTTGATCTTATGCTTCCCAAGATGGACGGCCTTGAAGTCTGCCAGCAGATCAGGGAGTTTTCCAATGTTCCCATTGTAATGCTTACTGCCAAAGGCGAGGATATGGATAAGATCCTGGGACTGGAATACGGCGCAGACGATTACATTACCAAGCCTTTTAACATTCTGGAGGTAAAGGCAAGAATCAAGGCGATCATGCGCCGCGCCCGTTCAGAAAGCGAGGAGAAGGAAAAGGCCAAGACCATTGAGACAGGTGATCTGAAGCTTGACTGCGAGAGCCGTCGTGTGTTTATCGCAGGCAAGGAGATCAATCTGACAGCGAAAGAATTTGATGTGCTTGAGCTGCTTGTATTTAATCCGAACAAGGTTTACAGCCGTGAAAACCTTCTGAATATTGTCTGGGGATATGAATATCCGGGCGATGTGAGAACTGTGGATGTACATATCCGCCGTCTCCGTGAAAAAATCGAGGCGAATCCCAGTGAGCCGAAGTATGTACACACCAAATGGGGTGTAGGCTATTATTTTCAGGCATAAGCCATGAAAAAGAAAAACAGGTTTTTTAAGAGTCTGCGTTTCCGGATCCTGATCATTCTGGTGATTCTGGGAATTGTACCCAGTGTGATCGTTACGCGGATGATGATCGGCAATTATGAGAAACAGGCTGTGGCAGTAAGGGCAGGGGCAGTCAGCAATCAGTGCAGTATTCTTTGCAATCAGATCATTAAGGAAAATTATCTCAATGATCCCAGCTCCGAGGCTGTAAACGGCAAGCTTGAAATGCTGTCCAATGTGTATGGCGGTCGTATCCTGATCGTGGACAGGGATTTTAAGATCGTAAAGGATACCTATCATGTGGATGAGGGGAAAACTCTGGTTTCTCCAAAGATCATCCGCAGCTTTAAGAAAGGGGAACCTACGGATTATCAGAGAAAGGGACAGGTGATCGAGTTCGCAGTTCCTGTGAGAAGTGCGGATGTTCCTCAGATTCAGGGAGCCATGCTGATGACGATCTCCTGCAGTGAGATCACGGCTACCATGATGGAACTGAATTATCAGGGACTTCTTCTGATCGCAGTGATCGTGGTTCTGTCTGTTTTCCTTGGATATATTCTTGCCACTGTTCTGGTGAAGCCTCTTGCCCGTGTAACCAAGTCTATTGAAGATCTTACGGACGGATATCAGAATGATGAGATCTCCGTACCGGATTATACGGAGACAGAGCTGATCACAGATGCTTTTAATAAGATGCTGGCAAGAATGAAGGTTCTGGATGAATCCAGGTCCGAGTTTGTTTCCAATGTGTCCCATGAGCTGAAAACACCAATGACCTCCATGAAGGTTCTGGCAGATTCTCTGGTAGGCCAGCAGGGAGTTCCGGAGGAGCTTTATCAGGAATTTCTGCAGGATATTACTGCTGAGATCGACAGAGAGAACCGGATTATTACAGATCTTCTCAGTCTGGTAAAAATGGATAAAAAGACAGCGGATCTTTCCATACAGCACATGGATATCAACCAGCTTCTTGAGGACATCCTGAAGCGTTTAAGACCTATTGCGGATAAAAGGAGCATTGACCTGATCCTTGACAGCTTCCGTCCGGTGGAGGCGGATGTGGATGAAATCAAATTTACTTCCGCTATCAGTAATCTGGTGGAAAATGCCATTAAATACAATGTGGACGACGGATGGGTCAGAGTATCCATAGACGCGGACCACAAATATTTTTATGTGACTGTGGCAGATTCCGGGATGGGAATTCCGGAAGATTCCCTGGAGCGTATCTTTGAGAGATTTTACCGTGTGGACAAATCACATTCCAGAGAGATCGGAGGCACGGGACTGGGACTTGCCATTACAAGAAGTACCATTGCCATGCATCATGGCGTGATCAAAGTATTCAGCAGAGAAGGCGAGGGAACAACGTTTTCCGTTCGTATTCCGCTGTCATATATTCCGTAGGAGGTGCCGGATGAAGAAATTTTTAAGTGTCCTTCTTCTGGCTGTTTCTGTATGTATGCTGGCTGCCGGCTGCAGTATTGAAGTAGAAGAACAGCAGACGCCGGATAAATACAGCTTTTATTATCTGAATGCAGCAGAGACAACTCTGGAGAGGGAAGCATATGAACCAAAAGAGGAATCAGCAGACTTTATGGTCCGTGAGCTGATGCAGAGCATTGGAAACAGGAAGGTTCCGGAGGACGGGATCGCACTGCTTCCGGAAGAGGTAATACTTAATTCTTATGATTTTCAGGATGATGTGCTGGTTATTGATTTCAGCGCCCAGTACCATGAAATGAGCAGAGCCAGAGAAGTCCTTACCAGAGCCGGGATTGTAAAAACCTTTTTGCAGGTGCCGGATATCCACCGTGTTCGATTTACTGTGGAGGGGCTGGAGCTTACGGATTCCCGGAACAATAAGATCGGGGATATGACAGAAGAAAGCTTCCTGGAGCTTTCCGGCAAGGATACCGATTACAGGTATGATACTTTTACCCTGTATTTCGCAGACAAAAGCGGGAAGAAGCTGGTAAAAGAGGAGAGAAATATTTATTACAGGCGTACCCTTCCAAAAGAAAGAGTGGTGCTGGAACAGCTTGCCAAGGGTCCCATGGAGGAAGGGCATTATGCGGTGATTCCGGAAAAATCCGTGATCCTCAGCGCTACCATTGCAGACCGGATCTGTTATATCAATATGAACAGGGCGTTTCAGGAGGAAGCACTGGATGTGTCAGAAAGCATTCAGATCTATTCTGTAGTGAATTCTCTTCTGGATTCCTGTGAGGCAGATAAGGTTCAGCTTTCTGTAGAAGGAAGTATGGACGGAAATCTGAGAAGCAGTATGCCCCTTTATACATTTTATGAAAAAAATGATCAGTTGGTGGTTCACGAAAAAGAGGAATCCTGACAACTGTCATTCATATCTTTTTACATGATTTTATACGGAAAGGAAGGCAAATGACAAGACGTCCGGTTTGTCTTGTTTGTCTGTTCCTGATGCTGTGTATGTGTCTGGCTGATCTGGCAGGGGTTCCGCTGATACGCGGAACTCCTTTGCCGGAAACAGTGCAGACCTACATAAAAAAGCATCCGGACTCTGTGATCTGCGGGGAGGTACAGAGATGCCAGGCAACGGAATTTTCCTTTTCTGTCTATCTGAAACAAGTCGTTCTGATCTGTCGGTCAGAAAAAATTCCCATTGAAAATGTAAGAGTATTTTTAAAAACAGAAGAAGAGCTTCCGGCAGGCACGGCTGTGTGTATTTCCGGGAAGCTGGAACAGGTGGAAGCGCCGAGAAATCCCGGTGAATTTGATTCCAGGCAGTATTATGCCTGCCAGCACATTTATTATTTTATGAAAAATGGAATCATAAAAAGAAAAAGCAGAGCTTATTCAGGATATCAGCAGTTTTTGCTTGAGCTGAAGGACCGGATACATACGGTACTGAAGCTTTCTGCAGGCAGGGATGCGCCGGTTTTTGAGGCAATGCTTCTTGGAGAAAAAAGTGAGCTGGATCAGGATCTGAAGCTCCGGTATCAGATGGCGGGAATGGTTCATATTCTTGCTATATCAGGCCTGCATATCAGTATTCTGGGGATGGGGCTGTTCTCCCTTTTAAAAAGAATCGGGCTGGGGAACGCAGGGGCAGGACTTGTCTCTTTGTATGTGATGCTTCAATATGGAATGCTTACAGGAGGAAGCGTGTCTGCCATGAGAGTAGTGTGTATGTTTGTTTTAAATGTAGGAGCAAGAGTTCTGGGACGGACCTATGATCTTATGACTGCACTGGCTCTCTCAGCAATTTTTCTTCTGCTTGATTCCCCTGCATATCTTTACAGCAGCAGTTTCCTTTTATCCTTCGGAGCAGTTGTGGGGCTGGGGGCGGTATCGCCACATCTGATCAGAATTACAGGCGCAAAAGGAAAAGCAGGGAAAGCTCTGATTTCTTCTCTTTCTGTTCAGGCCGTAACGCTTCCGGTTATGCTGGTGTTTTTCGGAGAGGTGTCTGTGATCGGAATCCTTTTGAATCTGTTTGTTCTTCCCACTGTGGGAGGTGTTCTTATAAGCGGCCTGTGCTGCTCAGTGCTGGGGCTTTTCAGTGTGAATGCAGGGAGGGCGGCAGCGGTTCCGGGCAGAATACTTTTATGGCTTTACGAAAAAGTCTGTACGTTTGCCGGAAAGCTGCCTTTTTGTACCTGGATCGGGGGGCTTCCGGAAATATGGCAGAGTATCAGCTACTATCTGCTGCTGGCATCAGGAATTATCCTGGCATATGTTATGGCATCCGGGATACAAAAAAAAGAAGAAAATCAGTTGGCTGTTGGGAAAAAAGTGTCCGAGAACTCGGACAAAATCAGAGGAGTGTTCAGGAAAGCTGCAAAAAGGGCGTATCCTGCAGGGATTTTTCTTCTGGCAGCTGCGGCAGGGATTTTTGTCCTTTCCCGGAAACCTGGAAAGGAGCTCAGAATTACCTGTCTGGATATCGGACAGGGTGACGGGATTGTGCTGGAAATTCCGGATGGAGGAGTTTTCCTTATGGACTGCGGAAGCAGCAACAAGAAAAATACAGCCCAGTATCAACTTCTGCCTTATCTGAAAAGCAGAGGGATTTCTCATATAAACGGGATTATGATCTCCCATACAGATAAGGATCATATCAGTGGGATCATGGAGCTTCTTGAATTTATGGAGCAGGGCCTGACCTCTGTAAGAAGCGATGCTCTGATACTTCCTGACTGGGAGGAACCGCCGGAAGTATACAATACTCTGATCCATCTTGCGCAGAGTGCCGGAATGAAGGTGCTTCAGGTGGAAAGTGGAAACAGTTTTCGTATGGGAGAAGCCGGCTTTCATATTCTGGCTCCTGCAAAAGACGCTCTGGGAGAAGATGTGAATGAAGAAGGAATGGTTGTAGAGCTGGAGTACAGAGATTTTCGCGGACTTTTTACCGGAGATGCAGGAGAACCTGCGGAAAAAGCAATCCTGAACAGGCTGAGAGATGTGGATTTTTTAAAAGTAGGGCATCATGGTTCCCGTTATTCTTCCTGCCGGGAGTTTCTGGATCAGGTGAAGGCAGAGGTTGCAGTGATCTCATGCTCAGACTCCAATACCTACGGGCATCCCTCACCGGAAACAACACTCCGTCTGAAAAAATCAGGGGCAAAAACAGAATTTACCATGAAAAGCGGGGCTGTGTCAGTCTGTACAGATGGAAAGAGGATGTGGGTACAGAGATTTTTGGAAGAATAAATTAGGAATTTTCAAAAAAACTTGATTTTTCTTTAGCTCTTTTATATGATAAAACGTGAAAGGGAAAAAGCAGAAAATGTTTGACAGAATCTGACAGAATGAACCGGATGTCTGCCGGACTATGTGTTTTTACAGGAAACAGCTGAAAAAGCTGAGAAATAAAGGAGGATGCAAAGTGAAAGTTTTAGTTTACAGAAAATGCAGTACTTGTCAGAAAGCTCTTAAATGGCTGGACGCACATGGCATCAGCTTTGAGGAAAGAGCAATGGTAGAAGAACATCCAACATATGAAGAACTGAAAGAATGGTATGAAAAAAGCGGAATGCCCCTTAAAAAATTTTTTAATACAAGCGGAAATCTTTATAAACAGATGAATCTGAAGGATAAATTAAAGGATATGTCAGAGGAAGAGCAGCTGAAGCTTCTTGCCACAGACGGAATGTTGGTGAAAAGACCTCTTGTAGTCGGAACAGATTTTGTTCTGACAGGATTCCGTGAAAAAGAATGGGAAGAAAAAATGCTTTAAGCTTCAGACAGAACAATTGAGTTTCGGGGAAAGGAAACGGAGGAATAAAAATGTCAGATCATGAAATGATCAATCTGGATGAAATGGGAAGCCTGAAGACCAGTATGGAGAGCCTGCAGGAAACACTTCTGAATAATCACCGGATCGATCCAAACCTTTATATTGAGTATGATGTAAAAAGAGGACTGAGAGATTCAGCAGGTAAAGGCGTTCTTACCGGACTTACAGAAATTTCAGATGTAAATGCCTATGACCTTGTAAATGGAAGGAAGATCCCGGCTGAGGGAAGTCTGTATTACCAGGGCTATAATATTTATGATCTGGTAAACGGACTGGAAGGACATAAATTTGGATTTGAGGAAACCATTTATCTTCTGCTTTTCGGACAGCTTCCTTCAGAAAAGGAACTGGAAATGTTTAAAGAGGTGATGGCGCAGTTTGAAACTCTGTCAGGCCGGTTTGTGCGGGATGTTGTGATGAAGGCGTCCAATGCGGACATTATGAATTCCATGCAGAGATGTATTCTTACCTTATACACCTATGATTCCAGACCGGAGGATATTTCTGCAGAAAATGTTCTGCGCCAGAGTATTGAACTGATTGCCAAGCTGCCGCTGATCGCAGTTTATTCCTATCACTCATACCGCCATTTCCGTAAGGATGAGACTTTATTTATCCGGAATCCGCAGAAGGGGCTTTCTCTTGCAGAAAATATCCTTCTGATGCTGAGACCGGACAGCTCTTACACAGAGCTGGAAGCCAAGGTTCTGGACATTGCTCTGATGCTTCATGCAGAGCATGGCGGAGGAAACAACTCTACGTTTACCACCCATGTGGTTACTTCATCAGGAACAGATACCTATTCCTCAGTGGCAGCTTCTATCGGCTCTCTGAAAGGTCCGAGACACGGCGGGGCAAATCTGAAGGTGCAGGATATGTTTGCCGATATCAAAGCCCATGTGAAAAACTGGACAGATGAGGCAGAAGTAGAGGCATATCTGTGCAGGATTCTGAATAAAGAAGCCTTTGATCATTCCGGTCTGATCTATGGAATGGGTCATGCAGTATACACTCTGTCCGATCCCCGTGAGGTGATACTGAAAAAATTTGCCCGCAAGCTTGCCGAGGAAAAGGGAATGATGGAGGAATTTGCTCTTTATGAGCTGGTGGAGCGACTGGGAAGCCGTCTTGTTATGGAACAGAGGAAAATGTTTAAAAATGTGTGCGCCAATGTGGATTTTTACAGCGGTTTTGTATATACTATGCTGGGCATCCCCAAGGAACTGTTCACACCTATTTTTGCCATTGCCCGAATTCCCGGATGGAGCGCTCACCGTCTGGAAGAAATCCTTAACGCTGGCAAGATCATCCGTCCTGCATATAAATATGTGGGACATCATAAGGAGTTTGTTGCGATGCCGGACAGAGATCCCTGCATGGAGTATCCTTGTATGGATGAGGAAAATGATAAAAACGGGGATTGAAAAACAGAATTATTTCTGGTATACTGAACCGACATAAGGGAGTAGTCGGTATCATATGGAAAAATAAGATTTTTGAAAAATGGTATGATGAGGTCAACATTCTGGAGTAGATCCTGGCCCCATCTGAAATGACGAGACTTATCTGCACAGGGCGGATAGTCTCGTTTTTTGGTGCCCTGTGCAAGAAAAGCAGATCGTCTGTGCTTACTACTTCTCTGATAAAATACTTACATTGGAGGAAAATCAAATGGGATTATGGGAACTTTTTGTACTTGCAGTGGGACTTTCCATGGATGCGTTTTCTGTGGCAGTCTGTAAAGGACTTTCTGTCTGTCAGATCAGAAAAAAGCAGATTCTGACCGTAGGACTGTATTTTGGATTTTTTCAGGGATTTATGCCCCTGGTGGGATATCTTCTGGGAACTGGCTTCCAGGAAAAAATCCAGAGCATTGATCACTGGATCGCATTTATTCTTTTGTCCCTCATCGGTATCAATATGATCCGGGAATCCGGAGGAGAGGCAGAAAATCTGGACGCCTGCTTTACATTTAAGGCAATGCTGCCTCTGGCTGTAGCCACAAGCATTGATGCTCTGGCAGTGGGAGTGACATTTGCGTTTCTGAAGGTTCAGATCATTCCGGCAGTGAGCTTTATCGGAATTACAACCTTTGTGATTTCCTGTGCGGGAGTTCTGATCGGAAACCGGTTTGGGGCAAAATATAAATCAAAAGCAGAAATTGCCGGAGGTATCGTCCTGATCCTTATGGGAGTTAAGATACTGTTGGAGCATACCATTCTGGCCTGAAATAATCTGGAGAGAACATATATTTAATTTTTACAGAAAAAACGCCGCAGAACTGCTTTCGGACACCTGGTTTTACAGATAAAATACGTAACCAGGGCGACCGGCAGATCTGCGGCATTTTCAGTACCATAAAGCGATCCTCAGGAACTGAGGGGGTCTGAAGCAGAATTGTCCTATTTGTTATGCAATAAGATAGTCTGCTGCCATTCGTTCAAGCTCTTCCGGATTGGCATTTCTCCATGTATGGAAATCCTGTCCGGACAGGGCAACTGTTTTTCCAAGGGTAACAAGAAACTCAGGAATATCTTTCTGAAGAATGGTTCCGATTTCTTTTCCCATGGATTCATTTCCCTGTGTCTGACAGCCATTGATATAAAGCACAAAAGCCGGATGAACTTTGCCGTCCACAGATTTTGCGGCGCCACGGAAACCGATCTCTCCGGTCTGATGTGTTCCGCAGGAGGACGGGCACCCGGAAATATGGATCTGTGGAAGGGCTCCGTCCGGAATTTCTGCGTCACGGACTGCTTTTACGCAGGAGAGCAGAAGCTCCTGAGAGTCGCGAAGCCCGATCTGACAGATGGAAGCTCCGATACAGCTTACAGAGGTTTCAAAAAGAGATTCAGCTCCGTCTTTTGTCAGTTCCAGAACTTTTTCTGCTTCTTTTCCGGTAAGATTTACAATATATGCGCTTTCATCCGGAGAAAGACGGATTTCCGCATCTCTGATGCCCGCAAGATATTCTGCAAGACGACAGAAAGACTCAACAGAAGGCTGACCGCCAATAGGATGCCAGATAACAGTGTAGAGTCCCTCCTGTTTCTGGGCAATCACACGGGAACTTTCCGGAGCATTGCCGTCCGGCTGTTTGGATACCGAGGAAACATTTACAGTAATATCCAGATCCTCTCCGGAAGCAAAAACCTCATCCAGTTTTTCCAGATATGCTTTTTTATAGTTTTCAGCGCCGCCCAGAGAATCCTGCATGTAGCGGGTTCTTGCTTTTGCACGGTTTTCATAATTTCCGTATGCGCAGAAAGTCAGCCACATGGCTTTAATATAGTAGAGAATCTTTGATGGCGGAACAGATTCAGCAACCCTGATACCAAGGCGGGGATTGTTTCCAAGTCCTCCGGCGCTGTATACGTCAAAGGTTCCGTTTTTATTTGCTGCAAATCCCAGGTCACGGTAGGTTGCATGAGTAAGGTTGGCAGGTGAATTTGAGAATCCCACCTTTAATTTCCGGGGCATTTTCGGAGCTTTTATAAAATTCATAAGATATTCTCCGGCAGCCTCTGCATAGGGCAGCACATCAAAATATTCGCCTGATTCCACACCGGAAAGAGGAGAACACATGACATTGCGGGGGAAATCACCGCCTCCGCCCATGGTAACAATACCTGAGGAAAGCGCTTCTTCTGCCAGTGTGCAGATAGTATCCGGCTGAAGATCATGAAGCTGGACTGTCTGACAGGTAGTAAAATGGATACGGCTGATCTTGTGCTCCTGAATCGCCTTTGCTGTAAAAGCAAGCTTTTCCTTTGTGATTCTTCCGGCAGTCATCCGGAGACGGAGCATTCCCTTTTTTCCGTCTTTTTGTGCATAGCTTCCGTACAGACCGGAAAAGCCTTTGTAGTCTTTTTTTGTTATTTCGCCGTTATAAAATGCTATGGTTTTTTTTCTGAAAGCGGGCATATCCTGTTTCCAGGACTGCGGATCGATTTTGTAATTCATTCATGTACCTCCGTTTAGATGAACCTGCAGCAGTAAAAGATGATTCTGCGCAGATGTTTTTAAGTGAAAAAGTCAGGAAGTCCATATGGAGCAAAAACTTTCTGACATGTTTATATTATAAAAGTGTGGGAGAAGAAAGTCAAAATAAATTAAAGCGCCAGAAGTTCCGGACGCTAAGAAGGAAACACAGAAAAAGAGGCGGAAATAAAGCCTGAAACAAGGCTGCCTTCATTGCGCAAAGCAAAGGAAACTGATATACTGAAAGAAACCGTTCTGTGTATTTTCAGAGGGGAAAATTGTGTGGTAATCATGCATGGGGACAGAATATGAAAAAGAAGGACAGAAGTGGAACAACCATTAAAGACGTAGCGCGGGAAACGAATCTTGCGATTTCTACAATCTCCAAATATATGAATGGAGGTACAGTTAGAAAAAAGAATCAGGAGTTGATTGAGGCAGCAGTAAAAAAGCTGAATTATTTTCCAAATAATACTGCCCGATGGCTTCGGACAAGCAAAACTTACAGAGTAGGTGTAATAGCAGGAATTGTAAACAGTCCTCATACGTCAGCGATACTGAATGAAATAGAAAAGAAGCTCAGAGACCATGGATATTCAGTTTCGTTTTTCAGTTTTGACGAAAATCTGGATAAAACAAAAGAATATGTGGAGTATATGATTTCAAATGGAGTGGATGGAATGTTGATCACAATTCCGGGAAATACGGAAGGTCAGCTGATTTTTCCGGAGAATCTGAGGATTCCGGTGGTTACTATTGAGGAAAACAGTGGAGTCATACAGGGGGATTGTGTACAGACAAGTTGTACTCAGGGAGCTTATGAGATTACGGAGCATCTGATAAAAAACGGACATTCCAGTATTGCGGTTATTGAGGGACGCAGAAATTCTCTGACTGCCAGCGAGAGAATGAAAGGATATTTCAGGGCTATGGAGGATTATGGAATTCCTGTAAGACCGGAATATGTTGTTCAGGGGGATTATATCTATCAGGGGGGATATCTGGGAATTCATGAGCTGTGGAAGCTTAATGAAAAACCAACAGCTGTTTTTGTTACAAATTATGACATGAGTATGGGAGCTATGGAGGCAATTTATGATTTGGGAATCAGAATTCCCGAGCAGCTGTCAGTTGTTGTTTTTGATGATTTTGAGCTGTCTGTTATGGTAAATCCAAAACTGACATCAGTACGTCAGCCGCTTGCAGAACTGGCAGATGCAGCCTGTGAGCTTTTGCTGCGCAGGATGAATGGAGATGAAAGTGATTATCCGAAAAGAATCAGGATGATGCCATCCTGTATTTATCGGGAGTCTGTTCAGGATCTCAACAGATAGTGAAAAATTTATCAAATAATATAGTTGACTATTTTTGTCCAGAATGATAAAATATTGTCAATCAAGAAAAATGGAGGGTACAATTATGAATCAGTGTTTTGGATGCTCTACCTGCAAAAGCGCAGATAAGCCGTTGGAAGGATTTATCGCGGATCTGCCTATGGAAACTTCCCATCACAGAGTAGAGGGACAGAGTGCAAAGTGTGGATTTGGTCTTCAGGGTGTCTGTTGCAGACTCTGCTCTAACGGACCGTGCCGTATCACACCAAAGGCGCCAAGAGGAATCTGCGGAGCAACTGCAGATGTTATTGTAACAAGAAACTTTTTAAGAGCAGTGGCATCAGGCTCCGGCTGCTACATCCACATTGTAGAAAATACTGCACTGAACGTACTGAAAACAGCACAGGCAAAAGGCGAACTGAAAGGCCTGAATGCGTTAAACTATCTGGCAGATGAAATGGGCATTGTATGTGATGACATTTACGAAAAGGCAGAAAAAGTTGCGCGTAAGGTTCTGGATGATCTGTATAAGCCGGAATATGAAAAAATGGAGCTGGTAGAAAAGCTTGCCTATGCACCGCGTTTCCAGAGATGGAAAGAACTGGGGATTCTTCCGGGAGGTGCAAAGGGAGAAGTATTCCACGGAGTGGTAAAATGTTCTACAAACCTGAATTCCGATCCGGTTGATATGCTTACAGACTGTCTGAAGCTTGGAATTTCCACAGGACTTTACGGACTGACACTGACAAATCTTCTGAACGATATTCTCCTGGGAGAGCCTGAGATCCGCATGGCTCCGGTAGGACTTCGCGTAATTGACCCTGAATACATAAATATTATGATCACCGGACATCAGCATACAATTTTTGTTGATCTTCAGGAAAAACTGAAAAGCCCGGAAGCAGTTGCAAAGGCACAGGCGGCAGGTGCAAAAGGCTTTAAGCTTGTAGGCTGTACCTGCGTAGGACAGGATCTTCAGCTTCGCGGCGCTCATTACACAGAGGTATTTGAAGGACACGCAGGAAACAACTACACAAGTGAAGCGGTTCTTGCCACCGGCGGAATTGACGCAGTTCTTTCTGAGTTTAACTGTACTCTTCCGGGAATTGAACCGATCTGTGATGAGCTGAAGATCAAACAGATATGTCTGGATGATGTGGCAAAAAAAGCAAATGCAAAAATGATGCCTTTTGATTTTGACAGACGTGAAGAGCAGAGCATGGAAATCATTGACGAGATCGTAGAAGCATATAAGGCCCGCAGAGGCAATGTTCCTATGAATCTGTTCCCGGAGCACGGAAACGACGATACCTTAACAGGTGTAAGTGAAGTATCTCTGAAAAAATTCCTGGGCGATACCTGGAAGCCGCTGATCGATCTGATCGTATCCGGAGATATCAAGGGAATTGCCGGCGTGGTAGGATGTTCTAATCTGACAGCAGGCGGACATGATGTGCTTTCCGTAGAGCTTACAAAAGAGCTGATCGCAAAGGATATTCTTGTCCTGACAGCAGGATGTTCTTCAGGCGGTCTGGAGAACTGTGGTCTTATGGAGCCTTCCGCAGCGAAGCTGGCAGGTCCGAAGCTTCGCGCAGTCTGTGAAAAACTGGGAATTCCGCCTGTATTAAACTTTGGTCCCTGTCTGGCAATCGGCCGTCTGGAGATTGTTGCAACAGAGCTGGCAAAAGAAATCGGCGTAGACCTTCCTCAGCTTCCGCTGGTACTTTCTGCAGCACAGTGGCTGGAAGAGCAGGCGCTTGCAGACGGATGCTTCGGTCTGGCTCTGGGCTTGCCGCTCCATCTTGGACTTCCGCCATTTGTAACCGGAAGCAAGCTGGTGACAAAGGTTCTGACAGAGGATATGAAACAGCTTACAGGCGGTCAGGTAATCATTAACGGAGATGCAAAGGAAAGTGCAGATATTCTGGAAAAGATTATTATGGAAAAACGTGCTGGCCTGAATATTTAAAAAGGAGGCTGCTTATATGAAAAGAATTATCATAGAAGCTGAAAAATGTGACGGATGCAAAAGCTGCAGCCTTGCCTGTATGCAGGCACACAGAAAGGATTCCGGAGATATTTATACCCTGGATCTGAACGATATTAATAATGAAAGCCGTAACTTTATCTATAAACAGCCAGACGGCTCCTACCGTCCGATTTTCTGCCGCCACTGTGATGAGCCGGAGTGTGTGATCTCCTGTATGAGCGGCGCTCTTACCAAGAATCCGGAGGATGGACATGTTTATTATGACAAAGAGAAATGCGGTTCCTGCTTTATGTGTGTAATGAACTGTCCGTACGGGGTTCTGAAGCCGGATGATGCAACAAAATCTGTAGTGATCAAATGCGATTTCTGCAAAGATCTTGGCGGAGAGCCAAGCTGTGTAAAAGCCTGTCCGAAGCAGGCAATTCACGTAGAGGAGGTATAACATATGAAATATGTGATAATCGGAATCGGCGCAGCAGGTATGACTGCAGCCAAAACTCTTCGTGAACTGGCTCCGGAAGATGATATCGTAATGATTTCTGTAGATGAAAAGCCACATTCAAGATGTATGCTCCACAAATATCTGAGCCATGAAAGAGATGAAGACGGACTGAATTTTGTTCCTTCAGATTTTTTTGAGAAAAACAGGATTACCCAGGCTGCAGGACAGAGAGTAGAAAAGCTGGATACAGAAAAAAAACAGGTGATCTGTGACAAGGGCTTTGTATGTTCTTATGATAAGCTTCTGATTGCTACCGGAGCAGAAAGCTTTATTCCTCCTGTGGGGGCTCTTCGTACTGCGCCGAATGTATTTGGGCTGCGTCATTTAAGTGATGCAAAAGCAATTGACAAATGTGCAGAAAACGCTCAGAAAGTTGTGATCATTGGCTCCGGACTGGTAGGACTGGATGCTGCCTACGGACTTCTGGAACAGAAGAAGGACATTGTGATCGTGGAAATGGCTGACAGGATCCTTCCTATCCAGCTGGATGAGACAGGAGCTGCACAGTACCAGAAGCTTTTTGAACAGGCAGGCTGTCAGTTCCGCCTTGGCAGAAGAGGCGCAGATACTGTCTGCAATGATGCCGGTGAAGTTACTCATGTGGTTCTGGATGATGGAGAGAAGCTTTCCTGTGATCTGGTGATCGTAGCAGCCGGAGTGAGAAGCGCTGTAGCGGGATTTGAGGACAGTGGTATTCTCATTGACCGCGGAATCCAGGTAAATGATTATCTGGAAACAAGTGTCAAAGACGTTTATGCAGCAGGTGATGTGACAGGACTTTCCGGAATCTGGCCAAATGCTCAGAAGCAGGGCAAAATTGCAGCTCAGAATATGGTCCTTGGCAATAAATATCAGTATGAAGACCGTTTTGCCGCAAAGAACACCATTAATTTCTTTGGCCTGGTTTCTCTGTGTGTGGGAAAACTGAATCCGGAAGAGGGAGATGAAGTTATTGCCAGAGAGGCAGCCGATCAGTATCAGAGAGCGATCTTTACAGACAATAAACTGGTGGGATTCCTTCAGCAGGGTGATATTTCCCATGACGGAATTTATCAGTACCTGATCAAGAATCAGATTGATCTCAGTGATAAGAAAGACAGAATATTCAGCCTGAGCTTCGGAGACTTTTACGGAGTAAAAGAAAACGGAGAATATAGCTGGACATAATAAAGAAACAGAACAGAAAAAGAGTACAGTCCTTATTTATGCTTATGAGGAACTGTACTCTTTTATTTATGTATGCACGACAGTCTGTTATATAGAGAGTTATGGAGTTGAGACAGGTTTGCTGGTCTTATGATGTAATGTTTTTTGTCCTGCATATAGATTTCGAACCGATTTTCCAGAATGGAACTGCACATTTACAAATTCTGTACAGGGAAAATTACTGTAGTCGCCGCAAATACGACGAAGCAGGATTTCGCAGGCTGTATTTCCGATAGAAGTAAGATCCTGTGCGACGCAGGTCATGGAAGTATGCATAGCCCGGAAAAGGGGATCATAATCAAAGCATACCAGAGAAATATCATCAGGTACATTAAGAGAGACAGAATTGATTGCCGACAATCCTCCCATTGCAGCCAGATAATTAGTAAAAAAAATGGCAGTAGGTGGAGAATCACTTTCTAATATTTTCTGAAGCCTTTGTTTATTCTGAAAAATAACAGATTGGGTTTCGGAAAAAATAATAGGTGCATCATCAGATGGACTTTGAGAAAGCTTGATTCCATGTTGCCTGTATATATCTAAAACTGTCTGAACTCTGGTTTCTATTGTATACGAGTACTTAGAGTGGTTCAGTATATATATATTTCTATGTCCGTTCTGAAAAAGATGCTCTGCGAGTAGAGCACTTCCTCCATGATTATCAGAAAGAACACAGTCTACAGGATATTTTTGTCTCATAACTGGAAGTTGGTCAAGGACTACGACAGGGATTCCGGCCTCCTGAAGCAGGTGATAATAGTAATCCTGGTTGTCAAAAGGAAGCATAACCAGTCCCTCGAAGTTTTGAGAAATAATATCCTGAATGACAGCTTTTTCACGTTCTTTATCAAAATTGTAGGAGCAGGTAATAACAGTATATTGGCGGCTGGTAAAATAATGTGATACAGTTCCAATTACAGGCCCCCAGAAGTAATTACCCAGATCAGAAATAAGAACACCAATAGTACGCGTTTTTTTTGAACGGAGCATTTGAGCAGAACGATTAGGGTGATATCCCAGACGTTGAATTGCATCCTCAATCAGTTTTCGATTATTTTCCTGTATTTTTATATTGTTCAGATATTTAGAAACAGTAGCGGTAGAAAGTCCTGTTTCTTTCGCAATATCTTTAATTGTTATCTTCATAGAGCTCTCCTTTCAACGGCTTCGTATGAGAACATCTGTATAACTTTTCTTAATGATATCATGAAATTTCAGAATTTACAATTCTATACTATAGATTATAAATACTCTTATATGGTGAAAAACAAGATAAAAACAAAACGATTATAGTTAATAATACCAAAAAAATATAAAAATTTTATGTAAAAATGCTAAAAAAAACTTATATAAAAAGAAAATATTGACAAAAATGATAGGGGGGGGGTAAAATAAAAACACAAATAAAACGAAACGTTTAATTAAAGCGAAAGGAGAAAACAAAATGAAGAAAAAAATGATTGCTGCCATGACAGCCCTTGCAATGGTAACATCTACTGGAAGCGTAGTATTTGCAGATGAGACTGTGGATTACGATGTGGAGAATCATGAATTTAAGGATGTTACGATTACTCTTCATACCAGATGGGATGAAGCGGATATCTCAGGTCCTCTCTATCAGGATATTGTGGATGGTTTTATGGAAAAATATCCTGGGATTACTGTTGAATGTATTAACATTCCTACTGAGTCCGAATGGCTGAATTCAGAGTCTGTTCTTATGTCTGATGAAAGCTCCATGCCAAATATTATTCAGGAATATGGCGGTTCTCGTACAGCTGGATATATTGAGCAGGATTTGATTGTTGATATGACACCTTATTATGAACAGTATCCGGAATGGAAAGAAAGATTTAACGCTATGGGTGAGAGTCTTACAGATTTCAGTACATATGGATATGAAGGGAGTTATGGAATTCCTTTTACTGCATATCAGGTAATGCTTTTCTATAATGAAGATATTCTGAATGAAAATGGTATAGATCCGGCATCTATTAAGAGCTGGGATGATCTTATGGCAGCCTGCGAAAAGCTGAAATCTAATGGCGTACAGCCTTTTGAAATGGGAGAGAAAGATGATTACCGTTTTGGACATCTTCATTCAGCGTTAAACTATAAAACATATGGATGTGATATGGCAGAAAAGCTTGGAACAAGAGAAGTTGCTTATGATGGAGAGGAACAGAAGGAAATTTATCAGATGATTAAAGATGCTGCTGACAAGGGATATCTTGGCACAAACCTTCTGGGTATTGACGATGGGCAGGAAAGGTCTCTTTTTAATACAGGAAAATCAGCTTTCCTGTTTATGGGAACCTGGTATTGTGCAGAAGATAAAACCGGCGTGGAAATTTATGACAACGAAAAAATTCATGCCATGCGATTTCCGTATGTAAATGAGGAATTTGAGTTTCAGGATATGGGCGGTGGAAATGAGGCCTATTATGTAGTAGATACTGGTGATCCGGAGGAAGTTGCAGCATCCGTTCTTTTCCTTAAATATATGACAAGTGAAGAAGTTGTCAACACCTTTGCAGAAGGTTATCCATCTCCGCTTTGTGTAGAAATTACAACGGATGCAGGAAACTATCTGAGCAAGGAGGCAAGTGCTATTATTGCAGAAACAGAAGAAGTGCGCGGCGATATTGAAAATTATGATATGGCAACACATATGATTAATACTGTTCGTCAGGCACTTCAGGGAATTGCAATGGGCTCATCAGTTGATGATGTAGGAAAGACGATTACAGATCTGATTGCAGAGTATGAATAAATAAAATAAGTACAGGTAATGCATTGAATACATAATGCAGGGCGGGTGTCACCAGCGAAAGTGTTCGGTGATATCCGCCTTTTATAATTGGAGGGATGATTATGTTTCTAAAATCAAAAAATTACAGAAAGTCCTATCTGAAATCTATTCTTTTTATTCTTCCGGGTGTTGTACTGACAGTTGTCTTTGTTATTTATCCTGTTATAAATACAGCATGGCTGTCTTTGAATAATTGGAATGGTATTGGCGGAGCGCCGGTAACATGGGTGGGGTTGGAAAATTATATTAAAGTTCTTACAAGTGACAAATTCTGGAAAAGTATGCTGAATGCGCTGTATTTTATGATTGGCGGTTTCTGCATCCTGATGCCTATTGCTTTTGGTATGGCACTTCTTGTAACATCCAAGCTGAAAGGAATCAAGTTTTTTAAGACATCTTATTTAATGCCGGTCATGTTGGGAACAACGGCTGTAGGACTTATGTGGACATTTATATTAAATGCTAATTTTGGCGTTCTTGCACAGTTTTTAAGAGCAATAGGACTGGAAGAACATATTATAAACTGGCTGGCAACACCTACTGTCAATATATGGTGTATTGTTCTGGTAAATGAGTGGATGTATGCGGGATATAATATGCTTATTTTTGCGGCTGGTATTGTTGCGATACCGGATGAAATTCATGATGCAGCTTTGTTGGATGGATGTACTGGTTTAAAAAAGATTATTTATATTACAGTTCCGCTCTGTAAAAACATGTTTATGGTATTCTCAGTTATCTGTGTTACCGGATGTCTGAAGGCTTTTGATCTTGTGTGGGCAATGACTGGCGGAGGTCCTATGGATTCCAGTGCCACACCAGCTGTTCTTCTTTATACGCAGGGCTTCCAGTATAAGCTCATGGGGCGAAGTGGAGCGATCAGTATTATTCTTCTGGTAATGGGACTTGGATTGTCGGTATTGCTGAACAACGTGATATTTAAAGAGAGAGACTGATAACTGGCAGGATAACCGGTCCTTGAAGAAAGGAGAACATAATGAAAAACTACAGAACTTCAAAAAGAATAAAGACTTTTGCGCAATATTTTATTGCTGTTTTTATGGCGGTTGTAACCTTTTTTCCATTGATCGTAACCTTTATTTCTTCATTAAAAACAAATGACGAAATTCTTCTGGGAATGTTTTCCATACCAAAGGAACTGCATTTTCAGAATTATCCGGATGCGATCAGAATTGCCAATGCATTAAGATCTATTGGGAATTCACTGTTTGTAGCTATTGTTACACTGATTGTAACGGTTGTTATTGCGATGCCGGCTGCATATGTGATTGCAAGAAAAAGTTTTGGATATCTGAAAGCAGCTTACTTTTTATTTATGGCAGGGGTTATGGTTCCTGTACATTGTACTCTGGTTTCTGTATCAAAAATTTCCAGCGCGCTTGGAACGAAGAACAGCTATACTTTCCTGATACTGATCTATACAGCTTTTAATCTGTCTCAGGCAATCTTTTTGTTTACCGGATATATCCGAGGGTTGGACAGAGGGCTGGATGAGGCGGCAAAAATTGACGGCTGTGGAGATTTGAAGCTTCTTACAATGATCATTACGCCAATCTGTAAGCCAATCATTGCAACAGAAGCAATACTTGTATTTATTTATGGTTACAGTGAACTGATATTTTCACTGATTCTGATTACGGACAGTAATAAGTATACGATTTCAAGAGCAATGCTGAATTTTACAGCAAACTTTACAACTGATTATGGTCCGCAGTTTGCGTTTGTCATTATGTCCATGATACCAATGCTGATCATTTATCTGTTTCTTCATGAGAAGGTGGAGGCAGGTATGCTCGCAGGCGCTGTAAAAGGTTGATACATATTATTTGTGCTATATTTTGTGCTATATATGGAGGGTTTCGATTATGAAAGATACAAAACAAAAATGGTTCAAGGATGCGAAATATGGACTGTTTATCCACTGGGGACTTTACAGTATTCTGGCCGGAGAGTACAAAGGGATCAAAACTGACAGGATTGCAGAGTGGATTGAAAATGATCTGAATATTCCCGTAGAGGAATACAGAAAGCTTGCAGAACAGTTTAATCCCACAGGCTTTAATGCAGATGATTTTGTAAAACGTGCAAAAGAGCAGTGGGGTATGAAATATATCGTTCTTACTGCAAAGCATCATGAAGGTTTTGCCATGTATGATTCCAAAGTCAGTGATTTTAATGTGGTAAAAGCAACTCCGTATGGAAAAGATATTCTGAAGGAACTTCAGCTTGCATGCGAGAAATACGATGTGAAAATGGGATTTTATTATTCTCAGGCACAGGACTGGGATGATCCCAACGGATATATGCACAGAAAGGATAATTCAGGAAAAGATTTCCAGAAATATCTGGATGAAAAATGTAAACCTCAGATAAAGGAACTTCTGGAAAATTATGGAGATATTTGCCTGATTTGGTTTGATACTCCGATGGGGATCACCGTTGCACAGACGCAGGAACTGATCGATCTTGTAAAATCTATTCAGCCAAATTGCCTTTTAAGCGGACGTACAGGAAATCATATGGGCGACTATATGACAACCGGCGATAATTTTATTCCAAGACTTCCCTATGAAGGGGACTGGGAGATACCGGCTACTGTAAATGATACCTGGGGATTCAATAAATTTGATACAAACTGGAAAAAACAGGATGATATTATCAGTCGTCTGTTGAAGATTGTAAGTCGAGGTGGAAATTATCTTCTGAATGTTGGACCTACGGCAGAAGGAACTGTTCCGGAAAAATGTGTGGAGGTTCTTGATGAAGTAGGAAAATATGTTACTGAGAACAGTGAGGCTATATTTGGAACAAGACCTCTGGGAGTTTATGCATATGAAATTCCGGGAATTGAACTTACAGGAAGAGCACACAAACTTTATGTACATGTACTTTCTCCAAGAACCCGTATAGAGCTTCTTAATATTGGAAACGAATTAAAAGGCGCTTATGTGTTAAGTACAGGAGAACAGTTGGAATACAGTACGCTGAAATGCTGTGAAGGCGATGGTATGATTGAAGTAGAACTTCCAGAGAAGCTTCGTTCCCAGAAGAATTTCTGCGTGTGTCTTGAACTTATAGAAGAAGAGCCGATATTCGAAGCAATTAAGGGGTAAACCGTATGGATAAAAAAGAATATCTTAAAAAAATTGACGAAGTGAATTCACGGGGACCGTACACAGATACATGGGATTCTCTGTGTGAGCATCCGACACCGGTATGGTATGAAAAAGGAAAGTTTGGAATTTTTATCCACTGGGGCGTATACAGTGTTCCTGCATTTGGAAATGAATGGTATCCAAGGAATATGTATAAAAAAGGAACGGCTGAAAATCTTCACCATGTAAAAAAATATGGCACATTGGATAAATTCGGATATAAAGATTTTATTCCCATGTTTAAGGCTGAAAAGTTTGATCCTTCTCAGTGGGCAGAATTGTTTCAGGAAGCCGGAGCTCAGTTTGTAGTTCCGGTAGCAGAGCATCATGACGGATTTAAAATGTATGCCAGCGAGCTGGGATGCTGGAATTCGGCGCAAATGGGACCAAAACGAGATGTCCTGGGTGAACTTAAGACTGAGATTGAAGGAAGAAATATGGTCTTGGGTGCATCTACCCACCGTGCGGAAAATTACTGGTTCTTTAATGGTGCGCGCGAGATACCGGAAGCAGATGTGAATAATCCGGAGTATGCTGCACTTTATGGAGCAGCAGCCGGAATAACCAGAGATCATACAAATATTTATGATAATCCGCCCTCAGAAGAACATATGGAAACCTGGCTTGTCCATACCTGTGAACTGGTAGATAGGTATCGTCCGAAATTAATCTTTTTTGACTGGTGGATCCAGCAGTATGCATGGAAGCCGTATCTTAAAAGGTTTGCAGCTTATTATTACAATCGTGCAGAGGAATGGGGCGTTCAGGTTGCTATTGACGCGAAATTTGATGCGTATGTTCACGGAAGTGCGGTAAAGGATCTGGAAAGAGGACAGCTTGACCATATTACTCCGGATCTCTGGCAGAATGATACGTCTGTTGCAAGAAATTCCTGGGGTTATACAGAAGGAAATGATTACAAAAAGCCATCGGATATCGTTCTTGATCTGGTCGATGTAGTCAGCAAAAACGGCGCATTACTTTTGAATATCGGTCCGAAATCTGATGGAACTATTCCTGATGAAGATACCCATATCCTCCGGGAGATCGGAAAATGGATGAAGGTGAACGGAGAGGCTATTTACGGAACAAAATACTGGAAGGTTTTTGGTGAAGGACCTACCGTAGTTCCGGAGGGACATTTTACAGATACTTATGAGAAGAAGTTTACCTCGGAGGATATCCGTTTTACAAGTAAGGGGAATCATATTTATGCTATTGTGCTGCACTGGCCGGAGGACGGAGAAATTCATATAAAATCTCTCGGAAATGATATGAAGCTTTTAAAATCATCTATAAGGGATATTGAACTTCTGGGAACAGAACTGCATCCGACCTTTGACCGGACAGAGACTCTGAAGATTTTTTGCGGAAAAGTGATCGAACCGGGAGATATGCCTGTTGTATTAAAAATAACCATTGACTAAATGTGCGGGATGCCTGTAAAAACGGCAGAAAGGAGGCTGGCATGAGCAAAAAAAGATTTATTGGAAACTGGGAATCTATAAAAACACATCAGGTTCCGGAATGGTATGATGACTGTAAATTTGGAATTTTTATTCACTGGGGACTTTATTCGGTTCCTGCATATGCCCCCCATACCTGGGAACTGGGCGAGGTGGATTCAAAGGAATGGTTTTTGGATAATCCTTATGCAGAATGGTATTATAATTCACTGAATATCGGAAAAGGGCATACCTATGATCATCATGTGGAAAAGTATGGCAGAGACTTTAAATATGAAGATTTCGCACCTATGTGGAAGGCGGAAAACTGGGATCCTGACAAGTGGGCGAAGCTGTTTAAAAAGTCCGGAGCGCAGTATGTAGTCCTGACAACAAAGCATCATGACGGATTCTGCCTTTATCCAAGTAAGTACACAGATTTTAACTGTGTGAAAATGGGACCGAAAAGAGATATTACAGGTGAATTAACCAATGCTGTGCGGGCTGAAGGAATCCGTATGGGACTTTATTATTCCGGACTGATCGACTGGCAGTATGCCAATGATCCTATTTTTGAAGATGATGATCTTTTTGGAACCTCCAGTCCCACGTTTGAATATGCGGATTATTCTTATAAACAGATGATGGAGCTGGTAGATACATATGAACCCAGTGTGTTCTGGAATGATATCGGATGGCCGAAGCAGAGTGAGGAAATGATGCCGTACTTCCTTGCACATTATTACAATAAAGTTGAGGAAGGTGTTGTAAACGACAGATTTAACGGTCGTTTTCGTGATTTCCTCACAAAGGAATACAAGCAGGGAAAGGTTGATCGAAGCGAAAAGTGGGAAATGTGCCGCGGCATGGGATTATCTTTTGGATATAATGAAAATGAAGGCGATGAACAGATTATACCAGAAAAGGATTTAATCTCACTTCTGGTAGGGACAGTTGCCAATAATGGAAATCTTCTGATTAATGTAGGGCCAAAAGCAGACGGTACGATTCCAAAAGAACAGGAGAAACGTCTTCTGGCTCTGGGAAAATGGCTTGAGACTAACGGAGAGGGAATTTATGGTACGCGATGCAGCAGAAGGGAATCTGTTGTAATGGATAATGATACAGCTGTACATTTTACTGCAAAAGGATCAGATCTTTATGTGTTTGTGGATGGTCTTGAAGAGGGAACAAAAGAGTTTGACATCCCGAATATCTTTGGAGAACTGACCCCACTTAATAAAGAACTGCAGACAGAATCTGAAAAAACGGCATCAGGTACAAGGCTGCATTTAAAGAATTACAGAAAAGATATGTATACTCTTTGTTTTAAAGCAGCAGGACAGGAATAAAGAGCGGTTGAGAAAGGAGAAAGTTATGGGTGAAATAAAAACACTGGGCTACTATGTGAATGGAGAATGGAAAAAATCCTCTACAGAGCACTACACAGACGCTTTTGACCCGAGTACCGGAGAGGTGATCGCAAAGGTTCCCTGTTGTACAGCGGCTGAGGTGGAGGAGGCCATTGCTTCGGCAAAGAAAGCATTTCCTTCCTGGTCTGCAACTCCTGTGAAAAAAAGGGTACAGATTCTTTACAGAGTAAGAGAACTTCTCTATGAGCATATGGAAGAACTTACAATGTCCGTGGCAAAGGAAAACGGAAAAGCCTGGTCAGAGGCAGAAGGAGATGTACTGAAAGCTGTTGAAGGAACCGAGCAGGCGATTTCTGCTCCGTCCCTTATGATGGGAGAAAGCCTTATGGATGCTTCAAAGGGGTTTGATACAGTTTCGTACAGAGAACCGTTAGGTGTGTTTGCCGGCATTGTTCCGTTTAACTTCCCGGCAATGATCCCTATGGGCTGGATGACACCGATCTGTATTGCCTGTGGAAATACGATTGTTATTAAGGCTGCAACTTTTACTCCACAGACCTGTATGAGAATTGCTGATATTTATAAAGAAGCAGGACTTCCGGACGGTGTTATCAATATAGTAACCTGTTCCAGAAATGAGGCGGAAATCTTTTTAAGTCATCCGGATATTAAGGGAATTACCTTTGTAGGATCTACTTCAGTGGGAAAACATATTTATTCACAGGCAGCAGCCAGTGGAAAAAGAGTACAGGCACTTTGCGAGGCAAAAAACCATGCGCTCGTGCTTGAGGATGCGCCTATAGAGCGTACGGCAGCAGGTATTATCAACGCTTCTTTTGGATGTGCAGGAGAGCGCTGTATGGCTCTTCCTGTTGTAGTAGTCCAGGAAAGTATTGCAGATGAACTGGTAGCAGCGATCGTAAAAAAAGCAAAGGAACTTAAAGTGGGTCCTGCTTATGACAAAACAACAGGTCTGGGTCCTGTGGTCAATGCAAAACACAGAGAGTCTGTTGTGAAGTGGATTGAAAAGGGAATTGAAGAGGGTGCCGAAATTGTACTGGACGGCCGAAATGTTACAGTAGAAGGATTTGAAAACGGATTCTACCTCGGACCAACCATACTGGATCATGTAAAACCGGGAATGACAGTAGGTGACAGAGAAATTTTTGGACCTGTTCTCTGTATTAAAAGAGTGAAGAATTTTGAGGAAGGTCTTGCATTAATGAACGCCAATCCCTTTGCAAACGGCTCTGTGATCTTTACTCAGAATGGCCACTATGCAAGAGAATTTGTCCGTTATACAGACGGTGGAATGGTAGGCGTAAATGTTGGTATCCCGGTTCCAATCGGTATGTTCCCGTTCAACGGTCATAAGCAGTCATTTTTTGGCGATCTTCATACTCTTGGCAAAGACGGATATCGCTTTTATACGGAACGCAAGGTTGTAACAACCCGTTGGTTTGACGAAGAGGAGAAAAAAGCCAAAACAGTGTCTACCTGGGACGGAACTATCTGAAATTTCAATTTTTCGGCAAAGCCCGAAACTATGGAGGTATAAATGAACTACATAGAATTTGAACAGAACAGACCTATGGATCTTATCCTGCTTGGAAGGGTTGCCATAGATTTTAATCCGGCCTATAACGATCAGGTAAAAGAGGAATTTAAGCCTTTAAAGAAAGTACATATGTTTGAAAAATATGTGGGAGGCTCCCCTGCAAATATTGCAGTGGGAGTTACCCGACACGGATTAAAGGCAGGTTTTATCGGAAAAGTCTCTGATGATCAGTTCGGAGAATTTGTTGTAGATTACTTTAATGAGCAGGGAATTGATACTTCGCATATTTCTGTATGTACAGGTGGAGAAAAGCTTGGACTGACTTTTACAGAAATGCTGTCTTCCAGTGAAAGCCATATTCTGATGTACAGAAACCGTATTGCGGATCTTCAGCTTCATGTGGATGATATTGACGAGCAATATATCAGAAATGCAAAAGCTGTGTTGATTTCGGGAACAGCCCTCGCAGAAAGTCCGTCCAGAGAAGCGGCATTAAAAACAGTTATGCTGGCAAGAAAAAATAGAACAAAGATAATCTTTGATATTGATTACCGGGAATACAACTGGAAAAATAAAGATGAGATCTCAATTTATTATTCTGCCGTTGCCCGGGAAGCAGATATTATCATGGGTTCAAGGGAAGAGTTTGATCTGACAGAAAGATTGATATGTCCGGGGATGACTGATGAAGAAAGCTCGGTTTACTGGCAGAGCTGTAATGCCAGGATTGTTGTGATCAAGCATGGAATGAAAGGCTCCACAGCCTACACTGCTGATGGAGAGAAATTCAGCATTAAGCCGTTTCCGGTGGAAGCAAGAAAGGGATTTGGCGGTGGAGACGGTTATGGCTCAGGATTTCTTTATGGTTTGTATCAGGGCTGGGATATCATTGACTGTCTGGAATTTGGCTCCGCGGAGGCCTCGATGATGGTACGCAGTAATAACTGTTCGGATTCTCTTCCCGGAACAGAGGAAGTGCTGGAATTTATCAAAAAGGAAAAAGAACAGTTTGGAGAAATGATCGCCAGAGCTTAGCAGAGAGGTGATAAATATGACAGAAACAATCAGAATGACAACAGCGCAGGCAATTGTGCGTTTTCTGGATAATCAGTATATTTCCATGGATGGAGTTGAAACAAAATTTGTAGAAGGTTTTTTTACTATTTTCGGCCATGGGATTGCTGTAGGTCTGGGCGAGGCTTTGGACAGTGATCTGGGAGAACTTAAAGTTTTTCAGGGGCGAAATGAGCAGGGAATGTGCCATTCAGCGATTGCATATGCGAAACAGAATGGACGGAAAAAAATTATCGCCTGTGCATCTTCTGTAGGACCCGGAGCCGCTAATATGGTAACAGCCTGTGCAACGGCTACGGTAAATAATATTCCGCTTCTTGTATTTCCGGCAGATACCTTTGCTTCAAGGCAGCCGGATCCGGTGCTGCAGCAGCTGGAAGTAAGTTCAAGTCTGGCTGTATCAACAAACGATGCGTTTCGTCCTGTATGCAAATACTGGGACAAGATCACCCGACCGGAAATGATAATGACAGCGCTTGTAAATGCTATGCGTGTGCTGACAGATCCGGCTGAAACAGGAGCCTGCTGTATTGGGCTGTGCCAGGATGTGGAAGGAGAAGCTTTTGACTTTCCGGAATATTTTTTCCGGAAAAGAGTACACAGGATCACTCGTCCTATTGCTGTTAAAGAGGAGCTGGAGGATGTTGCATCAGTTCTCCGGGGAGCAGAAAAGCCCTTGTTGATCGTAGGAGGCGGAGTGCGTTTTTCTGAGGCAGGGGAAGTTGTGGAAAAATTCTGTGAGGAGTTTGGTATTCCTTTTGGAGAAACGCAGGGAGGAAAAAGTGCCTGCCGTTCCAGTCATCCATACTGCCTTGGCGGAATCGGGGTAACCGGAACCCTGGCCTCTAATATTATTGCAAAAGATGCAGATGTGGTAATCGCCGTGGGTTCCAGAATGTCTGATTTTACAACCAGTTCCAAGCATTTGTTCCGGAATGAAAAGGTAAGATTTGTATCCGTTAATTACAGTCGTTATCATGCATATAAAATGGATGCGGTAAAAGCAGTTGGAGATGCCCGGGCAACTATGGAAGCTTTAACGGAGATCCTTCGTAGTACAGGTTATCATTCTGCCTATACTGATGAGGTCGTTAAGGCAAAAGAGGAGTGGGATAAGGAACTTGAACGTTTGGGAGGTATTGCGTATACAGGAGAGGATTTTGAGCCTTTGATTCAGGCAAGAGATCCTCGGACGATTCCGGAATTCGTAAGGCTTACGGAGGGCAGGATCACACAGACAGCCGCACTTGCTGTGATAAACAGAACAATTGACAAAGATGCCACGATCATTACAGCTGGAGGCTCTCTTCCAAGCTGTATGCAGAGGATGTGGCGAACAGATAAGAGAGGCGGATATCATGCAGAATACGGTTATTCCTGTATGGGATACGAGGTGGCAGCAACTCTTGGAGTTAAGCTGGCAGAGCCGGAAAATGAAGTGTATTGTGTGGTAGGAGATTCCAGTTTTCAGATGCTTCACAGTGAAATTATGACTATTATGCAGGAAAGACAAAAGGTAAATATCCTGATTTTTGATAACTGTGGATTTGGATGTATCAATAATCTGGAAATGAATCATGGAATTGGAAGTCTTGCTACGGAATTTCGTTATACAGACGGCAAAAAGCCATGTGGAGATCTGATCCCTGTAGATTATGCAAAAATTGGTCAGGGGTATGGACTTCATACCTATACCTGCCGGACTATAGAAGAGCTGGAAGCAGCGCTTGAGGATGCAAAGAAACAGGACAGGGCATGTCTTTTTGACCTGAAGGTAATCCCCAAAACTATGACGGACGGGTATGAAGCATGGTGGAATGTAGGACTTGCAGAGATTTCCGAAAAGGAAAGCGTCAGAGAGGCCTGGGAGAATGTTGAAAAGGGACGTCGGGAATCTAGGGCGTATTAAGGAGACAAAATATGGCAAATGTATTTGGCTGGCCGGATTTTGATGAAAACGGCGAAAAAATCCTTACAACATATGAGAATGAATATAAAGATATGAACATGGATATCCGTGTGTATCAGATGCGTGCAGAGGAAGTGCGGGAATTTAGTTTTGAAGATGAGGAAATGGCAGTACTTCTTCTTCAGGGAAAGGTGATCTTTCGGTGGGATGAAAATCTTCGGGAGGTTTCCAGAAAGGATGTCTTTTCGCAGGGGCCCTGGTGTCTTCATGTCTGTGCAGGACAAAAGATTATGGTGACAGCGGTTGAGAATGCAGAAATTCTGGTTCAGCGTACTTATAATGACAGGCGGTTTGCGGCGAAGCTTTATGATCCGGAGGATGCCCCCTGGAAATATTCCTGCAAAGGAAAATTCGGAAATGTGGCAAATCGCAGGGTCAATACGATTTTTGATCATGATATAGCTCCGTGTTCCAACATGGTTTTGGGCGAGGTTCTGAATGACAGGGGAAACTGGTCGGGATATCTGCCTCACAGACATCCTCAGCCGGAGGTGTATTATTTTAAATTTGACCGTCCGGAAGGCTTTGGAGCAAGCTTTGTGGGAAATGAGGTATTTAAAAGTACAGAGGGCAGTTTTTCTGCGATTCCCGGTGGAGAACTACACCCTCAGGCGGTGGCTCCGGGATTTCAGATGTACACCTGTTGGATGATACGGCATCTTGAAGGAGATCCCTGGCTTCAGACAGACCGGTGCGAGGATGAACGTTATGTATGGATGCATGAAGCAGATTTTTACTGATAAAGAGCAGATTCTGAAAAGGAGAAATATACTATGATAAAGGTTGGAATTATAGGGGCTGGAAGAATCGGAAAAGTACATATTACAAGCATTGCTACAAGAGTGGCGGAAGCTCGGGTGAAGACGGTGGCAGATCCTTTTCTCACTCCGGAAACTGAAGTGTGGGCAAAATCTATGGGAGTGGAACATACAACAAAGGATTATCATGAGATTATGAACGATCCGGAGATTTCTGCAGTTTTGATCTGTTCCTCCACAGATACCCATTCGCAGATTTCACTGGAAGCTATCCGTGCCGGAAAGCATGTGTTCTGCGAAAAACCGGTGGATCATGATGTAAAAAAAATCATGGAAGTTATAAAAGCGCTGGAAGGTACAGGACTAAAGTATCAGGTTGGTTTTAACAGAAGATTTGATCATAACTTTGAGGCTCTTCAGAAGACGGTAGCAGGTGGAAACGTAGGAAAACCGGAAATTATAAAAATCACTTCCCGTGATCCTGAGCCTCCGTCTCCTGAGTATGTAAAGGTTTCTGGCGGAATATTCCTTGATATGACAATTCATGATTTTGATATGGTACGTTTTCTTGCAGGCTGTGATGCAGAAGAGATTTATGTACAGAGTGCGAATTTAGTAGATCCGGCTATTGGTCAGGCAGGAGATGTGGACACTGCTATTGTTACTCTTAAAATGCAGAACGGAGCTCTTGCCGTGATTGATAATTCTCGAAGAGCCGCTTACGGATATGATCAGAGAGCAGAAGTTTTTGGCTCGCTTGGAATGGCATCTGTATCCAATGACAGTCAGTCATCTGTCCAGCTTAGTAATTCGGATGGTGTGACAGAAGAAAAGCCTCTGTTTTTCTTTCTGGAAAGATATATGGATGCTTATGGGAAAGAAATTACAGAATTTATTAATGCTATCGTAAATAACAGGGAAACACCTCTGAATATAGAAGATGGTCTGAAACCAGTGTTGATGGGGCTGGCAGCAAAGAAATCCTGTCAGGAACACAGGCCTGTTTCTATTGCTGAGATCATATCAGAGGAGGGATTGTAATGTTTAACCAAAATAAGGTGAAACTTGGAATTGCTCCTATTGCATGGACCAATGATGATCTTCCGGATCTTGGAGGTGAAAATACTTTCGAACAGTGTGTCAGTGAAATGGCATTAGCAGGTTTTACAGGATCAGAGGTGGGAAATAAATATCCAAAAGATATTGAAATCCTGAAAAAAGCTCTGGAACTCAGAGGTATTGAAATCTGTAATCAATGGTTTTCCTGCTTTTTGCTTACAAAGCCTTTTGAAGAAGTGGAGCAGGAATTCAGAGCGCAGCTTACTTTTTTACAGGATATGGGTGCAAAGATCATAGGTGCTTCTGAGCAGAGCTACAGCGTGCAGGGACAGCAGAATACGCCGGTGTTCGGTCAGAAATATATTATGGACGATTCGGAATGGCAAGTGCTGTGTACAGGCCTTAACCGTCTGGGCAGGATTTCAAAGGAAGATTATGGAATTACACTTACATTCCATCATCATATGGGAACTGTAGTTCAGAATCCGGACGAGGTAAAACGTCTGATGGAAAATACAGATCCTGAATATGTAAGCCTTCTTTTTGACACGGGACATTTTGCTTACTGTGGAGCAGACCCTCTGGAAATGGCCCAAACATATGCAGATCGGATACGTCATGTACATTTGAAGGATATCCGTTCGGAAGTAGTACAGAAAGTGAAGGAAGAAAAACTGAGTTTTCTGGAAGGTGTTCGTTTAGGCGCATTTACAATACCGGGTGATGGAGCTATTGATTTTGACCCTGTATTTAGAGTATTGGAAGCTGCCGGGTACGAAGGATATATGGTAGTAGAGGCAGAGCAGGATCCTGCAAAAGCGAATCCCTTTGAGTATGCATTGAATGCAAGAAAATTTATACGGGAAAAAACCGGATTGTAAAGCCTGCCATAATCCCCTTGATTTTTTACGCCCCCTTTTATATCATAGATGGTATAAAAGGGGGCGGTTATTATTATGAAACTGAATATACCTGTCGGGGTCTCAGACTTTGAAGAACTGAGAAAAAGAGAATACTATTATGTAGATAAAACCGGGCTTATTTTTGAACTTCTTAAAAATTCAGCGGCAAAGGTTACACTTCTGACCCGTCCCAGGCGTTTTGGCAAAACACTTGCCATGAGTATGCTGGAAAGTTTTCTGGATATACGCAGAAACAGCGGTTTTTTAACGGTTTTTCAAAAGAAATCAACTTGACATAAAATTTTGGCGATAGTATGATTTATAAAGAGAAATTGTGTCAGAAACTTTCTGAAAGAGAGGAACAGATAAAATGCCAAACGACCACGGAGAACAGATTAGAATCGTACAGGAAACGGTAGCCGGTAAAGAGATTACTTTTGCTCATGTCATGGGCGGCCCGGCTCCGATCATATATCAGAAGCTTGGTCTGAATCCACAGGTGGATTACAGATCTTCAGCAATTGGAATCATGAATATGACGCCGCCGGAGTCTGCGGTGATTGCTTCTGATATTGCAGTGAAAAGCGGAAACGTGTATCTGGGATTTGCAGACCGTTTTACAGGAACTCTGATTATTACAGGAGAAATTTCAGATGTTATGTCAGCGCTCACAGAGGTGGTGGATTACTTCCGGGATTCACTGGGATATGTAGTCTGTGACATTACAAAGAGATAGGAAGTGCAGTCATGGCTCGTATAAAAAGAGAGGAACTGCTGGAAAAGCTGTTCAGGGATGATTATGAACATCTGAAGGGGAAAAGGCTGCGTCTTACCCGTGTGCGTGTTCCGGGCAAAGAAGTATGTCTGGCCCATGTGATCAGTCCGTCAGAGGCATGTATTTATGAAAATCTGGGACTTCATATTGGTGTTCATGAGGGGGAGGATCACAGAGGAGAAGCTGTGGGAATGATCCGGTTTACTCCCTGGGAGGCCGTAGTTGTCGCTGCGGATGTGGCGATTAAGGCAGCAGACGTTCAGATTGGGTTTATGGACAGGTTTTGCGGTACGCTGATCCTTACCGGAGGGCTCAGCCAGGTTCAGACTGCGGTGGAGGAAGTTGTCAGGTTCTTTGACCAGGTGCTTGGATTTAAAACCTGTGAAGTCCATAAAAGCTGAAAAACAGGATAAGGCATAAAATGAAAAAAATATTTTTAATGGGAAGAAGTGAAGCGGGAAAAACCTCTCTGACACAGGCTCTGAAAGGGGAAAAGCTTCATTACGAAAAAACTCAATACACCAACACAGCGGACAATACCATTGATTCTCCTGGAGAGTATGCGGAGTCCAAGCATTTCAGTGTAGGACTGGCATGTTTTTCCTTTGAGGCGGACGTGGTTGCCATGGTTCAGGCGGCAGACGAGCCTTTCAGTCTTTTTGGCCCGGGGGGCAAAAATTTTATTCTTCGTCCTATGATCGGCGTAATAACCAAGATCCATTCGCCTCATGCCAATATTCCCATGGTTCGTCAATGGCTGGAAAATGTAGGATGTGAGCGCATATTCCTGGTGGATAACGCTACCAGAGAGGGGATAGATGAACTTCTGGAATACCTGAAGGATGATCTTGAGCCTCTGACTCTGGAACAGGCAAAATTCAAGCAGAGTATAGGGCTGAATGAATGGGATCCTCTTCCTGAGGGTGTGGAATATCCGGAGAATATTCGGTGAAAAAATAAAAGCAGTGAGAATCATAAAATAAAAAAATGCCGGGGCGCATGAAATTTCATTCATGCGCCCCAACATTTATTATAGAACCACATTTATTATAGAACCATTTTTATCAGGCTCATGTATTGCAGAAGCCTTTTAGCAGAATGTTACATTCCGTCTTTTAACACATCGTAATCTCTCAGGACCTTTTCGATCACAGTACCCTTAATAAAATGGAGAACAGGTTTTTTCAGTGCATTCAGAGGACCGGGAAGCTGAATCTCCAGAGGAGATTTTCCGTCCATAAGCTTTACGGTACTGCTGAGAAGCTCACGGATATCGTACACGCTTCCCCACACTTCAGGAACACCTCTGTCAACGCCCAGAAGTCCGTACACGGCCTCCATTGCTGTTCTTACAGAATATTCTGTGGTAAATACAGTGTCTCTCGGTGTGTCTGCAAACTGTCCAAGGAAGGCGAAGTTTACGCAGCCGTCAGGAATGACATCCGGTCTGTCTCCTTTTGTTCTCGGCATAAAGAAAGCCGTAATATAGGGCATCATAGTAGGAACGCAGACAGCGCTTTTTTCTGCCAGCTCAGGAATCTGCTCTGTAGGAACACCCAGATGATAGAGCCATTCTTCAGTGATCTCTTTACCTGTACATTCTTTCATCGGTTTTTTTACATAGTCGCCGGGAACGTCCGTAAACAGTCCGTATACCCATACGCAGACCTTATCTGGATCCTGCTCTTTAAACTGTCCCTGACGGTTAATGGTCCAGCTTAACAGCCATTTGGAGTCCTTACAGCTTACGATACCGCCTGTAACAACCTTTCCGGTGCGGGGATCGCGTTTACAGATATTGGTAATATAAGGAATGATTTTTTCATCCAGTGTTGTGATGGTTGCAGATTCCCAGTTGGTTTTGTTAATGTCGGAACAGAATTTTTCCGGATGTCCAAAGCTTGGATCCTGTTTTGCAATATTTTTCCAGAGATTCCAGCAGCCGCTTGTACGGACTTCCGCATCTCCATTAGGCGCATGGTTCTGATCACCGTAGATGGTTCCCTCGGTACAGCTTCCGTTTGTGACAAAAACAAGATCGTTTTCTGTAAGGACAATTCCTTTTTCCACGCCCTTTACCCTGCATTCAATAGCGGAAGCAATTTTCTTTCCGTCTTTAAAGTCAAAAAGTACGTTTGTAACTTCTGTGTTGAACTGGAAATCAACGCCTGCAGCCTCCAGATACTTCTGCATGGGCAGGATCAGAGACTCATACTGGTTGTATTTGGTAAATTTCAGAGCGCTGAAATCAGGAAGCCCTGCAATATGATGGATAAATCGCTGGAAGTAAAGCTTCATTTCCAGCGCGCTGTGCCAGTTCTCAAAGGCAAACATGGTCCTCCAGTACAGCCAGAAGGTTGAATTGAATACCTCATCGTCAAAGACATCTTCAATTTTTTTATCATAAAGATCCTCGTCTTTTGTCATAAAAAGCTTCATGATCTCCATGCAGCCTTTCTGACTTAAATTGAATTTACCGTCGGTATGGGCGTCCTGTCCGCGATTGACTGTGGCGCGGCAAAGGGAATAATTGGGGTCATGCTTATTCAGCCAGTAATACTCATCCAGAACCGATACTCCCGGTGTTTCCAGAGAAGGAATGCTTCGGAAAAGATCCCACAGACATTCAAAATGGTTTTCCATTTCACGTCCGCCTCTCATGATATAGCCGCGGCTGGGATCAAAGATGCCGTCGCAGGCTCCTCCGGCAATATCCATTGCCTCAAGAATATGAATATGAGAGCCGGGCATCTGGCCGTCGCGTACCAGGAAGCAGGCAGCGGCAAGAGAAGCAAGACCGCTTCCTACAATGTAGGCATTTTTATGGTCAACGCCTTCCGGCTTTTCCGGACGGGCAAAGGCTTCGTAGTTTCCGTTGCTGTAATAGATTCCTTTGCTGTTTTTTTCATATTTTCCGCGCTCTGTATTCCGGTAATCGCTATTTGATACCGGAGCAGGAGCTTTGTGCTCTTTTGAGGTTGTTTTTGCCAGCACCGCTGCGGCGCCAGCGCCTGCTGCCAATGCAAGTCCGATCTTCATACCTTTTTTTGCCATTAAAAAAACCACCTTTCTGAAAAACAGATGTACTTTTGTCGTGATATTATAGTATTGCCCTTTTGCATCGGGTTCAATTTACAAAAAAAGAGAAATGATAAAAAGTTTATCATTTCCCCTGATCTGTATAATTATGAATAGAATTTGCAATACAGCCGTGAAGAGTGGTACAGATATTGTCGGTCATTGCCTGATAATCGTCTTTCATTCCCCGGCTGATCCAGTCCAGCAGGATTCCCACAAGGCTGTATTTATAAAAATCGGCAATAAAATTTTTTTGTTCTTCTGTAATGGAAAGCTCCGCGGACTGTTCCTGTACCACACCCATGATCAGATCATGAGTGAGCTTAAAAAGATAATTCTCAATTTTTTCTCTTCCAATGGCATGACAGGCATTCTGCACAAGAGTCTTATTTTCGTAAACAGCCTCAAAAATCTGTACAAGTCCTTCCTGCCAGGTATCATAAGTTTTTTTACCCTGAAGAGCTTTTCTGGATTCCTCCAGACAGGTCCACTCTGCCAGATCATAAATATCCCTGAAATGGTAATAAAAAGTCATGCGGCTGATCCCGCAGTCCGAGGTAAGATCATTGATGGTGATCCGGTCCAGGGATTTTTTCAGCATAAGCCTTTTCAGGGACTCTTTCAGGGCATATTTTGTCATATTCTGCAAAAGATCATCTCCATTTCCGGTTTGTAATAAAAGTCTGAAAATTCTTAAAAATATAATGTTATTATATCTGGTGAAATGCCGGAAATCAAGGGACTTTGTCCTGGCTGTCCCGGTATTTTTATGCCAAAAACTCCACGGGACAGTATTACGTGAACAGGAACCAAAAACATACGAAAATATACCGGGAAGTACTGTCCGGGAACTGATACATGGATTACTTTTAACTAACTGAAGAATATATAAAAAATCTAAAAAAATTATAAACTAATCATAAAAAAACATATTGACTTAGCGAATATTATCTGTTAGAGTAGACACGAATTAACGTGATTGTGAAAAATGTACAAATTTTATTGCGGATGTTCCGGACAACATTGGAAAAATGTCGAAAAAGAGCAGAAAAAGATAAAGTTTGTCATAGGTCACAAGCGAAAAAGAAGGAGGATTTTCATTATGAAATGGCTTCAAAAATTGGGAAAAGCTTTAATGCTTCCAGTTGCATGTCTGCCGATCTGCGGTATCCTTATGGGTATTGGATACCTTCTGTGTCCGGCCACCATGCAGGGGGGGGAGATCACAGGTATCATCCCTACAATCGGTCTGTTCCTTGTTAAGGCAGGCGGAGCACTCATTGATAACATGGCAATTCTGTTTGCAATCGGCGTCGGTGTCGGTATGTCTGACGATCACGATGGTACAGCAGGTCTTGCAGCTCTTGCTTCCTGGCTGATGATGACAACACTTCTCAGTGAAGCAGTTGTTACAATTCTCAGACCTGGCGTTGCTGAAAACGCAACACAGCTTCTGGCTTACCAGAAGATTCAGAACCCGTTTATCGGTATCATTGCCGGTGTGATCGGTTCTACATGCTACAACAGATTCAAGAACACAAAACTTCCGAACTGGCTTGCATTCTTCAGCGGAAAACGCTGCGTAGCCATGGTTGCAGGTGTTGTTTCCATTATCGTTGCAGCTGTCCTTCTGTTTATCTGGCCTCTGATCTTCGGCGGACTGGTAGCATTAGGTAAAGGTATTGCAAACATGGGCGCTGTAGGTGCCGGTATCTACGCATTCCTGAACAGACTTCTGATCCCGACAGGTCTGCATCATGCACTGAACAACGTATTCTGGTTTGATACTATCGGTCTTGGTGATATCACAAACTTCTGGGCTGGCAAAACATCAGCAGATGTTTCCTGGAGCCTTGGTATGTACATGTCCGGATTCTTCCCATGTATGATGTTTGGTATCCCTGGCGCAGCCCTTGCTATGATCCACACAGCAAAAGACAACAAGAAAAAAATCGCTATCGGTCTTGTAGCTTCCGCAGCAGTATGTTCTTTCATCTGCGGTGTTACAGAGCCGTTTGAATTCGCATTTATGTTCCTTGCTCCGGTACTGTATGTAATCTATGCTCTGCTTTATGGTATCTTTACATTTATTACAGTATCTCTTGGATTCCGTGCAGGATTCTCCTTCTCCGCAGGTGCCACAGACCTTCTGTTCTCCGCATCTCTGCCGGCTGCACAGAAAACATGGCTGATCATTCCTCTTGGAATCGCAGCATTTATCGTATTCTACGTAGTATTCCGTTTCGCAATCGTTAAGTTTGATCTTAAAACTCCGGGACGTGAAGACGACGATGAAGATGAGACAAAAGTAGTTCTTGCAAACAACGACTTTACAGCAGTTGCAAAGATCATCCTTGAGGGTGTTGGCGGACCGCAGAACGTGTCCACAATCGACAACTGCATCACAAGACTTCGTCTTGAGATCAAAGACTATACTCAGGTTGATGAGAAAAAGATCAAATCAGCCGGTGTAGCAGGCGTGATCCGTCCGAGCAAAACAAATGTACAGGTTATTGTAGGTACACAGGTTCAGTTCGTAGCGGATGAGTTCAAAAAATTATGTAAATAATATACATAACAGGAGGGAGGGTGCTGCGGCATCCTCCTTTCTGCTGTCAGGGGCAGAGAGAATGGTCTGCTTCTGGTCAAAGTCTGAGTATAAAATATATTTAGGCTTGCAGATTATATTGAAATAAGCTGTAAAGATATGTTAGGATAAGAAAAGTAATAACTGTTTACAGGTAATATTTCTCCGGGTGTTCAGATGTGTTTTCTGCCAAAATCCCGGCACACACGGAACAGAATGCTGTCAGCGGATATAAGCCGGAAGGTATTTGGCAGGATCACCGGAAATGAAGTAGACAGTAGCAAAAAAGAAAGAGAGGATACGATCATGTTTAAAGGATTATTTGGTAAAAAAGAAAAAAACAATAAGCTTTATGCACCGTTAAAGGGCGAGGCAGTGCTTCTGGAAAATATTGAGGATCCGATGTTTGCTCAGAAGATCCTGGGTGACGGAATTGCTATCGAGCCATCTGAAGGAAAGGTATACAGCCCGGCAGACGGAACAGTATCCATGATCGCAGATACAAAACATGCAATCGGCATCAACACACAGGACGGTCTGGAGCTTCTGATCCACATCGGAATGGACACTGTTGCCCTGAAGGGAGAGGGATATACTCCAAAGGTAGAAGCCGGAGCTTCTGTAAAAAAAGGAGATCTTCTGATGGAATTTGATATGGATTTCATTAAAGAAAAAGGCTACAGCTGTGTAACTCCTATGATCGTCACAAACATGGATGATATCAAGGGGGTAACTCCTCATGCGGGAGCTGCAGTACCGGGAGAAACCGTTGTTGTAGAGTACGAAAAATAAGCAAGAGTCTGGATGTTCATAATTTATCATGCAGGAAGAATCCCGGAGAGTCTGTTTATGCAGATTCCCCGGGATTTTTTGAATTTCTTATAGGAAACACTGCAAAAAAACAGCGAAAAGATTGAAATATTTACATATTTTTTAATGAAACAGAACAAAAAAGTCGTTAATATACACAATAAAAAGTTGTATTTTTTATACAATTATGATAAAATATCCACAACACTTACCATTGGAGATGGAGTGATGAGTGTAAGAGGAGAATGCAGTTGTGAAAAATTGGGCTGATATGCTGAAAAATATTACCATGCTCACACAGTTTGGTCTGTCCTTTGTGACTCCTGTATTTTTATGCCTTGCCCTGTGCTGGTGGCTGAACATTCATATGGGAGTTGGGGCATGGGTCTATATTCCGGGGTTCTTTTTCGGCTTGGGAGGTTCGTTCATGGTAGCCTATAAGCTTTATCTGAAGATCATGGAAGAACAGAAAAAGGAAGACAAAAAAAAGCATAAAAAAGTGTCTTTTAACAGACATGTGTAAATACAGAAATTCCGCATACAGGTACGGACGTGAGAGAAAATATGTAATTAACTGAGCTGATAATGTATTTAATAACAGAAGGGAAGATATAATATGTTTGGTGAAATTCAGCCGGCAGTAAAAAAAGAAACAAAAAAAGTGATCATTTATACACTTACAGGAATTGTCCTTATGTGGATCGTATTTGCTGTTCTTCATGGCACGATGCCGGAGAAGGTACCGTTTGATTACACAGTGATCCTCGGAGGCCTGGGAGGCGGAGCAGTGGCTGTTCTGAACTTTTTTCTTATGGGACTTACCGTACAGAAGGCTGCAGCCTGTGAAGACGAGGGATCTGCCCGCATGAGACTGAAAGCCAGCTATTCTCAGAGAATGCTTCTTCAGCTGGGCTGGGGCATAGCCGCTATTATTGCTCCCTGTTTTCAGTTTGCTGCAGGACTTTTACCGCTTCTGTTCCCTTCCATGGGGATCAAGCTGAATGCGATTTTTAAGAAAAAATAGGATGAAATACTGACTGTAAATAACTCGCAGCAGTTTTCCATAGTATTTAAAAATAAAAAGACGGGAGGTGGAAGCGTACATGGAACTGGACATATCCGGAGCAAAGGTCTATTTTACCATTCCGACGGAAATCCCCATTCTGGGAGATATTCAGATCAGCGAGACAATGATCGTAAGCTGGATCGTTATGATCCTGATCACAGGACTTTGTATCTGGCTGACCCATGATCTGAAGGTGGAGAATATTTCCAAGCGGCAGGCGCTGGCAGAAATGATCGTGGAGCAGGCGAATAAATTTGTGGTTGGAAACATGGGAGAAAAATTCCGCCATCTGATTCCTTTTGTAGCGGCTCTGTTTGCCACAAGCATTGTATCCAATCTGATCAGTCTGATCGGGCTGCGAAGCCCTACGGCAGACTTGTCCACTGAGGCAGCCTGGGCAGTTGTGGTATTTATCATGATCACTGCTCAGAAGATCAAAACAGGCGGTGTGGGCGGATATCTGAAGGGATTTACAACACCTATTGCCATTATGACGCCGTTTAATGTTCTTTCTGAGCTGGCTACGCCTATCAGCATGGCATGCCGACATTTTGGAAACATTCTTTCCGGTGTGGTTATCAACGGACTGATCTACGGAGCACTGGCAGTTGCCAGCTCGGCACTTCTGGGACTTCTTCCAGGTATTGTAGGAGATGTTCTGGCAAAAATCCCCATTCTTGATGTGGGTATTCCTGCAGTTCTGTCTGTTTACTTTGACTGGTTCTCAGGCTTTATGCAGGCGTTTATATTCTGTATGCTGACGGTTATGTACATTGCCAATGCAGCAGAAGAATCATAGGAATCATAAAAAATTAAAATAACAGGAGGGTTTGTATTATGGATTTTCAGATTTTAGCAAAAGGTATTGCACTTGCAGGATGTGCGATTGGAGCAGGATGTGCGCTTATTGCAGGTATTGGACCTGGTATCGGTGAAGGTAACGCTGTGGCAAAGGCACTTGAGGCTATCGGACGTCAGCCGGAATGTAAAGGAGACGTAACTTCTACGATGCTTCTTGGCTGTGCCATTGCAGAGACAACCGGTATTTATGGTTTTGTTACAGGTCTGTTGCTGATCTTTGTAGCGCCTGGCATGTTTATGAATTTCCTGGGATAACAGTCAGGTATAAGAACAGGAGGTTAAATTTATGCAGGTACAGGAATTAGTCGGAATTGTGCCCTGGACCTTTATTGCACAGATCTGCAATCTTTTTTTACAGGTGTATCTGATCAAAAGATTTTTGTTTAAGCCGATCAATAATATGCTGGCAAAACGTAAAGAACTGGCAGACGCTCAGATTCAGGAGGCGGTAAAAGCAAAAGAAGAGGCCGAGACTATGAAGTCTGAGTATGAGCAGGGAATACGTGATGCAAGAAATAAAGCCAATGAGATCGTGGCGGCAGCTCAGAAGACAGCTGCAGTTCAGAGTGAGGAGCTTCTGAAAGAGGCGGCAAGTCAGGCGGCAGCCATGAAAGCCAAGGCAGAATCAGATATTGCGCAGGAAAAGCGAAAAGCAGTCAATGAGATCAAGGATGAAATTGGCGGCATGGCAATGGAGATAGCAGGTAAGGTGATCGAGAGAGAGATTTCTGAAGAAGATCACGCGAAACTCATTGATGATTTTATTGCGAATGTGGGTGAGACATCATGACACAGACTGCCAGAATGTACGGCGGCAGCCTGTATGAGCTTGCTGTCGAAGAACAGCTTGTGGAAGCCATAGGCGGGCAGATGGAAGAAATCCGGCAGATTTTTCATGAAAATGCGGATTACATGAAGCTTTTAAGCGAGCCCTCTGTTCCCTGGGAGGAAAGGACAAAGCTTATAGATGAGGCTTTTGGCTCACAGGCACAGAAATATTTGGTGAATTTTATAAAGCTTTTATGTGAGAGAAATATTCTCAGAGAATATGGAAGTTGCTGTGAGGAATTCAGGAGACGTTATAATGCGGATCATGGAATCGCTGAGGCAGTGGTGACAGGCGCAGTGGCTTTAAATGACTCTCAGATGGAAGCGTTGAAACAGAAACTGGAAAAGATCAGCGGCAAAAAAGTATCTTTACTTCAGAAGAAGGATCCTTCTGTAGTTGCGGGACTTCGCGTGGAGCTGGAAGGAAAGCTTCTGGATGGCACAGTCCAGAGTCGTTTGTCCGGTCTTTCCAGAAAACTTGACGAAATAATTGTTTAAAGGATGGTATGGAAACATGCAATTAAAACCTGAAGAGATATCCAGGGTCATCCGCAGTCAGATCAAATATTACGAGAACACTATCAAACAGGATGAAACCGGTACAGTTCTGCTGGTAGGCGACGGAATTGCCAGAGCCAGCGGCCTTGTGAACTGTATGGCAGGAGAGCTTCTGGAATTTGAGGACGGAAGCTACGGTATGGCGCAGAACCTGGAAGAAAACAGTGTGTCGATTGTATTATTTGGCTCCGGGGAGAGCATTGGTGAAGGCCAGACAGTGAAACGTACCGGAAAGGTAGTGTCGGTTCCGGTGGGAGACGCCATGATCGGCCGCGTGGTCAATGCTCTGGGACAGCCTATTGACGGAGCGGGACCTGTTGTAACAGAAGAATTTCGGGCTATTGAAAGTCCGGCGCCGGGAATCTGCGAAAGACGTTCTGTACATGAACCTCTGCAGACAGGAATTAAGGCCATTGATTCCATGATTCCTATCGGAAGAGGACAGAGAGAGCTGATCATCGGCGACCGCCAGACCGGAAAAACAACGCTGGCAGTAGATACGATCATTAACCAGAAAGGCAAGGACATGATCTGTATTTATGTTGCCATTGGACAGAAAAGGTCTACAGTTGCTTCTCTGGTAGAAACACTTACCAAAAACGGAGCCATGGAATACACCATGGTAGTGGCGGCGACTGCTTCCGAGGCAAGCCCGCTGCAGTATATTGCGCCTTATTCCGGATGCGCAATGGGCGAGTATTTTATGAACAAAGGAAAGCATGTGCTGATCATTTATGATGATCTGAGCAAGCATGCGGTTGCATATCGTGCGCTTTCTCTTCTGATACGCCGCCCACCGGGACGTGAGGCTTATCCGGGAGATGTATTTTATCTTCATTCCAGACTTCTGGAGCGCGCTGCCAAGCTAGATGACGAACATGGCGGAGGTTCTCTGACTGCGCTTCCTATTATCGAGACACAGGCCGGAGACGTATCAGCCTATATTCCAACCAATGTAATTTCTATTACAGACGGACAGATATTCCTGGAAACAGAACTTTTCCATTCCGGTGTTATGCCGGCTGTAAACCCGGGTATTTCCGTATCCCGAGTTGGCGGAAACGCGCAGATAAAAGCAATGAAAAAGGTTGCCGGAACTCTGAAGCTGATCTATTCTCAGTATCGTGAGCTGCAAAGCTTTGCTCAGTTTGGCTCTGATCTGGATGCGGATACAAAGGCTCGTCTGGAGCAGGGAGCACGTATTGTAGAAGTTTTGAAGCAGGATCAGAACGAGCCGGTTCCTGTAGAAAAACAGGTAGCGATTCTGTATGCGGTAATCAACGGAGTCCTTACAGACATAAAAACCGAAGATGTGCGTCAGTATGAGAAAAAGCTGTACAGTTTCCTGGATTCGGATGCAGACGGAGCAGCGGCAATGCAGGAGATCCGCAGCACAGGAAAGCTGGAAAAAGAAACAGAAGAAAAATTAAAAAAAGCTCTGGAAAACTTCACAGGAGATTTTCTGGAAACGGAAGCTGCAAAACAGTAAGGAGGAGACAGTATGGCTGCAAACATGAAAGCGGTAAAGCTGCGCATCAAAAGTGTACAGAGTACCATGCAGATTACCAAGGCAATGGAACTTGTAGCATCCTCCAAGCTGCGTAAGGCCAAGGAGCGGGCTGAAGTCTGCAGACCGTATTTCCGCACTCTGCACAGTACACTGAAGGATATTGCTGTAAATAATACGGATTTCAGTTCTGTGTACGCGGCAGAGGCCAGAAGCGAAAAATTCTGTTATGTAGTGATTGCCGGTGACCGCGGTCTGGCCGGAGGCTATAATGCCAATCTGTTCAAACGTATGGAAGAAGACAGCGCCGGACGGGATTACATGGTTCTGCCTGTAGGAAAAAAGGCTGTAGAATATTTTAACCGCAGGAAGATTGAAATCGTTACGGAAGAATTTGGAGAAATCGCAGATATTTCTGTCGGGGACTGTTTTCAAATCGCAAATATTCTCTGCAGAAAATTCCGGGAGGGAGAATTTGGTCACATAGAGCTTTGCTATACCAGCTTTGTGTCCATGCTTTCACAGCAGCCGGATGTGTTTTCTGTGCTTCCTCTGACAGATCTTAAAAATGAATCAGAGGAAAAAAATTCTGTAACAAGAAATCTGATACTTTATGAGCCGGGCAGTACGGAGGTGTTTGATGCCATTGTTCCGGAATATCTGGCAGGGCTGATCTACGGAGGCGTGTGCGACAGTCTGGCAAGTGAGCTGGCAGCCAGACGTACAGCCATGGATGCGGCAACAAAAAATGCAGGAGAAATGATCGATCAGCTGAACCTGTTTTATAACCGCGCCCGTCAGGCAAGTATCACTCAGGAGATCACAGAGATCGTTGCAGGCGCGGAAGGTCTGTAAAGCTGACTGCAGACAGCAATGCTTTGGATGATAACAAAAAATAGAGGAGATTCATAAATGAGCGAGAAACACGTTGGCGAAGTTGTGCAGGTCATCGGTCCGGTTCTGGACATCCGCTTTGCGCACGATGAACTGCCGGCACTTCTCAATGCCATTGAAGTTGATAATAAAGGCGCAAAGCTGATCGTGGAAGTGGCTCAGCAGATAGGTGATAATACAGTCCGCTGTATTGCCATGAGTTCCACAGACGGTCTGGTGCGGGGGATGAAGGCCGTAGACACCGGAGGTCCTATAACCGTTCCGGTAGGAGAAGAATGTCTGGGCCGTGTGTTTAATCTTCTGGGCGAGCCGGTGGACAACCGTCCGGAACCGGAGATTAAGGAACGCTGGGCAATTCACCGTCCGGCTCCGTCTTACGAGGAACAGACTCCGGCTACAGAGATACTGGAAACGGGAATCAAGGTAGTCGATCTGATCTGTCCTTATGCAAAAGGTGGAAAAATTGGCCTGTTCGGCGGCGCAGGTGTGGGAAAAACCGTTCTGATCATGGAGCTGATTCACAATGTTGCCACTGCTCACGGAGGACTTTCCGTATTTACAGGTGTTGGCGAGCGTACCCGTGAGGGAAACGACCTTTACAATGAAATGCAGGAAAGCGGAGTTATTGATAAAACAGCCCTGGTTTACGGACAGATGAACGAACCGCCGGGAGCCCGTATGCGTGTAGGTCTTTCCGGGCTTACCATGGCAGAGTATTTCCGTGATGTAAAAAATCAGGACGTACTTTTGTTCATTGATAATATTTTCCGTTTTACCCAGGCCGGATCAGAGGTTTCCGCCCTGCTTGGACGTATGCCGTCAGCAGTAGGCTATCAGCCTACACTGGCTACTGAAATGGGCGCTTTGCAGGAGCGTATTACATCTACCCGCAAAGGTTCCATTACTTCCGTACAGGCTGTTTACGTGCCTGCGGATGACTTGACAGACCCGGCTCCGGCAACCACGTTCTCTCATCTGGATGCGACTACAGTACTTTCCCGTGATATTGCCAGTCAGGGTATTTATCCGGCAGTAGATCCGCTGGAATCCAGCAGCCGTATTCTTTCCCCGGAAGTGGTGGGAACAGAACATTATGAAATTGCCCGCCGTGTGCAGCAGGTTCTGCAGCGATATAAAGAACTTCAGGATATTATCGCTATCATGGGTATGGATGAGCTTTCCGAGGAAGACAAGCTCTCTGTAAACCGCGCGCGAAAAATCCAGAGATTCCTGTCTCAGAGCTTCTCTGTGGCAGAACAGTTTACCGGTATGCCCGGACAGTATGTTCCTCTGAAGGAAACCCTGAGAGGATTCAGAATGATCCTGGACGGAGACTGTGATGATGTTCCGGAAAGCTGTTTCCTGTTCTCCGGTACTATTGACGAAGTTTTTGAAAAAGCAAAGAAACAGTAAAGGAGGCCGTTTATGAGCACCTTTCCATTGCAGATCGGAACACCGGATGGTCTTCTGTTTGAGGGAGATGTGGCCCGTGTCGTGTGCAGAAGCATTACAGGCGATCTGGCAATTCTTGCCGGGCACTGTAATTTCTGTACGGCTCTTGGCATGGGAGAAGCCCATGTAGTCATGGAGGACGGCACCAGACGGGAGGCAGCCTGCATTGGCGGGATGCTTTCTGTGATAGATGGCAAATGCAGTCTTTTGGCAACTACCTGGGAGTGGAAGGAAGATATTGACAAAGCCAGAGCAGATGCGGCAAAGACTCGGGCAGAGGCAGTACTGGAGCGTACAGGCCTGACTGATCAGGAGTATAAAAACGCAAAGGCAAAACTTCAAAGGGCTCTGGTGCGGCTCAGCGTCAGGCAGTAATAAAGAAATCAGGGGGATATCAGGGAGTAATAAATACAGGTTCTGATAAAAAAGAATTATTTTAAATCATATTATGCCATAACGGAGCAAAATGAGCTGCCGCATCGATCAGAGATGCGGCAGCTGCGCGTTCCGTTTCTTTTTCTATTTCGCTTAAAAATATGGAAAAAAATGTTGACAGAACATAAAGTGTATAGTACAATTACTCAATGTGACATAGTGCGATAACTCCTGAGCCAAAGCCCCGGCAAAGGCGTTTTATCAGCGGTTTCGGACATTTCCGCGATTATTTTGCACTGATCACCAGGAATTATTTATTATCGCGGGATACCGCGGTCAGACAAATTAAATCGTTGATAATTAACAGGAGGTAAAACCATGCAGACTTATATGGCTAATCCAGATAAAATCGAGAGAAAATGGTATGTAGTTGATGCAGAAGGCTGTACACTGGGCCGTCTGGCATCTGGTGTTGCAAGTGTATTAAGAGGTAAAAACAAACCTCAGTTTACACCGCATGTAGATACAGGTGATTATGTGATCATCGTAAACGCTGACAAGATCAAAGTAACAGGAAAGAAAATGGATCAGAAGATCTACTATCACCACTCTGATTATGTGGGCGGAATGAAAGAGACCACATTAAAAGAAATGATGGCTAAGAAACCGGAAAAGGTTATTGAGCTGGCTGTTAAAGGTATGCTTCCAAAGGGACCTCTGGGAAGAACCATGTACAAGAAACTTTTCGTTTATGCCGGACCGGAGCACAAACATGAGGCTCAGAAACCGGAAGTCTTAACATTTTAATGAGGAGGTAAGAGACATTGGCTAGCGCAAAATTCTACGGAACAGGAAGAAGAAAAAAATCAATCGCAAGAGTTTACCTTACACCTGGTACAGGCAAAATCACAATCAATAAAAGAGATATCGACGAGTATTTCGGTCTTGAAACACTGAAAGTTATCGTTCGTCAGCCACTGGCTGCTACAGAGACAGAGGGCAAATTTGATGTTCTCGTTAATGTAAAAGGCGGCGGATACACAGGACAGGCTGGTGCTATCAGACACGGCGTTGCAAGAGCACTGCTTCAGGCAGACGCTGAGTACAGACCAGTTCTGAAAGCTGCTGGATTCCTTACACGTGATCCACGTATGAAAGAGCGTAAAAAATACGGTCTCAAGGCAGCTCGTAGAGCACCTCAGTTCAGCAAGAGATAATCTTCGGAACTCGGATTTACGTTCAAATCCTTGTTTTACAAGGGTTTGTGGAGTTGTCAGATGTGGTGAAAAGCGGTGGAATTTACTCAGTTCGCAACGCATTTGCAACATGTTTGCAACAAAAATATCTAAAAAATATAGGACACTTTTCGGTGATAGGCACTGGAGAGTGTCCTTTTTGTTATGCAGATTTTGTATCGGCAGTTACGCTGTCCTCATCTTCTAAGGTTTTGTTGATTGCGTCTACAAGAACCTGCATATCTAAGTGAGTATAAACTTTTTCTGTCAAAGTCATAGCACCGGAGTGCCCCACAATTTTCTTGATTGTTGTATCCTGAACACCGGCTTCCGATAACATGGAAATACAGGTATGCCGGGTACAATGTGGTGTACGGTCAATTCCAATCTGTTCCACAAGAGGAGTCCAATAGCTGTCATAGTAATTGCGATAAAGAAATCTTTTGCCATCCTCTGTATGAAGAAGATATTTGCAATCAGGACAAGAATTATACCAGTCTTTATAGTAAGGCAGGAGCTTATCAGCAATCGGAACTTTTCGGATTCCGTTTTCTGTTTTGCTGTCAATTACATCAAAATACTGTTCTTCCAAATGCACATTTTCTTTCTTCAAGTCAAGAAATTCAGAGATACGTGTGCCATTATAAAGCAGCATGAGGATAATCTGATAGTATTTGTCCTCTTTCATTGTCCAGACTTTTGCGACTTCTTCTTTCGTGAATTTTGTACGTGTATGCTTGTTTGGATTGCGGTCTTTGTACTGGGAGATTTCGACAAAAGTAGAATAATCTTTGTTGCAGATGTCATTCTTCAATGCAAATTCATATAACTGGTTGAACAGGATTTTGATTTTCTTCAATGTGGGATAATTCTTTCCGCAAGTGTCAATAACCTGTTGCAAGTCTGCCAGTTTTAAATCCTTGAAAACTCGGTTGTAAAGAATGCCACATGTTTTGTGAGATGCCTTGTATCCTTTGATATTGCTTTCGGATACCGTAGGAAATTTTTTCTTAGACCATTCTTCATACACTTCATCAAAAGTCATTTTGGCTGCCTTCGTATCATAAGGATTCCGATTATAATCAGCCAGCATTTGCAATCCCTCTGTTTTTGTGGCGGCATATCCAATAATGATATATTCATTTACTTTCTTTTCTTTGACTGGATCAATGCGATAGCCTGTGGTTTTACGAACCATCCAAGGTTTTCTTCTTTTTCCAGATAGTTTTACTACACTTCCGTAGCCGTTCGGTAATTTCATATTCTAAAAATCCTCCTTAAAAATTAGGACTCTTTCTTACCGTACCGCTCGTTCATAATTTTTTGAAATCTCTGGATTCGTTCTTCGTTTGAGATTTCTTCTGTTTCTTTTTCGGTCAGTTTTGCATTTGCGTAATAAGCAAGTGTTTTATCCTGCCACTTCTGATAAGATTCGAGACTTGTCTGATAGTCCTTGACTTCATTTCGTTTATCCTCAAATTCTTCCAAGAATAGACAGAGATCCTGATTTAACTCCGTAGAAACATCTTTTCCATTAAAAGTAATAGCACATTCCCATCCATCATAATGTGGTGGTCGTTTGACTTCGATATTGAAGCCAAGTTCCTTTATCTTATCTAACTGAAATAAGAAATTCATAATATCAGAAAGATTTTCTAAAGGTTTTCTCTCGGTATCATACCCTATGAGATATGTGGATTCGCAGTCTAAAACTTTTGCGATTTCATTGAGCATAGCAATGGAAACTTCGATTTCTCCGCTTTCATATTTTTGGATTGTGCGAAGCGATTTCCCTAACAAATTTGCAAGCTCTGTTTGGTTGATACCTTTTTCTTTTCGAGCAGTACGGATTCTAAGTCCGATTTGATTGTTATGTAACTTCTCATTACTCATCATTATTCACCTCACGCTTATCATATCATAGAAAAATACGAATTACAAGTGCATATTTATATAAAATAGTATTGACATGTGCAGAATAAGTGCATATAATAAAAATGCGCATTAAAAGTACATATTAAAAAAGAAAGGAGAAATAAAATGAAGATAAACGTATTTAAAATGCAGATTTTGATGGGAGAAAGAGGATTAACAATTAAGAAATTGGCTGAGTTAAGTGGAGTGTCAAGGCAGACGATTTCCTGCATTATATCAGGAAAGGGCTGTACACCGCAGGTAGCATATAAAATTGATACAGCTTTAGATCAAGAACTCAGTCAGATTGTAAAGGAGGATATGGAAAATGGATAAAAGATTATATGTAGAATTGCCGCCATTTACGGGAAGAAATGTGCCGATTACGGAAATTGCAAAAGCAATCGGAAAAGATGCTCATTACGTTCGTATCGGAATACAGCAGGGAATTTTGAAATTTGGAGTGGCAATGAAGATGGGCGATTCCAATGAATTCAGTTATTACTGTTCTGATCGTAAAGTATGGGAGGAAACTGGATATTTCAATGGAGAGGCAAAAAAGCAGGGAAAAGAAAAAGCCCTTGCGTAACACAAGGACAACTTCTCAGAGCTTTTGATAACTCTATCTCGCAAATTCAGTATATCAAAGGCTCTGAGAGAATACAACGAAAATTTTAAAGGAGTCGAATTGAATATTTTTCAAGCAGTAAAAGAAAACGTAACTGCAAGGCAGGCTGCCGAACAGTACGGATTAAAAGTAAATAAAAATGGGATGGTCTGTTGCCCCTTTCACGATGACAGGCATCCCAGTATGAAAGTAGACAAAGGCTTTTGCTGCTTTGCCTGTGGTGCGAAAGGGGATGTGATTACGTTTGTGGCAGATTTCTTTCATCTTGCACCATTGGAAGCAGCAAAGAAACTGGCAGAAGATTTTCAGATACCGTTTTTTATAGATAATGCAAAGAAAAGGAATGTCAGTAAGAAAAAAGAAAAACCGAAAAGAACATTGTACCAGACCGAAAAGAAATTTGAAGAATGGGAACGGGAAAGTATCCGCATTTTATCAGATTATCTTCATCTGCTGGAAGAATGGAAAGTGAGCCATGCACCTAAAATGCCAGACGAAGAATGGAAAGCAGAATTTATAGAAGCCTGTCAGCAGACAGAAAAGATAAATTACTATCTGGATTTACTGGTGTTTGGAGAGTTACAGGACAGAATTGAATTTTTGCTGGATAGTGGGAAGGATGTGAAAAGAATTGAAGAACGAATGGAAGAATATAGACGAAACAACAAGGAACAGACTGGAAAAAGCATTGGATCAGAGGGAAATGAACTCTAAGCCGTACTCTCAGGAATGGTTTGAGGATGGGCAGATTGATGAGGTAGCATTTTGTGAAAATTTCCTGCAAAGAATGCCTTTGAAATGTATCAACGGTATCTTTTTCAGCTATGATGGAATGCTGCCGGACAGCGAAGTGGAAAAAGAAATTTACAGAATGGTAAAACCGGTTCTTACGAAAGGGATTTCCAAGAAAGTGAAACAGCTTTTGGAGGTTCTTAAACTGGAAGCCTATTCGGAGGAACTTCCGGTGCAGATGGATCGCATCCATGTGAATAACGGGACTTATTTTTTGAATGGAGATTTCACAGAGAAGAAAGAGTTTTGCCTGAACCGCTTGCCTGTAAATTATGAAATGAAAGAAGCAAAGCCGGAACGGTGGCTGAAATTTCTTTCAGAACTGTTGGAGGAAGATGATATTCCTACCTTGCAGGAATATATGGGATATTGTTTAATTCCATCCAACAAGGCACAGAAGTTATTGATTATCTTAGGAAAAGGCGGGGAGGGAAAATCCCGTATTGGTCTGGTCATGAGAAAAATTCTCGGAACGAATATGAATGTAAGCAATATTCAAAAGGTAGAGCATAACCGTTTTGCAAGGGCAGATTTGGAATACCGGCTTTTGATGGTGGATGATGATATGAAACTGGAAGCCTTGAAAGACACCAACTATATTAAAACCATAGTCACTTTGGAGGATAAGATGGATTTGGAAAGGAAGTCAAAGCAGAGTGTGCAGGGAAATTTATATGTCAGATTTCTTTGCTTTGGAAACGGAAGTCTCAGTGCCTTGCATGACCGTTCCTATGGATTTTACCGCAGGCAGATTATCCTTACGGTCAAAGATGTGCCGCCGGACAGAGTAGATGATCCCTATCTGATTGAGAAACTGCAAAGAGAAGCAGACGATATTTTTCTCTGGTGTCTGGAGGGGTTGAAACGATTACTGAAAAATAAATACCGCTTTACCATCAGCGAACGTGCAAAGAAAAATCTACACGAAGCTATGGAATCCGGGAATAACATTATCGCTTTTATGCAGTCATCCGGGTATATCCGTTTGGAAGAAAATACAACAGCGACTTCTAAGAATCTTTATCAAGCATACTGCCGTTGGTGTGAGGATAATACGGAAAAACCTATGAGTGCAAAAAGTTTTTCAGGGTACTTAAAAGAAAATGAAAAGAAGTATCACATTCATTATTCTACGAATATTCCTTCAGACAATGGGAAAAATGCCAGAGGATTTCAGGGAATCCATACGCAGATACGCATAGACAGTTACCGTTGATACGGATGAAAAACCGATAAAAAAGAATTTTTCAAAGAAGCGTATATGCGTATATTCTCAGGAAAATCAAGGGATTACAGGTTTCTGAAAAGTATGGAAGATACGTTTATACGCTTATACGTGTAATTTTTAAATTTATTTTATTTTTTAGCAGAAGGGAGTGTTGTAGATGTTAAAGCAGCCGGAAAGAGAAAGCAGAAATGTGAATGATTTATTTTATGAGATGGAGGGCAGGCAGATACAAAAAATGAACAAGGTACTGGCAGACGTGGAACTGACAAAAGCAGAGGAAAAAACTCTGATATGGCTTGCGGGCTGGGAAGAAAGTACCGTAGATCATCTGCTGTCAGTCATAGAAAAAGCAGCCCGGATACGGGCAGATCAAAAGGGCGGATACGCCCATAAATCTAAGCGTGTGTCCGAGAAGTAATCGGACTTTGTTAAACAAAAATAAGCCCTCGGCGTTTGAGAGCGAAATACACCCATCACACAAACTTCGTTTATGCTCTGCGTATTTCGCCCTGCCGGGAGCTGTACCGCCGACAGGCGGATAAGTTCGTAAACAGGTGCCTATGCACCTACTCGTAGCAAAGCCGGCGCAAGCCGAGAAAGGAGGATGCTTATAGGCAGACATTCATTTATCAGACAAAGTAAGCTGTCCGATATGGCAGGGCGTATTGATTATATCTCCAATCCGAAAAGACAGGAATATCTCTATGCTACCTATCAGACAGAAGGGGCAACACCGGAGTTTTGGAAAAATCTTGCGATAGAAAATCAGTTGGATTTTAAGGCGAGCGGATCAGCAGGGAAATGTATCGAAGGGCGTGAGTTCATCATAGCACTTCCCGAAAGTTTTGTTCAGTACAGGTCAGGTGATGTGGTAAGAATTTTTACAGAGACTTTTCATAAAAGATATGGAGTGGAGTGCAGCGCAGCCCTTCATCACAACAAGACAAAGACGAATTACCATATCCATCTGGTATTCAGCGAACGGAAAATGTTGGAGCAGCCCGAAGTGAAGATTGCCACCCGAAATATGTTTTATGATGAACAGGGAAAGCATAGACGCACAAAAAAAGAGATTTTAGACGAGCAGGGAAATATCCGAGCAGGGTGCAGCATTATCCCTAAAGGGGAAGTATATGACAGTCATATCTTCACAAAAAAAGAGGAATGGTTTAAGAACAAAGCCTTTACCAAAGAAGTGAAAGAACTGTTTACTGATACAATTAACTGCTATGTAAAAGAAGAATCAGAAAAACTTTCTGTATTCCAACAGGGCGGCGTTTATCTGGCAACGAAGAAAATCGGAAAGAACAATCCGAAGGCAGAGGAGATAAAGGCAGACAATGCGGCAAGGCAGGAATGGAATCGGACAGTTGATGTGGCATTAGTCGAGGGTGTTCCTGAAGAAGATATTTTGAAGATTAAGCAGGAAAAAATCACAGATGAAACGCTGCAATCTATCAGGACACACGGTTGGCTGCCGGATATGTTTCGACAGATTATCCGAGGGGCAAAAGACTTTTTACAGGAAGTGATTTTCAAATTTAAGCTGCCGCCTAAACCTGTACCAAAGATTGATTTGCAAGAGTGGAAAGATATGCAGAAGGTCATGTATGACTTGCAGGGACAGTCAAGGGAGATAAAACGCACACAGCAGGATATTTCTTCTTTGAAAAAGCAACTGTCAGAGCTGCGAGGGTTCTTTAAAGGCAAAGAACGAAAATCTCTGGAAGGGAAAATTGAACTGTTAGAGGATTTGGAAAAGCGTCTGCACAAGAGTATGGAGCAGATAGTAAAACGTGAAGGTTATCCTAATGTGCAAGCCTTTCAGAAGGTTTATAACAAGGCAGAAGCGCTAATTATGGAATATAATGAAGAACTGCGAGTATGGAAAAATCAGATGGAGCAGAAGAAAGAAAATCCATTAGAACAACCGAAAAAAATAAGCGTATTGGAAAAATTGTACCGCTATCAGCAGGAAGGCAGACAGCAGCCGAAACGGTCAGTTAAGAAGAAATCTATGGATAGAGAACGATAAGAAAGGTGGAAATGATTATGAAAAAAACAATATTTGAAGAAATGAGCGGCACTTATATCAGACATGGGGATTATCTTATCCCCTGTCTTACCTTGCCAGAGGAAGAAGAACAAAGATTTATTGGCGTATGGGGACAAAGACATAAACGCTATTTGAAAGAGCATAAGAGAGCCATTTATATTACTCTGCTTACAAATGGCAGGCTGAATAGTTATCTTGCAGATATAGAAGAACAGGCACAGGAACGCTTTGAAAGGATTGTAGAGCAGATGAAACAGGCACAAGGCATTACAGAACAGTTAAAGGCAGAAAATCAGATGGAATGGGTAGCAAAAATGAACAATATACAAGCGTGTGCGAGGGAGATTGTAGATAAAGAGATTATTTTTCTATAAAGGAATATTTTGGGAAGAGAAAAGGCGCAGTTCCGAGTGAACTGTGCCCTTTTCGATGAGTTGTTGTTTATTTGTTGCTTTTTATAAGCTATACTATAATGAAAAGACAGTATGGAATCAGAGGTGGACTTTATGAATTATAAGATTTTAATGGTTGATGATGATAGAGAATTGCTAAAAATGCTGAATCAATACTTTACATTGAAGAATTATACGGTAATGATTGCAGAAAATGGCATAGAAGCAATGGAAAAGATAAATGCAAACCCTGATATTATCCTATTGGATGTGAATATGCCGGGAATGGATGGGATTGAAGTATGCAGAAGAATCAGAGATAGGGTTTCCTGTCCAATTATTTTTTTGACTGCTAAGGTAGAAGAACAGGATCGGGTAATGGGGCTGCTGTCCGGTGGAGATGATTATGTTTTGAAACCGTTCAGTTTGAAAGAACTGGATGCCAGAATTATTGCTCACTTGAAACGTGAGGAACGTTTACATAGGAAAACAGAACAACGGTTTTATGGGGATTTAGTAATTGACTATGCCAGCAAATGTGTACATATTAAGGAAAAAACTTTAGATCTTACGAAATTAGAGTATGAGATCATAGAATTTTTGTCTATGAACCCTGAAATGGTATTTGATAAAGAACGAATCTATGAGAAGATTGGCGGATATGATGCAGAAGGGGACAGCCGGGTGGTTACGGAGTTGATTCGCAGAATCCGCAAGAAAATGAAAATGTATTCGGAACACGAATATATTGCAACGGTATGGGGGAGGGGATATAAATGGGCAAAATAAAAAATCTTTCGTTAAGGAAAACCATTGTTTTGTATATGATAATTAGTTTAATAATTAGTTTTTATCTTTCAGCACTAATTATGCGAATAGCAAGCACAGTACAAAACAACATTTGGTGGAATTATGTAGACCAAGAAGAATATTTTGAAATGGCTGAAGGGGATGGTAGAAGGTATTTGCCAGATGTTCCGAGACCACATTCTTATGAAATGAAAGAATTTGATTATCATGTATCGGAAATATGTGATTTTCTTCAGACATTTACAGTGCTTATCGTATCTGTTGCAGGGAGTATTATAGCGGTATTTCTTTTTTATAAGCATAAACTGAAATGCCCTATCGAAGAATTAGAACTGGCTTCCCGACAAGTTGGTCGAAATAATTTAGATTTCCATATCACTTATGAAAATGAAGATGAGATGGGCGGATTGTGCAAAGAGTTTGAACGAATGAGAGGACAGCTGGCAGAGAATAATCAACAGTTATGGAAAATGCTTGAGGAAGAAAAGGCTTTGCGGGCTGCCATTGCACATGATATACGTTCTCCGCTCTCTGTGCTGGAGGGGTATCAGGAAATGCTTTCAGAATATCTTCCGAAGAAAGAGATAAATATGGAGCAAGCCTTAGAAATGGTAAATGAAAGCAAAAAACAGATTGAACGTATGGATATCTTTGTGGAAACTATGCGAAAGATGAGCAGTTTAGATACAAGGGAGTTAGTAGCAGAAGAAATTACCAGTAAACAGGTAGAAATAGACGTACGGGCAGAGATGAACGTGTTTAGGAAAAAATTTGGAAAGCTATATGAATTAGAATGTTCGGAAACAGAAGAAAAATTTTCAGGAGATAAGGAAGTGATTTTAGAGGTTATAGAAAACCTTTTGTCAAATGCCTTTCGTTACGCCAAGACAAAAGTGGAAATGGAAGTGTTTCTTACCTGTTCTGAATTACAGATCAGAATAAAGGATGATGGAGTGGGATTTACAATAGATAAGCAAAAGGCAACAGAGCTTTTTTATCAGCAAAATGTGAAAGACAGTTTGAAACATTCAGGAATGGGCATGTATATCAGCAGATTGTATTGTGAAAAGCATGGTGGTCAGTTACTGATAGAAAATGAAAAACAGAGTGGAGCTGTAATAACAGCAGTATTTCATCGGATTGCATGAGCGGTCCGATTTTTTTATGCTGTTGTCTTTTTGTTGTGATTTATATTTTATGATGTCTATAACGAAGGAAAGGAGGAATACGTATGATTGCTATTTTTAAAAGAGAGATTAGGAATTATCTAAAGCGACCGTTATTTTGGGTAGGTGTTCTGCTTGTGATTTATGGTGTGTTTAATGCGACAAGTCCATATTTAACCACACATTATCTTACAACGGGGGAGGAAATCATCAATGATCAGTCCAACACTTCGGTTGAAGGAGAAGTGTATGAGGGCTATATTCCAGCCACGCCTGAAAAGCACAGAGAGGTATGGCATGAAAAGGTAAAAATAAAATTAACGGATGTGTTTGGATTGACGGATTCAGAAGCACAGAATGTCATTGAAAAGCTGGAAAGCATGAATTTAAAAGAGGCCTATGCGTATTTGGAGCAGGAATATGACTGGTACGGGGCAAGGTATTTATACGAGGACAGTACGTATTATAAGGGAACGGCAGAAGAAATCAACGCATATCTAGATAAAAAATTGGAAGATAAGACATTTTCTTTTTATTACGCAAGAAAATTTGCTGATTTTGCGGGTCTGTATATGGTGTTTTTTGCAATTATTATGTTGGCGGTTTTATTTTTACAAGATACAAAAAAGCATACTTATGAATTGTTGCATACAAAGCCTGTGACTGCCGGGAAGTATGTAATGGGAAAAGTGAGTGCAGGATTTACAATTTGTTTGCTTGTGCTAACTATTTTGAATATACTGTTTTGGGTATTGTGCCGCATCTATACAAAGGATAGTGGATTTGAAGTGCGACTATGGGATTTTGTGGCTTCTACGGTACTTTATATATTGCCTAATATGCTGATGATTGTGAGTATATATACATTGATTTCACTCATATTTAAAAATCCACTTCCGGGTGTACCACTTTTGATTCTTTATATGGTGTATTCCAATTTGGGCGGAACTAATGCAGAGGGAGTTTACGGATATTGGGGCAAACCTTTGGCAATCATGGTACGATTTCCGGGGCAGCTTTTTGATACGACACCGCCCCCGATGGCGCTCTTAAATCAAAGTTTTCTTATTATTGTATCGGTAGTAATTATACTGATTTCGATACAGATTTGGAAGCGGAGGCGAATATAAATGAAGAAGGAAATGAAGATTGTTCTGCCATTTTATAAAATTGCTTATGCAGTATCCTTTGTTGTAATTTTAAGTGTGATTCGTGCAGTTGTTTTCACGTATGAAATAGGACTATCCATAGAGCCGCCTTTTGCGATATTGACTGCTGTTTTTTGTGCAGATACTTATGTGCAGGAAATTACAAGCAACCGTTCCGAAGTTCAGAGACTGTATCAGATAAAAAAGAGAATCTATTCTATTATACAGAGACTGATGATACAGGGAACTTTTTTGCTGCTGCTCGCTGTTCTTGGATATGGATTGTTTTTTGCGTTTCAGAAACCAATTACACATCCAGTAACAGAAAGTGAAATACTTCAGTTTATTACCTGTTTTGGGGCGATTGTAGTAACTATTTTCTTTTGGGGAATATTGGCTAATACATTGTCTATGCTTTTTCGCAATATGTGGATGGGAATTGGAAGCAGTCTTTTGATATGGGTAGCAACAAATTCCACAGGTGGAGATAAACTTTTTGGAGCATGGAATCTGTTTTCTTATTCTTTTAGAGATATAGAAAATACTGCCGATATTACATGGCTGTATGGGAAAGGCTTGTGTATTTGTATCGGACTGATTTTGTTACTGGCATTGCCGAAGATCGTAAGAAAGAGAGGGTAAATTTATGAGTATTCATATTGAGGATTTAACGGTAAGATTTAAGAATAGTGTCACAGCAATCGACCATGCAGATTTAGATATACCAAATGGGATATTTGGACTATTGGGAGAAAATGGAGCGGGAAAGACAACTTTGATGAGAGTTTTGACCACTGTGCTTAAACCTACAAACGGAATGGTTACATTAGACGGAATTTTGTATAGCGAAGGAAACTATGAAAAAATCCAAAGAAAGATAGGGTATTTACCACAGGAAATTGAACTGTATCCTAATTTGACGGTTCAGGAGTGTTTGGAGTATATGGGAGATCTGGCAGGTGTTCCGAAAGCAGAATGTAGAAAGCGGATAGATTATTATTTGAAAAAGACCAGTCTTATAGAACATCGTAAGAAGAAAATGAAGCAGTTATCAGGCGGCATGAAAAGAAGGGTAGGATTGGTGCAGGCACTTTTGAATGAACCGGAATTTCTGATTGTAGATGAACCGACTACTGGCTTAGATCCAGAAGAACGTATTCGTATCCGAAATTTATTAGTAGATTTTTCTGAGAACAGGACAGTTTTGTTTTCCACTCATGTGGTAGAAGATTTAGCTGCGACCTGTAACCAACTTGCAATTATGCACAAAGGTAGCTTTTTATATGCGGGTTCTATGAAGAATTTGGCTGAAGAAGCACAGGGAAAAATATGGGTTTGCAAAGTACCAGATGAGGAAAAAACGAGAGAAGTGGAACGTAAATATCGTATTACATCGAAACAGTACATTGAGGGTGGATTACAGTTAAGAGTGATTTCTGAAATACAGCCAGAATTGGAGTGTATGTCAGTCCCAGCAACATTGGAGGATGCGTATATTTATGTGACGAACCAATATAAGTAGAGGGCTTTCATATCGGACTTCAAGAGGGAAATAAGATTATGAGAAAAAATTAAAGAAGGAGCATATCAGTTTGAGTTATCTCCTTCTTTGATGATTATTTAGAGGTGTTCTGAGGAGTAATGAGAAGTTCTGCGTTTGTAACGTGTTTGCAACACCGCATTCCAAGAATCCGGTAAAATCGAGCTTTCTAAGTTATCTAAACGTTAATTTCAGTTACGCAAGAGATAATCGACTGCTTAAAAATGCTAAAAAAGCCCGGAAATACGCCATTTTCCGGGCTTTTTCTATGCCCAAAATTCTGTCTGGACTGTTCGGTTTTGATGGAATTTGAACGGAAATTTATGGGTTTATAGTGGCCAAATTACTGGTGGACAAGCCCATTTTGACCGTAAGTAGGTAATCATTCGTATATTGACATTTTATAAAAGCCATCTGATACTGCTCCTGGCTGTCTGCCAGATTCTC
>NZ_JANJZT010000021.1 GCF_024622975.1 Blautia caecimuris | reverse complement strand
GGAAATATAAAATGGATGAAATCAGTGAAGAGGAAGCGGCATCCGTTTGATATAGCAATTATTTAATATTCGTTATACTAGATATTCTGCTTCTGAATCATCTACAATATTTGCATTATCAAAAGAGAAAGATACTCCCAACGTATTTTGTCCAATATTAACTTTACCAATTAATGAAATACCACATTTCCCACAAGCAATAACTATAGGATGTTCATCTTGCCATCCAACCTGTAATCTAATCCTTGTTATACTGCCGCATACCTGACATTTTATAAAGCAGTTATATACCATTTGTTTTCCTTCTTTCCATGTCTTATACAAATATGGGGTTACATATTTATCTCTCCCATTTTCATCATCTATTACTATTATATCTACTCTAATCGCTGAACACAACCTGACTTTTTTCTTAATTCTTATAGAAAAAAGTACCTTGCAATTTGCTGCAAAGTACCTTTTAATCCTGATATATTCTTTCATAAATACTCGATAAAATGCTTTGAGGTATTTAGGCCATTTTATTCATATTTTTGTTTACTGGTTGTATAAAATTCTTAACTGTTTTTTGCTAAAAGTGGTCATATTTTGGTCATGGTCATAGTAGTATCTAGTGTTGAAGAGTGTTTTTTAATGCCATTCTGTATCTATATCTTGTACTATCCATCATTAGCCAACACTATATATACTAAATAATACTATCTGGACATCTCCCCCCGCAGACGTCCGGGAACGCCATGCAGAATCTCAGGTCGACCTTACCCTTATCCTTCATCACTGAGTTGACCTCACCTCCGATATAGCGGGCGGCCTTGTCAATGCTCATTAAAATTTCATCATCTAATGCAAGTTTTCTCATATATCTCCTTTCGTTTTTGTGTAATGCCAACAAAATACGTCGCTCTTTTTTTCGTAGTTTACTTTTTTCCATTACATAACACAATGTATAATTATACATCCTGTAACTTATAGTATCTGACAGCATACAGCATGGATTTTTATGCATTATTATCTACAGCGTTCTTCCATTTTCTGAACTACCTGAAACTCTTTTGACCTGTCTGATACTTTTTGCTATGAAACAGAAGAACAGATGATGGAATGGCACATAAACCCAAAATATTATATCCTTATTATAAAGAGAGTTCAAGCAAATTTTTTGGACAGATGCAAATATCCAGAGGGTTTATTCTATCGGTACAATCGCAAAATAGTTTTAACAGTTTTTCTATATTATGTTCCCCCGCTGTTTTAAAAGAAGAAAACCGCCTTTACCGGCGGTTCTCTGTATTCTGTTTCACAAACTTCCACATAGTAGTTTCCGGTTCCATTGATGATAGGGCGCAGATAAAGAAGAAAATAGCGCCGCCCTTCCTCTTCCAGAAAACTATCTTTCTGATTTCCGTACAGCTCGTGAAAATGCTCAGCAAATTTTTCCAAAACCCGCCGTATATCTAAATGCCCATCACAAATAAACAGGCAAGAATGGAAACCCCTATCCTTCATCACTGAATTGACCATTCTCCGAGTTGCCGGACAAAAACCATGTGTTCTCTGTGGTTTTAAAGGGCGCTTTTTATTTCTCTGACATAAGCGCCAATATGCTGTGGAGCATTTTCCCCATACTGTTCTAAAAGCTTTATAATTGCAGAGCCTACAATTACGCCATCTGCATACTCTGCCATTTTCTTTGCCTGCTGCGGTGTAGAGATGCCAAATCCAACAGCACAGGGAATTTTCGTATTCTCACGAACAGCCTTGACTATAGAAGACAGATCTGTCTTAATCTCCTGCCTCATTCCTGTTACGCCAAGACTGGACACAATATAAATAAAGCCCTCTGCCTCTCTGGCAATCATGGCAATACGTTTTTCAGAAGTAGGAGCCACCATGGAAATCAATTCTATGCCATATTGTTTACACAGTGGATGAAATTCTTCTTTTTCCTCAAAGGGAAGATCCGGAAGGATCAATCCGTCGATTTCAGACTCCCGGCATTCAGATACAAATCTTTCCACACCATATGAAAATACGACATTCGCATAGGTCATAAACACCAATGGTACTTTTACATCTTTTCGCAGTTCTTTTACAAATGTAAAAATTTTGTCTGTAGTGATTCCGGCATTTAATGCTCTTAAGTTGGCTTCCTGAATAACAGGTCCTTCTGCAGTGGGATCAGAAAACGGAATTCCAAGTTCAACCAGATCTGCTCCGTTTTCAACAGCAGCACGCACAACTTCTGCCGTTGTTTCCAGATCCGGATCACCACATGTAACAAACGGAATAAACACCTTTCCTTTTTCAAATACTTTACTTATTTTACTCATAAATATTCTCTCCTCTGTAACGGGCAATCGATGCGCAGTCCTTGTCGCCTCTGCCGGAAATGGTAATCACAACAATTTTATCTGTTTCCATTGCAGGTGCAATTTTCATTCCGTGAGCAACTGCATGTGCCGATTCGATTGCAGGAATAATTCCTTCTGTCCTGGCAAGATATTCAAATGCGCCCACTGCCTCCTCATCTGTTACCGGCACATATTCAGCTCTCCCGATATCATGCAGATAAGAATGCTCCGGTCCTACTCCTGGATAATCAAGTCCGGCAGAAATAGAGTAAACAGGAGCAATCTGTCCGTATTGATCCTGACAGAAATAGGATTTCATTCCGTGAAAAATCCCGGGTTTTCCGGTTGCGATCGTAGCCGCTGTTTCAGCAGTATCAATTCCTCTTCCTGCGGCTTCACAGCCAATCAGACGTACCTGTTTATCTTCAATAAAATGATAAAAACTTCCGATTGCATTGGAACCTCCCCCCACGCAGGCTACCACCGCATCCGGCAGTCTTCCTTCTTTCTGAATCATCTGCTCTTTGATCTCCCTGGAAATCACTGACTGAAAATCACGAACAATCACCGGAAACGGATGAGGCCCCATAACGGATCCAAGACAGTAATGAGTGTCTGCCATACGTGAAGTCCATTCACGCATGGCCTCTGAAACAGCATCCTTTAACGTTGCGGTACCTGTTTTTACCGGAATTACCTCTGCTCCCAGCAAACGCATCCGATACACATTAAGCGCCTGACGGATCGTATCTTCTTCACCCATAAACACCACACATTCCATTCCCATAAGAGCTGCTGCTGTTGCTGTTGCAACTCCATGCTGACCTGCTCCTGTTTCAGCGATCAGTCTCGTCTTTCCCATTTTTTTTGCAAGCAGAGCCTGCCCCAGTACGTTATTGATTTTATGGGCTCCTGTATGATTAAGATCTTCACGTTTCAGATATATTTTTGCCCCGCCCAAATCTCTGGTCATCTTTTCTGCATAATACAGTCTGGACGGCCTTCCGGCATATTCGTTAAGAAGCTCTGTAAGCTCCTGATTAAATTTCGGATCGTTTTTATAATAGTCATACGCCTCTTCCAGTTCAGTCACTGCATTCATCAATGTTTCTGGTATATACTGTCCGCCGTGAATGCCAAAACGGCCTTTTTTATTTGTCATGATCTTTCATCCCTCTTTCTTTCTGACTGCTGCAATCAATGCCTGCATTTTTCTTTTGTCTTTCCATCCATCTGTTTCAACGCCGGAACTGACATCTACCCCATATGGATTTAATTGCTCCACTGCCTTTTTTATATTTCCGATATGAAGCCCTCCGGCAAGAAAATACGGTCTCTCTACATTCTGTACCAGCTCCCAGTCAAAGGTCGTTCCCGATCCGGCTCCGGAATCTAACAAGATATAGTCTGCAGAACACTTTTCCGCTTTATCAACATCTTCGGCTGTTCTTATACAGAAAGCCCTGATAACCGGCTGTGCCATAAGAGCCTTTAATCGTCTGATATACGCCTCATCCTCCCCGCCATGAAGCTGAACCATATCTACGATCCCTTTTCTGCAGATCTCTGCAATCTGTTCAGGATGTTTATCTGCAAAAACTCCAACTGTTTTAATCTCCGGGGCCAACCGCTTTTTTAATTCTTTTGCTTTTTCCTGAGAAATATATCTTTTACTTGTATTTACAAACACAAACCCTACATATTCCGGTCTTAGTTCATTTACTGCCTCGATATCACACAGGCGAGACAATCCGCAAAGTTTTATTTTTGTCATATAACCCCTCTTAACCCGGCAAGTTTTGCTCCTTTATGCTCTGCTCTCATCAGAGTTTCTCCGATCAGCACGGCATCTGCGCCAATTTCCCGCAGTTTTTTTACATCATGACCGGTAGATATACCACTTTCCGAAACAAACAGAATATCTCCGGGAATCATCTCCCGGAACCGGAAGCTATTGTGTGTATCCACAGTAAAATCTTTCAGATTACGATTATTGATCCCGATAAGACGCGCCCCCGCCTGTACTGCCATTGTCACTTCCCGTTCGTCATGAGCCTCCACCAAGGCAGAAAGCCCCATCTCATCACATATGCTGATATACTCATTAATCTGTCTCTCACTTAATATGGAACAGATTAAAAGCACTGCCGATGCCCCCAGCACTCTTGCCTCATAGATCATGTATTCATCCACTGTAAAATCCTTCCGCAGACATGGAACTGAAACTGCGCCAGCAATCCTTTTCAGGTATTCATTGCTTCCAAGAAACCATTTCGGTTCCGTAAGCACCGAGATACATTCTGCACCAGCCGCCTCGTATTCTTTTGCAATCTGAACGTACGGAAAGTCGTGAACGATAATTCCTCTGGAAGGGGAAGCTTTTTTACACTCGCAAATAAAAGAAAGCCCCGGCCTTTTTATTGCATTTTCAAATTCAAATTTTTTATCTGGCAATGAGAGTGCCTGTTTCTTCAGTTCTTCCAGCGATCGTTTCCTTTTTCCCTGTTCTGTACGCTCTCTGGCATAATCCGCAAGTTGTTCTAAGATTGTCATATACATACCTCCGTACGGTTACTGACTTCAATCAGCCTGCGTAATGTAGTTAATGCTTTCCCTGAGTCAATTATTTCTGCAGCCAGTATAATACCTTCTTTTATGCTCTCCGCTTTTTCGCCGATATAAAGTGCCGCGCCGGCATTCAATAATACGGCATCTCTTTTTGCTCCCTTTTCTCCATTTAAAACAGAAAGTGTAATTTCTGCGTTTTCTTCTGGTGTACCACCTTTCATATCTTCTTTCGTACAACGGGTAAAACCAAATTCCTCCGGCGTGATCACAGAAGTCCGGAACCATCCGTCCCGAATCTCACACACGGTTGTGGGAGCGCTCATGGAAATTTCATCCAGCCTGTCCTGCCCATATACCACCATGCCACGCCGGATTCCAAGGCTGATCAGTACCTGCGCCAATGGCTCTACAAGATACTCGTCATATACGCCAAGAAGCTGCAGGGAGGGCGTTCCCGGATTCGTAAGTGGTCCGAGAATATTAAATACCGTACGGAACCCCAGTTCTTTACGTATTGCACCCACATATTTCATTGAGGTATGGTATTCCTGTGCAAAGAAAAAACACATTCCCACCTCGTTCAGCAGTTCCAGACATCTTTTCGGACTCTGACGGATATTGACGCCAAGAGCCTCCAGGCAGTCTGCTGTACCGCATTGTGAAGATGCAGCACGATTTCCGTGTTTGGCAACCTTCATACCTCCGGCAGCGGCAACCAGCGCTGATGTTGTAGATATATTAAAGCTGTGTGCATTATCGCCGCCGGTTCCTACGATTTCAAAAATATCCATTCCGGTTTCCACCTGTGTAGCATGCGCTCTCATTGCCGCCGCACATCCGGCAATTTCATCAATCGTTTCCGCTCTTGTACTTTTTGTTGACAAAGCTGCAAGAAAGGCCGCATTCTGCGTAGCGGTTGTCTGACCGCTCATGATCTCATTCATAACAGCATAAGCCTCGTCATATGTAAGATCCTCTTTATTTACGAGCTTCACAATAGATTCTTTAATCATAAGCCGGCCTCCTTTATAAAATTTCCAAGTATTTGCTTTCCATTGGGTGTCATAATAGATTCCGGATGAAATTGTACTCCATAAACCGGATATTCTTTATGCTGAACAGCCATTACTTCTCCCTTTTCTGTAAGAGCAGTAATTTTCAGACAATGAGCAAGCGTATCCTTATCTGCTATAAGAGAATGATACCGGGCAACAGGAGCAGTCCGGGGACAGCCGGTAAATAACGGGCAATCCAGGTCAAAAGTTACATTCGACTGCTTCCCATGCATCTGCTCTTTTGCATACGTTATTTTTGAACCATATGCCGCACATATTGCCTGATGTCCCAGGCATACGCCAAGAATCGGGGTTCTCTTTCCCATTGTTTTTATAACATCTATAAGAACACCTGCATCTTCCGGTCTGCCGGGACCAGGTGACAGAATTATGCACTCCGGCATAAGTTGCCTGATTTCCTCTACCGTCATTTCATCATTACGGATCACTTTCAGATCTGTTCCTGTTTCGCCAATCATCTGATAGAGGTTGTAAGAAAAACTGTCATAATTATCAATAATCAATATCATGCCTTCACCTCCTGTGCAAGCTGCAGAGCTTTCAGAGAAGCTTTTGCCTTATTCAAACATTCTTCGTACTCTTTTTCAGGTATAGAATCTGCCACAATCCCTGCTCCGCTGCGAACAAACACTTTTCCGTTTTTCTTATAAACAATACGGATGGCTATGCAGGTATCCATATTCCCGGTAAAATCAATATAACCAACAGCGCCTCCGTAAATTCCCCGTCTATTATTTTCCAGCTGTCCAATAATCTGGCAGGCCCTGATCTTTGGCGCACCAGACAGCGTCCCGGCCGGTAATACTGCCTCAATGGCATCCAGCGCATCACATTCTGCCCTGATTTTTCCACTTACGGTAGAACCGATATGCATAACATGAGAGAATCTTTCTATGGAATGAAGTTTTTCTACCTTTACAGTACCAAACTGACTGATTTTCCCAAGATCATTTCTTCCGAGATCCACCAGCATATTATGTTCTGCCAGTTCTTTTTCATCTGCCAGTAATTCTTTTTCCAGATCTTTGTCTTCCTCCCCGTTTTTTCCTCTTGGACGGGTTCCTGCAAGAGGAAAGGTATATAGTGTGCCATTTTTCAGTTTTACAAGTGTTTCCGGAGAAGCTCCTGCAACTTCAACATCTGTTCCGGAAAAATAGAACATATACGGAGAAGGATTGATTGTTCTGAGAATACGATACGTATTCAGAAGGCTTCCTTCAAAAGGAACAGATAAACGGTTTGACAATACAATCTGAAAAATATTTCCTTCATGGATGTGTTCTTTTGCCCGTTCTACCATAGTGCAGAACTGTTCTTTACTGAACAGTTCAGTAACTTCACCCTGCAGCTTTCCACCTGTTTCCCTTGTCTTTTTGCCATTTCTGAGCAAATCGGCAAGCTGCCTCAGCTCCATAACTGCTTTGTGATATCCGGTCTCCACATCCACAAGAGACATATTGACAATAAGAATAATTTTTTGTCTGACATGATCAAATGCTATTACTTTATCAAACAGCATCAAATCCATATCCTGAAAATTTTCAGTATCTTCCACAGTACATTTTGCTGTCGGTTCACAGTATCCCATATAGTCGTAGGAAAAATATCCGACAAGACCTCCCGTAAAGGCTGGAAGGTATTCAAATCCGGGGCTTTTATACTCTGCAAGAATTTTTCTGAGATAATCGGAGGGATGTTCCGTTTTCAGTTTTATATCTCCGATTTTCATTTCCCCATGGGCGCAGGTAATTTCCAGCTTTGGATCAAAACCTAAAAATGTGTACCTCCCCCAGTTTTCATTTTCCCGCGCAGATTCCAGCATATAACAATGCATAGATACATTTTTCAAAATTTTTATTGCTTCCACAGGCGTTATAAAATCAGATAGAATCTCACAGCTGACAGGTATTACCTTGTATGCTCCATCTGAAGCAATTTCCCTTACATCTGCCAAAGTCGGTAAAATATTCATGATCTGTACCTCCACTTTAAAAATTCATTATGTTTTCAGCGCTGCAATCTGCCCAGAGCAGTCCGGGATTTATCTGATATTCCGGAAAATAAAAACGCCCCTGACAGAAATAAATCTCTGTCAAGGACGAATTACGTACATCAGTAAAAGTACGACACTATCCGCGGTGCCACCTTGAATTCACAGAATGACCTGTGCACTTAGCAGGATACCAGCATATCCCCGGCAACTGACGTATGCCCACACGTTGCAGAATACTCTGGGAATTTCCCCATTTGACTGCACCCTCAGCGGTCCATTTGACAATTTGTTTCTCATCCGGCTCTCAGCTTCCCGGACTCTCTGTAAAGGCATCATTGACGTTATCTCCGCTTCAACGGTTTAATATATTAAATTTTTTTCACAGTATAACATTGTTGTTTCTGTCTGTCAAGATAATTTTTATATTTTTTCGGGAATTTTGTAGTAGTCTAAAACAAAAGATATTTTAACATCTTTTATCAGCCTTATATGACATTATAATTACTGCTTTCAGTTTAAATCCCTGGTCTCCACATGATAAACCGACAGGAATGCAAAAAGCAAAGAGAGTACCATAAGCCCAACAGGCAGAATGGCATTATCCGCAAACGAAAAGTCGCCGATATTGGCCTGTGTCAAAAAGATCAGCAAAAAAGAAGCTACAATTGTGGCTTTTGAGGACTTCATGACCATACCGATAAACAAAGAGATAAAACTCATGGTAATAACCACCGCGGCTTTTAAAAGCAGCTGAATATAAAACTCTGTTCCTGCCATGTTATAATCTAGCGGAAACGAAGAAACCATGAATTGCGATCCAAACAAAATACAGCCATAAATGAACAGCTTCGTCAGCACCAGTGCCACAAAATTAAAAATCCACACCGCAAGCATTTGAGAAATAAGAATTTTCTGCCGTTTAATAGGATACAAAAACATAAGATTCATAGTTTTATTTTTGTAGGCGTTTACAATGTAGGCGGACAGCATGACCCCGGTAAATATCAGAAAAGCCATGCTTGTAAACAGCTCGATTGATGGAGAAACCGCACTGTTTCCCGGCGCCGCATCAGGAACACCCGTTTCAGGGTCATTGGCAATTCCCAGATAACAGAGAGCAAAAATAAACAGACAGATCAGAGCTGCCATGATCACTGCATTGCGAATATACTTTCCCACATTATTCTTTTTCCATTCCAGCCTGATAAGTTTAAACATGATCATTTCCCTCCCCGGTCAATTTCAAAAAGTAATCCTCCAACGTTTCTGCTTTCTTTCCGATACCCATAACCTCCACATCGTTCAGCGCCAATGTTTTTGTCAACTGCTGCGTAGATACTGAGTGATCATAAATTCGGATTTTTCCGTTGTCAAACACTTTAAAATTATGCAGTTTCAACATTTCAGCCAAAACATAAGCGGCTTTTTTTTCATCTGTAACAGAAATCTCCACATAATTAAGGTTCATTTCCTCAATATCCTGCATACGGATTTCTTTCATCATTCTGCCATGATGAATAATTCCAACAGTATCCGCAATACTTTCCACTTCGGACAGTATGTGACTTGAAATCATAATTGTAATGCCGTATTCCGAACTCAGCATTTTCAGCAGATCGCGAATTTGTTTCATGCCTGCCGGGTCAAGTCCGTTTGTTGGCTCATCCAGGATAAGAAGCTCCGGTTTACACATAACAGCTCTTGCAATTCCAAGGCGTTCCTTCATACCAAGGGAATAATTTCTGACCGGCTGATCTGCTGCATCAGTCAGATTCAGCATTTGCATAGCATTTTCAACACTGCCGGTATTGTAATATCCCATATACTCACAATGAAGCTGCAAATTCTCCCGGCCGGTCATGTGATCGTAAAAGACAGGAAACTCAATGATACTCCCCATTCTTTTTAAAACATCATAAGATTTTGGTGTCAGCCTTTCCCCGAACAACTCAATCGTACCGCTGGCAGGTTTCCAAAGGTTTGTAATCATTTTCATTACCGTAGTTTTTCCTGCTCCGTTCGGGCCAAGAAATCCGTAGATTTCCCCTTTACGAATATGAATATCAACATCTGTGACCAGCATTTTGCTGCCGATCTTTTTAGAAAGCCTGTTTGTTTGTAAAATAAATGGCATTGTCCAGCCCTCCTTTCCATTAACATTATAGATTGTTCAGTTTTCAAAACTCTTGAATAAATCTTACGAATTTCTTTCCTGAAAAAATGGCCCGTATTTTTAACAGGCCATTTTCTTTAATGTGATGGTAAATACTGTTCTCTGATATGGCTGACTTACGAAAGTGATGTCGCCGCCTAGCTGCAGGGCAAGATTTTTGGCAATTGTCAGTCCCAATCCATTCCCCTGCATGGAGCTGTTTCTGGAATCCTCCATTGTAAACAGACGGTCAAACACAGACTCTGCAAATTCCTTTTCAATCCCGGGCCCCCTGTCTGCAATGTCTATATAAATATGTGCCTGGTCAGCCCACAAAAAAACACCCAGATATTTTCCCTCTCTGCCGTACCGGATTGCATTGGAAATTAAATTGTACATCATTCTTTGCAGCGCGTCTTTATTCGTATTTGTATAGAATGTCTGCTCAGGTATGTCTATTTCCACCTGAAACTCTTTTTGTGAAAGCAGTTCATAAAAATCCAGAATATTTTCCCGGCAGGCTTCATTTACATTCACTTTTTCCAATGTCAGATCCATATCCCCGGCCTCTAATTTTGCAAGAGTAAAAAACTGAGTGATCAGTTCCATGACATGATGTGCGGTATTTTCTATCTTTTGCATCATTTCATTGCTTTGAATACCGTTCAGGCGCATGATTTCCAAATATCCAAGAATCACTGTCATGGGAGTTTTAATATCGTGAGAAATATTGGAAAGCATCCTTTTGGACGCCATTTCAGACCGCCGGTACTCTACCTTTATTTTTTGCCGATTTTCCAACATCCGGTTGATTTGTTCCGCAAGTTCAACTAATACCTTATTGTCAGTAAATATCATCACCTTTTCGTCACTGTTGCTGTCAAGTATTTGTTTTAATTTACAGCTGATCTCACGGAGTTTTGCTTTGGTTCCGGTATGAAATGCAAACTGCTGATATATGACAATGCCGGCCAGAAATATAATACAGACAGTCAGGCAGAATATCATTATCTCATCGCTCATACCGACGCCCCCAGCTTATAGCCAATTCCCCATACAGTTACAACAGTCTGTGGTTTCCGGGGATCATCCTCTATCTTATTTCGCAAACGGCTAATATGGACATTGACAGCATTTTCATCCCCCATATAGGCATCATTCCAGACCATGGAATAAAGTTGAGCCTTTGTGTAAACCTTTTGAGGATGTTCCAGCAGCAGTCGTAAAATGTCAAATTCTTTTGCAGTCAGCTCAACAATCTTCCCTGATTTTGTAACGGTGTGATTTTCCAGATCCATAGTCAGTTTTCCCCATACAAATTTCGTATGCTCCGGCTGTATGACAGTATATTCGGTACTCCTCCGTATATTTGCCTTAATGCGCGCCATAACTTCTGTTACAGAAAATGGTTTTGTAATATAGTCATCGGCTCCAAGGCCAAGCCCCAGGGTTTTGTCTGAATCTGAATCTTTTGCTGATATAATGATGATCGGAACCGTACTCTTTTTACGAATGTGTTTCATCACATCCATACCTGTAAGTTTCGGAATCATCAGATCCAGTAGAACAATACTGTAAGTGTCTGTGTCAAAAGCCTCACAGGCCATTTGTCCGTCCGAAGCACAAACAACCTCAAAATTTTCGGTCATAAGATAGCTGCGTAACATTTTGCTTATTTCTTTATCATCTTCAATCAGGAAAATTTTCATATGTATTATTTCCTTTCTACGCCGTCAGTCAATTTCATCGGATTCCACATAAGCCTTTTTTTCAAACCACATCCGGAATCTCTGTGCCCAGGTATCACAGGAAAGTTTGATATAAGCTCTATTATTTTTTCTTTGTTTCTGCCGCTTTTCATTATTTTTTCTCCCATATGTTACTATCTCAAAGCCTTTTTGGCCAGTCTGGTGTCACCCCATGGAGTCTTAAGCATTGTGTCATTGCCAACGATCCCTGCCCGTACAATCTCAACAGGTTCTTCCAGTTCATAAATCTTGATCCCCCCGATACAGGCATTTTCCTGAAACTCTTCAAAGGTCTGATATGCCTGATCCTGAAACACAAAAGATATATTTTCCTTCCGTTCTTCTGCATCCGGGGGAATGATACAGGATCCCATAAGATACGCGCCTCCCTGATAATGAAATTCTATCAGGGTAAAAGACATATCTGCCTCATAATCTGATTGAATAAGATCCATCACATCTTTTGCCATGATCCACAATGATTTCTGCTTTTTCTTTTTAAATCCAAACATAAAGTGTTTTTCCTCCTATCTTGCAAACTGAGAGCCTGCAGACTTTCATCATCTTTTTCTCAGGCTGTCAGACAACACTTCTCATCCAGTCATTAAGAAAGGCAAGCTGCTCCTTCGTATGAAACCAATGCTCTCCGCCTTTCATAACCGTAAGGTGTGCCTCATGTGAATCCATAAACTTTTTCACTGTCTGAAGTGTTGTCATAGAATCATTTTCCCCATACAGAATCTCTGTAGGTATTTCCCATGATATAGGATGCTCTCTGACATAACAGAAATATTTCCATGACAGGGTTTCTCCAAAATCTGTAGGAATCTCTTCTTTTTCAGCCAATTCATCCTCTGATACCTCTGCCCATCTCATCATATCCAGAATCAGGCGCTCCATATCAAGGATCGGTGATATAAAAAAAGCCTTTTTAATATCAGCTTTTTGCAGGGTATGCATGGAAAAATAAGCGCCAATACTGTTTGCCAGCACATAAATACAGTCATATTTTTTATTTAACCGGTTATAAACATCCAGAATTTTTTCCTGTACAACCCAGGGGAAATCATCTTGATAATCCACCCCGTAAATATTGCACTCCAGACAGTTTTGCCTGTATTGTTCAGCTTCCCGATGATTCCCGCCTTTTCCATGGATATATATAATTGCTTTTTTCAAGTCCTTTTCCTCTCTTTTGTTATTTCAAATTTCATAGTCCTTTTGGATTTTGCCATGCAATGCTTCAAGAAGCTGTAACTGTGGAATTTCACAAACTCAGCAGTAATTTTCAGAATTTTCTTTTCTGTATCCTCTATTTTTACAATGCGGCTGATGCTTATCATTAAAGAAATTCAAACCATATTCCTGCTATTTATTCGCCACGGTGCTGGCGGATAATAAAGTAAAGCAAAAAACAAAATGTTACCATAGAAGCTCCCATACAGGGAAAATAAATCTCACCGGACATCCTGGCAACAGACGGATGGCTCAGAATACACAGGATAACACAGAAGATGAAGGCAGCTCCGCTGAGAAGAATATACAGAGGATTTCTGTTCTCAGCCGGCTCCAGCACATTCTCCCAGGTTTTTCTCCGCTCCAGCTCCTGTAACAGCATTTGTTCATCCTGAATTCCTTTAACCAGAAAATACGTGCGCCGCACCACATGTCTGTCAGAATGACATGCCTGGCATCGGAAAGCATAATGACTGCGGTTTTCTTTAATACTTAATACCTTCAGGATTTCATCTGCTCCTTTTGGGAGAAAAGGCTGTTTCCCCTGCCTGCGTAAAAACGCCTGGGTTTCCATGGAGCTGATAGCGAATCCCAGAAATCCATCCCCATGACTGGAAAGCCCGCGGGCATCCATAACCCATAAACGGTCATTTTCTGTCAGAAAAAAAATTGTGGCATCCTGCATTCCCCGATATCCCATACGTACCGCCAGCGCAATACTCAGGGCAGTGGCAAAAAGTACCAGAATCATAGAAAAACTTTGCTGAGGCAATCCAAAAGAAAGAGACAGAAACGTTCCTGTAAAAAGCAACACTGTCATCAGAAACACAATTCCAAGAATACCGCCAACCGCCCGATACCCATATTGACTTTTCTTCCCGGTCTCCGGGGACATCCATACCTTTTTCAGTTCCATAAACCTGTCTCCTTCTCATTTTTTACATATACTGAATCATCAACATTCCAATCGCTATCCATATCCTACAGCATGATATCAGAAATAAAATACAGCATTTCAGGGATTCATTTACCGTTCAGATCCTTTTCCTGTTATGCGTCCTTTTCTTTGTCTGTAATTTATAATAGCATTATATATTACCAGATGTTTTTTGTATATGTTTTATTTTCAGATAAAACTCCTATTCTGTTTGTCTGAAGATTTCTCAGGGATGAAAAACTCAAAAAAGGACAGCGTTCCGTTTTCCGGAAAACCATCCTTTTAAATCACCAGAATATACTTTTTTACTGAAGCTCCACACCCCAGATCTTGCAGTCTCTTGTTCCCACAACCGCTGTGCTTCCATAGACGGCCGGGGAGGATTCAATCACACCTTCGCTGAGAGAAAGAGTGTCGTATACCTGTCCGGTCCTGCCGTCAAGGAAATACATATTTCCATCGCTGCTGCAGTAGAGAACTTTGCCGTTTCCCTTTTTATCATACACGCACACCGGGGAGGACCAGGCATAGCCTGACTTATGCTCCCACACAAGCTCTCCTGTTTTTTTGTCCAGGCAGTGAAGCACGCCGGAGGCATTGTCCTCTGTTTTGGATACAGTCACATAAATATAATCCGAAAGATTATTTTTGCCTGAGGCAATGGTGGACTGGACACCGCCGGAAACGCCGTCATCGGTATAGCACTGATAATCCGTCTGCCAGACGGTCTCACCTGTTTCCGCATCCAGCTTCCAGACAGGAATGGTGGCAGAATCATAGCTTCTCCATCCCAGTCGGAAAGAGGTGCTTACATAAAGATACAGATGCCCGTTCTCTACAGAAAGCACCGGCGTTGAATTGGAATCATCCAGAATGTCCTGAACCCATACAAGCTTCATGGTATTCAGATCAAGACACATCATATTTCCGCCGTTATCTGCCATAAAAATATAATTTTTATATATGGCGGCGCTGTCTTCCATTCCCACCCAGAAGGTTTCTTCTGAAGATCTAGTGCCGTAGTAGTGCCATTTCACAGTTTTTCCCGGAGATATCGAAAGACTTCCCGCTTCCGGATCGTATTGAGTATTCAGCTTAATAAGATAAAGAATGCCGTTTTCGCCGGGATAGATCAAAGTATCTGTTTCTGTATCCACTAAAGGTGAGGAATCAAAAAAGCTCAGACTTCCCCTCAGAGAAAATTCATCATTGTCCCCAAAGGTATACATGGTGCTGCAGTCCAGAAGATTCACCACAAAGACCCGGGCAGTTCCCTCATCGCTGTTATATCCTGCTCCCACATAGAGGATCGGATAGCCTCTGGGATCCAGCGCTCCGGAACCTTTGAAGGTATAGCCAAGATACAGGGCGTCTCTGGTTTCTTTTCCGGTTTCCAGATCAAGAAAGTAAACATATCCGTCCATGCAGGCGTAGATCACTTCCACAAGATTTTCTTTTTCTTTCGCCCAGTCGTACATATTCATATGGGACCGGATCTCCTTTGGCCACTTCTGCATCAGAGGCTGACCGGTCCATCCGCTTCCGGTCCACACCGTATCTCCTGAAGAAAGAGAACCCGTATCCTTTGACCAGATTTTGGACAGAGTATTTTCTTTTATATCTGCTGTTCCAAACGCAGCCGTATCCCGGAAATTATTTCCGCGGAAAGTAACGATCCCATCTGCTTTTGTGTACTTGTCTCCCATTCCAAAAGCAATTTCCTGATCCGCAGCGTAGCCATCCACATTCTCCATCAGAGTTCCGTCTACTTCCAGCTCTGTGTACTCGATCAGCTTCTCCGGTCTGGTCGCCTCCGTACTTCGGGGATCAAAAGCGATCTCTTCTGTTTTCTGTATATCAAGGGGCTGATCCTGGGCATCATTCTTTTTGGCTGCAGTCTGCACGGACTTTTTATGATCTCCGGCTTCCCCGGTTCCCAGACTGCGCACCAGAAAAATAGCTGAACATCCTATGATACAGATTACCAGCAGCAGAAGACCTGCTTTTATTTTTCCGGTTTTTTTCCACAAGATCAGTCTTGAAGGCGAGGAATGCTTCCGGGGATGTCTGCGTTCCGGCACACTTCCATAAGACGAGGCATGTTTCCGAGAGGCTGTTCTTCTGTCAGCAGCTGATCTGGAACGGGATATGCTCCTTACATACTCACGCTCCTCCCGCATTCTTTTTTCCGGATGTTTTTGCGGGGAATGATTTTTGGGCGGACGGTAGTTACTTTTTCTTACATGAGAATATTTTTTCTGTTTCATACGTTTGCTCCTTTATACATGACAAAAGGCCAGAAACCCGGCCTTTCCTATGTCTTTATCTTCTTGCCAGCTCTCTGGTGATCTCCTCCCAAGTCACGCCCCTTTCTGCCATCAGTACCATGACATGATAAAGAAAATCTGAAATTTCGTATTTCATTTCATCCTTGTCCGGATTCTTGGCAGCAATGACGATCTCTGTGCATTCCTCTCCTACTTTTTTCAGGATTTTATCAATGCCTTTATCAAAAAGATAATTGGTATAAGAGCCTTCCTTTGGATGTTCCTTTCTGTCAAGGATCACATCATATACCTCCTGAAAGACCCTGAGAGGATTGGTATCGTCATATTCCTTTTTCATAAGCGGCTTAAAAAAACAGGTTTTGTTTCCTGTATGGCAGGCAGCGCCCACCTGAGCTACTTTTGCAAGAATCGTATCATTATCGCAGTCCAGAGTAAGGGATTTTACATACTGTACATGCCCTGAAGTCAATCCCTTGGTCCACAGTTCCTGACGGCTTCTGCTCCAGTAGGTCATTTTTCCGCTGTCAAGAGTGGTCTGAAAGGCTTCTTCGTTCATATAGGCCAGCATCAGCACTTCGTCTGTTTTATAATCCTGAACCACTACCGGAATCAGACCATCGCTGTTCAGCTTAAATTCCGACCATGAGATCGCGCTTTCAGAAATATTCACGGGAATCCCGTTTTTTCTGCACAGCTCCTTAAATTCAGTAAGATCTGTGTCAGAAGCGCTTACAAAAGCTCCGCTTAAACCGCCCACAGCCTTTTGTTTCATAAGCTCCATCAGAGTCTCTTTATGATTTTCCTCCGTATGGAGGATCACCTGCATGGACGAAGCCTTTTCCACCTCGTTCTGTACCGCATCCAGAGCCAGGATACCTCCTGCATAATCTTCGATCAGATCTTTATTCTCTGTAAATTCCTCAGGAGAAGAAATACATACATACATTTTTTCCTGACCAAACCGTTTGGACATTTCTTCCAGAAGTTCTATATTACTCTGCTTGGAAAAATTCAGAGCAACCTTGGCGCAGCCTGCATAGATCAGTTTTTTTACATCTTCCATTCGGTTGATATTACCTGCTGCCATAACCGGTATTTCTGAGACGGCGCAGATCTCCCGGATCCGGGCAATGGCCTTTTCATGCTCCTCATCCCCGGAAGAAAAGTCAAAAACAAGAAGTTCATCTGCGCCATTATCGCTGTAAAAGCCTGCCAGAGCTTCTACGTCTCCGTCTCCAAAAAGATTTCTCTGGCCGAATCCTGTTACCGCCCTGCCGGATTCCAGATAAAGGCAGGGAATCAATCGTTTATTTGTCATAGATTTTCTCCTTTTATCAGGTGTTTACAGACTTCCCTTTGTAGAAAGCACATCCGTGATCCTCTCATCACGGGAAAGCGCCTGGTCAAGGGCCTTTGCAAAGCTTTTAAACATGGCTTCTGCAAGATGATGGCTGTTTCCGTTTGTCAGAACCTTAAAATGAAGGTTCATTCCGCTGTTTACAGCAACTGCATAAAAAAATTCTCTTACCATCTCAGAAGACATATCTCCGATTTTTTCACAGGAAAACTCTGCGTCTGAAGAATAATAAGCCCGTCCGGACAGGTCTATAGCACAGAGTACCAGCACTTCATCCATGGGAAGAATACAGCTTCCGTACCGCCGTATTCCTTTTTTGTCTGCAGCTGCCTCTTTAATGGCTGTTCCCAGAACAATCCCTGTATCTTCTATGGTATGATGATCGTCTACCTGCAGATCCCCGTGAACACGGATACACAGATCAAAAAGTCCATGTCTGGCAAATCCGTCCAGCATATGGTCAAAAAATCCCACGCCGGTAATAATGTCCGAATACCCGGTTCCGTCAAGGTTCAGCTTCAGCTTGATCTCTGTTTCTTTTGTGTTTCGTTCAATGGATGCTTCTCTTGTCATAGCTCCTCCTTATTCCTCACCCTCAAATCTTACTGCAATGGAATTTGCATGGGCAGTAAGCTGTTCGGAAGCTGCAAACTGCTCCACATCTTTATGGATCTTTTTCAGCGCTTCCCTGGAATAATAGACAATACTGGATTTTTTAATAAAATCATCCACAGAAAGAGGTGAAAAAAACTTGGCAGTTCCGTTTGTGGGAAGCACATGGTTGGGGCCTGCAAAATAATCTCCCAGCGGCTCTGAGCTGTATTCCCCGATAAAAATAGCTCCGGCATTTCTGACCTTCATCATTACCTCAAAAGGATTTCTGGTCACGATTTCCATATGTTCAGAAGCAATGGCATTGGCAGCCTCCACCGCCTGATCCATGGTTTCTGCCAGAAGAATATATCCGAACTGGTCAAGAGACTTCTGAATGATTTCTTTTCTGGAAAGGCGCTTCACAAACTCATCCACCTCACAGCTTACTTTTTCAGCCAGTTCTCTGCTTGTTGTGATCAGAATAGCAGACGCCAGTTCGTCATGCTCTGCCTGGGAAAGAAGATCTGCTGCCACAAACCGCGGATTCGCGCTGTCGTCTGCAAGAACAAGAATCTCGCTTGGACCTGCAATGGAGTCAATGCTCACATGTCCGTAAACTGCTTTTTTTGCCAGGGCAACAAAAATATTTCCCGGCCCTACAATCTTATCTACCTTTGGAATACTCTGTGTTCCATAGGCAAGAGCTCCGATTGCCTGAGCGCCTCCCGCCTTGTAAATTTCATCTGCTCCGGCCTCATTTGCTGCCACAAGAGTGGAAGGGTTCACCTTCCCATCCGGCCCCGGAGGTGTTGTCATAATAATCCGGTCCACTCCTGCCACCTTTGCAGGAACAATGTTCATAAGAACGGAAGATGGATAAACCGCCTTTCCTCCCGGAACGTAAACGCCTACCTTTTCAAGGGGAGTTACCTTCTGTCCCAGCATGGTGCCATCCTCAGAGGAAGTAAACCAGCTGTTCTGCTTCTGTTTTTCGTGATAGTTTCTGATATTTACCAGAGACTTCCGGATCACATCCACAAGAGCCGGATCCACAGTCTCATAGGCTTCGCGGATTTCCTCATCCGTAACCCGTACATTCTGTTCTGTGATTTCCGCCCGGTCAAATTTCTTCGTGTATGCAAAAAGCGCCCCGTCTCCCTCTTCCTGGATCTTTGCAAGAATTTCCCTGACCGCGGTTTCGTAGCTGCCGTACTGATTCGGGCTTCTTTTCAGAAGATTTTCCAGAATATCTTTTGTTGTCTCTTTTGTAAGCGTTACTGTACGCATAAGCAGTTCCCCCTTTTTCTGTCTGTATAAACTACTGACTGATCACGTCCCGAAGCTCTCTGATCAGCTTCCGGATCCTTTCATCCTCCATTTTCATGCTGACCTGGTTTACGATCATTCTGGCTGACAGAGGACATACCTCCTCCAGCACCTTCAGACCGTTTTCTTTCAGAGTGCTTCCGGTTTCCACAATATCTACGATCACCTCAGAAAGCCCTACAATAGGCGCCAGCTCAATGGAGCCGTTCAGCTTGATGATCTCAACTGTCTGATGCTTTTTATTATAAAAATAGTCTTTTGCAATATTGGGATATTTGGTTGCCACCCGGATCAGCTGGTTGGTATGGAGAAGCTCCTTTGCACTTTCCGGCCCGCACACACACATACGGCAGGCCCCGAACCCCAGGTCCATAACCTCATAAAGCCTTCGTCCCTCCTCCATGATCGTATCCTTTCCGGTAATGCCGATATCGGCCGCTCCATATTCCACATATGTGGGTACATCCGGACCCTTTGCCAGAAAAAACTTAAGCTTCAGTTCCTCATTGACAAAAATCAGCTTCCGGGAATTTTTGTCCCGGATCTCTTCACAGGTAATTCCCACCTTTTCAAAAATATCCAGAGTTTTCTGAGCAAGACGGCCTTTTGTCAGGGCAATGGTAAGATATCTCATATTATAAGCCCTCCTTCTTTTTTCTCAGAGACACAGAACGCCCTTCTTTTCTCAGACGCTGCGCCTTTACCAGAGTTTCCTCCAGAGTTTCCTCTGTGTAGGTGAGAACATAGGGTTCTTCATCGGGAAGGATCTCTATCTTTTGTCTGGAAAGCGCAGTAAGAAGACTGTCTGCCATGATCACAAAGCCCACAGAAGCGGCAGGCGCGCCAAAGTGCTTCAGAAGCTCATTATAACGTCCGCCCTTTACCAGCGGTTCTCCTGTTCCATAGGTATAAGCCTGAAAAATAATCCCTGTATAATACTGGATCCGGCTTACCATTCCAAAATCAAAGCAAATATATTTTTCATATCCGTAAACCTTCAGAAGCTCATAGATCCGTTCCAGACGCTCCACTGCCCGGACTGCTGACTGATTATCTGTAAGGCTTCTGGCTTTTTTCAGTACTTCCACAGAACCAAAAAGATGAGGAAGCTCCTGAAATACTGCTGCCAGTTGGGGACAAAGCTTCTGTTCTTCTACCAGTTCCTCCACGCCGAAGTAATTTTTTTCTGAGATCAGCGCTCTCAGATGTTCTTCTGCCTCTTTTTCAAGACCTGCTTCCTTCAGCAGAGATTTAAAATAGTCCACCTGTCCCACACTGACCTGAAATTCTCTTAATCCACAGGACAGAAGCGCTTCCACTGTCATTGCCAGAAGCTCTGCGTCAGCCTCGGGAGAATCGTCCCCGATCCGCTCCACACCCATCTGGGTGATCTCTTTCAGCCTGCCCTGATAGCTGGAGCTGTTTATAAAGGTCTGTCCTGTATAAAACAGAGTAACCGGCTCCTGATCCGGAGAAAAATAAGAAGCGCAGGCTCTTGATACCGAGGGTGTAAAGTCCGGTCTCAGTACAAGCGTATTTCCGTCTCTGTCAAAAAATTTATAAAGCTCTCTGGACGGAACCGTCCCTACCTCCTGACTGAATACTTCAAAATATTCAAATGTGGGTGTTTCTATCTCTTCATAGCCGTATTTCTGAAATACACTGCGGATCCGGCGTTTCAGTTCATGCTTCTGCCTGCATTCTCTGCCGTATATATCCCGGACGCCCTCAGGTGTATGAAAAATCCTCTGCATGCTTCCTTCCTCCTTATTATTACTTTAGTTCGCTACTGCGATACTATATTAAATAATAAGATTATAATAAATGCGAAACCACTTGTCAATCCCGTAAATTCAGATCCATTTTCAGTCCCTCCAGATAGGGAACAAAAAATCCGCTCTGTCTCGGAAGGTAAAACTGCTGTTCCAGTTCCTCTCTGCGGAAGCTTTTTCTGCCTCCCTTTTCCATGCGCTCCCAGAAAATTAAAAGCTGGCGTAAAGGAAGATAATAAAATATATCCTCACTGCTGAAAAAGAGCAAAAAGAATGCCACTCCTCCCTGCTCTTCAAACGCTTTCATAAAGGCGACCTGATGTGAATGAATGTTGCTTAAAGGAAACGTATCTGTGCTGCATTCCTTTGCATCAAAACACACAGGAATTCCCTGCACAGCACCGATATAATCTACGGTACTGCGCTGTTCAAAATACGCCAGAGTGATCTGGTGATGATCTTTGTCCATACGCACAGGCGTAATAGGAGTGGGGATCTTCTGTATCAGTGCCAGTTTTTTTTCTGCATATTGTTCATTTGTACGATTGACAAGCTCCTCCAGAGTAGAACCCCGGAGTCCTCTGCTGACCCATGCCATAATCCGCTCCTTATTTCAGGATTTTAATGGATGGGAAATAACGGAGCACTGCTTTTCCCACGATCTGATCAAAGGTGACAAAGGTGTTGTCCCAGAATCTGGAATCCCTTGAATTTTCCCGGTTGTCTCCAAGCATAAAGTAAGAATTCTCAGGAACCTTATATGGTCCGTAGTCTCCGGTAGGCACCTCAGGAACAAAGCTGTCATCCAGCGGCTCCAGGGCTCCGTCAATATAGACCTTTCCGTCTCTGATCTCCACGGTCTCTCCCGGAAGGCCGATCAGACGCTTGATAAACAGCTGGCTTTCATCATCCGGATATTTAAAGATAATAATGTCAAAACGCTCCGGATCCTTTACTTTTTTGGAAATATGGTTTCCAAACAGATCCACATTCAGTCCATAGGCAAGACGGAATCCAAATACACGGTCCCCTGTCATAATGGTATTTTCCATGGACTCAGAAGGAATTTTTGCATTGATGAGAATAAAATTATTGACAAAAAGCACCACAACCACTACGATTATGATCATTTTTACATAATCCCAGATTTCATTCCAGATTTTCATGATAACTCTCCTCTAAATGTTCTTCTTTTATAATGTGCTCAAAAAGCTCCGGCAGCTCTGCGCGGAAGTTTTTTTCCGAAACCTCACAAAGGTCTCCCTCCAGATGAGGGAAGGTCAGGCTGAATGCATGAAGAAGCTGGTGTCTCAGACCATAACGCTCCCGGCATTTTTTATTAAACTCCCTGTCTCCGTATTTACTGTCTCCCATAAGGGGATATCCCCGGGAGGCCAGATGCGCCCGGATCTGATGAGTTCTTCCTGTAACCAGTCGTACCTTCAGAAGTGTTGTCCTTCCATTGCTGCCAAGAGGTGTGTACACAGTCTCTACAGGCTGGGCATCCTGAACTTTATTTTTATATACAGTAACCTTGTTGCATCGGGAGTCTTTTTTTAAATAGCCCCGGATATGCGTCTGTTCCTTTAACACACCTTTTACGATACAAAGATAATCCTTATGGATGGTCCTGTCATGAAAAAGCTCTGAGAGAGCCTGAAGCCCTGCCAGACTTTTTCCTGCCGCCACAAGTCCGCTGGTATTTTTGTCCAGACGATTGCACACAGATGGCCGGAAGGTGATCAGTTCTTCCTCTGTCACAGCGCCGGTGTCCAGAAGATAGCCTGTCACATACTCCACAAGGGAAGGCTCTTTTGTTTCATCCGGCTGGGAAAGCATTCCTGCCGGTTTATTGATCAGAAGGATATCTCTGTTTTCATAAATAACCGCCAGATCCGTACTTGCCCTGGGCGCAGCTTCTTTTCCGCTGAACTTCAGATAGGTTTCATCGCTTAAAAAAAGCCTGATCTCGTCCCCCTGGTTCAGCTTTTCATTGCCTGTTGCCTTTTTGCCGTTCAGAGTAATATTTTTTTTGCGGAGCATTTTATATACAAAGCTTTTTGGCGCTTCTCTTAAAAGCTTTGCCAGATACTTGTCAAAACGCTGCCCCGCCTCGTTTCCGTTGATTGTAAACTGCTTCATATTTCACCTACAGACAGATCGCCAGAATCGTATGGCGGATCAGTTCATTTCTGGAAAGCTCCGGATAACGCTCATCCGGCCGGAATTTGATTCCTTCCTCCAGAGACTCTTTATGCTCGTTCATGGAATCCAGACGGTCCAGAAACGGCTTGAGGTCTTTAAATATTTTTACATTTGCCCGGTATCCGTTGCCTTTCAGAATTTTCCGGGCTTCCGTTTCCATAAAGGCAGTGTCTATCTTAGGATCGCTGCTGTATCCCACCACCAGATTGCCGCAAATGGCAAAGGCGTCAATAAACGCGCTTTTTTCATAAAAAGTCATATACATTTCATAGGACATGACCAGGCTTCCACAATGGTCCTGAATCTGACTGTAGATCTGTGGATCCATGGACGGACAGCGAAACAGCATAATAAGATTCACCAGCATTTTGCAGGCAGGAAGACAGCCCACAACAGCGATCACCGTCCAGATGGTCAGTCTTGTTTTAAAATAAATCATTGCCGTAAAAAAGATCAGAAGCGGCACTGCAAACAGAATGGATGTGATCAGAAATTTTCGTTTCTTCTCTGCTGCAACGTAACCGAATTCACCCTTTTTGGCATGTTTCCCGGCTTTTTTTTTGCTCATGTGATTCTCCTTCATTCTATCTGTTTTTTTTCTTATGTGTATTACGTATTGTTTTTTTTACAGATTTTCCGGCAAAATTTTTCCCTGATACTTCCCGTGATTTTCCTTTTCTGTTACCGGCAGAGTTTTTCTCTCCAGGGTGCCCTTTTCTGCCTGCCTTTCCCCCGTCGTTGTTCTTTCGCTCCGGGCGGATCAGACATTTTGGTCCGAAACCTACAAGATCCATCCGATCTGCCATTTTCAGCCCTTCCAGAACAAGCGACCGGTTTGCCGGATTTTTATACTGCATCAAAGCTCTCTGAACGGCTTTTTCATGAGGATTTTTCGGAACATAAACCTTTTCCTTTGTAAGAGGATGGATTCCTGTATAATACATGCAGGTGGAAAGCGTGGAAGGCGTAGGATAAAAATCCTGCACCTGTTCCGGTGTAAATCCCAGATCTCTTACATATTCCGCAAGCTTTACCGCCTCCTTCATGGTACATCCGGGATGAGAGGACATAAAATACGGCACTGCGTACTGCTTCTGCCCTGTTTTTTTGTTTTCCCTTTCATAGGCTTTCAGAAAATCCTGATAAACCTTATGAGAAGGCTTTCCCATATAATGGAGCACCTGGTCTGACACATGCTCCGGCGCTACCCGAAGCTGTCCGCTGATATGATGACGGACCAGTTCCTGTAAAAACGCAGGATTTTTATCTGCCATTACATAATCAAACCGCACTCCGGAACGGATAAATACTTTTTTTACCCCAGGAATCTTCCGGAGCTTCCCAAGAAGCGTCACATAGTCGCTGTGATCTGCCGTAAGATTTTTGCAGGGCGTGGGAAAAAGGCACTGCCGATTCTGGCATACGCCCTTTGTCAGCTGTTTCTGACAGGAAGGCTGGCGAAAATCTGCCGTAGGGCCTCCTACATCGTGGATATATCCTTTAAATGCCGGATCCTCCGTCATTTTTTCTGCTTCTTTTAAAATAGATTCATGGCTTCTTGTCTGCAGGATCCTTCCCTGGTGAAAGGTAAGGGCGCAGAAGCTGCAGCCTCCGAAGCATCCGCGGTTGCTGGTAAGGCTGAACCGGATTTCATCCAGAGCCGGAATCCCCCCCTGACTGTCGTACATCGGATGCCAGGTTCCCATATAGGGAAGATCATAAACATCATCCATCTCCTGAGTACTGAGCGGCAGCGCAGGAGGATTCTGGATCACATAGCCCCGTGTGCCGTAATCCTCGATCAGCGGTTTTGCCGTAAAAGGATCTGTATTTCTGTACTGAACGGAAAAACTTTCCGCATAGGCTTCTTTGCTGTCTCTGACCTGATCAAAAGACGGAAGCGCCACTGGGTCATAGGCGGTATCTGTTGTTTTACTTTTGTAAACAGTACCTGGTATGTAGGTGATCTCTTCTACCGGAATACCGCTGTTCAGGGCATCTGCAATTTCAATGATAGAATGTTCTCCCATTCCGTAAGAGATCAGATCTGCGCCGGAATCAAGAAGCACACTTCTTTTTACCCGGTCCTCCCAGTAATCATAGTGGGCCAGACGTCTTAAGCTTGCCTCGATCCCGCCAAGAATAATGGGGGTATGCTTATAGGTCTGACGGATAAGATTGCTGTAAACCACTGTAGGCATGTCCGGACGCAGTCCCATGACGCCTCCGGGAGAATACGAGTCTTTCTGGCGGTGTTTTTTTGACACGGTGTAATGATTCACCATGGAATCCATATTTCCAGCGGTCACAAGAAAACCCAGGCGCGGTTCCCCGAACACCTGGATACTTTCTTTTTTCCGCCAGTCAGGCTGAGGAATGATGCCAACCCGGTAGCCGTGGCTTTCCAGCAGCCTGCTGATAATGGCACTGCCAAAAGAAGAATGGTCTACATAGGCATCTCCTGTCAGATAAACAAAATCCACCTGTTCCCATCCCCGGTCTTTCATTTCCTGTGCTGTTACTGGTAAAAATTCATGCATGTATCTGCTCCTAATTTGCCACTGACTGGGCGCGATAGCCCTCTGCGATAATATCAAGCTGTCTGTGGAACCGCTCAAGCTGCTGAAGATCCTTGGTTCGGAACACCCTCAGGAATTCATCCTGGATCTTTTCCACCTCCCGTTTATTGGAACTCTTATAAAGATTCTCAATGCTGGAAAGAATATCTTTTACAAGATTGGACTGCATTCTGGAAGAATTCTGTGCATCCATGATCTCGTTTCGCACAGAAGACATTTCCTGATCCAGCGCGATAATGGCATCCGCAGCCTTGCTGAGGCGCTCTGCCACATGCATGGGCATTTCTCCCTTATATTTGTACTGAAGCGAATGCTCGATGGTTGCCCAGAAATTCATTGCCATGGTACGGATCTGGATTTCCGCCTGAATGGTTTTGGGTCCCTCAATGGTTTCCACCGTATAATAAATGATCAGATGATAGCTTCTGTAACCGCTCTGTTTAATATGCTTCAGATAGTTTTTTTCACTTTTTATCTGCATGTCACTGCGTTTCTGGATCAGAGCCGCCACTGTATCAATATCCTCTTCAAACTGACAGATGATACGGATTCCCGCAATGTCCTCCACTTCCTCTTCCATCCGTTCCATGGGGATATGCTTGCGCTGCATTTTTTCCAGAATACTGGTAACACTTTTTACACGCCCGCTAACCTGCTCAATAGGCGAATAAAGATCATTTTTTTTATGCTCCTCTATCATATGCTCGAACTTTACTGTCAGCTCTCTGACAGCAAGCTGGTAAGGGCATAAAATACTTCTCCATAACTGTATTTCCATATAAATCACTCCTTGCAGGAAAATACCGGAGTACACTTTGATACTCCTGCATATTATAGCATACTTTTAAAAGATTATGTAATTTAATATGTATAGTTTCTGATTTTTTTCTCAAAAATTTTCAGAAGCCAGTATGGATTTACACTCAGCTCTTTTTGAAAGGGAACTTCAATATAGATTCCCAGATGAAGATGTACCGGAAATTTCCCTCTGGTTCCCTCAGATCCGTATCCGGTATTTCCCATATATCCCAGAATGTCTCCGGCAGCAACCGTCTGCCCTTTTCTGATATTTGCTTCATATCCGGAAAGATGCGCATAATAAAAATATCCCCCATGAGGAGAACGGATGCCGATCCGGTAGCCGCCCAGAGGAAGCCATCCTTTTTGTTCCACTGTGCCGTCTGTCATACTGATAACAGGATAATATCCGGACTCACGAACCGTTCCAAACAGATCCGTCCCTTCGTGGCTCCGGTTTCCCCCATATTCTCTTTTTGCCATCCAGGTATTTTCAAAAACAATTTCTGAAGAAGCAACGGGAAAATATCTCACATCCTCCCACACTGCCCGGTAAGCATTCAGAAGAAGCTGAAATTCCTCCGGTTTATATTTTCTGTAAAGCTCCTGATTTTCGGAAACCTTCTCAGGATAAAATCCCCCTTCCGCCATGGAAGCAGTCAGTAAAGAAATCCAGTCCCCACTTTCTCCGGAAGATTTATGCAGCTTTTTATAAAGCTCACCGGACATCCTCTGCTCCCGGAATTTTTCACTTTTCAGAACATCTCCGGATAAAACTGAGGCGCAGCTCCGATCCCGTATGATCCCTTCCAGATCTGTAAGAAACAGAAGATAAAAAAATCCGGTAATTATCAGAAACATCTTTTTTCTTTTCATAAATCCTCCAGCTCAAACCTGCAGTTTAATATATGCGGAAGAAAAACGAAAATTGCCGCTGCAGAAATACATTCCACAGCGGCGCTTTTTATACCGTATTATATTTTACTCCACAGATTCATCATTTTCCCCGAAAGCTTCTACACAAAACACTACCGGGCGTACTCCATCTGTGCAGCATACAATTGTCTGTCCATCCTTTTTCGTCCACGGTTTATTGCTGGAACCGGATGACATTGCACTGACACTTCTGTAAATATCAATCCAGGCCCACGGACAAAATCCCTCCGGCATTTTCGCGCTGCCCTCAAAAATAAATTCATCCCCAACCTCGAGTAAAGGGCACGGACCCACAGACTGTCCCTCTGTCAGATACTCATCTGCGTACTCCGGATAAAATTCTTTACGCAGAACTGTAATTCTTACTTTTTTCATTTTTTGAGAGATTCCAGGACTTTTACAAGATATTTCCATACGCGCTCTGTGGAGGCAATATCAAGAACCTCCTCAGATGTATGAATATCTTTCATGTTCGGTCCAAGGGAAACGCAGTCCAGTCCTTCGATTTTTTTGTAGAACAGACCGCACTCAAGACCTGCATGGATTGCCACAACATTTGGTTTTTCTCCATACATTTCCTCATAAACCTCAACCATCTGGTCTCTCAACGGAGAGTCTTTCCGGTATTCCCATGCCGGATAAGCTCCCTGAACAGTATATTCTCCTCCGAGGAATTCTGTCAGATAGCAGATCTTATCGGAAAGAGCTGCTCCTGCTGCCTCAACAGAGCTTCTGACACTGGAGCTTCCCAGGAATTCATCCTCTCCAAGCTTCACGATTCCGATATTTGTAGAGGTTTCCACCAGACCGTCAATGCTTCCGCTCATTTTCTGGATGCCAAAAGGTACTTCCATCAGGAAAAACAGAACTTTTTCTCTGCTGGTAGGATGAAGAACTTTTGCAGAGGCAACGCCAAGATCTGTAATTTCAACTGTGATGCCCTCGTCTGTTCCTGCATATTCTTCACGGAAGCCTTTCTGAAGCTTTTCCGCACATGCTTTTACTGAATTTATATCCTCCACAAGAAGCTCTGCATCTGCTTCTCTTGTAATGGCATTGTCCTTCTGACCGCCTGCCAGAGAAATGATCTCATAAGCAGTCTCTTGCTGAAGGCTGTAAAGGAATCTTCCCATCAGAACATTGGCATTGGCACGCTTTTTGTCAATCTCCGCTCCGGAATGTCCGCCCATAAGTCCTGTGATCTTTACTGCTGCTTTCTGACCTTCTGCCTCCACTCTCTGTACAGGAATGGTGCTGATACCGGAAAGGCCGCCTGCACAACTGATCCACAGACTTCCTTCTGCCTCAGAATCCAGATTGATCAGTCTTTTTCCCTTTAAGACGCTGCAGTCAAAGCCTTCCGCGCCAAGAAGACCGATCTCCTCATCAACGGTGATCAGAACCTCCAGCGCAGGATGTGCAAGGTCTTTACTTTCCAGAAGCGCAAGGCCGTAAGCCACAGCGATCCCATCATCACCGCCTAAGGTTGTTCCGTTTGCCGTTACATATCCGTCCTTTACAGAAATATTTAAAGGATCCTTTGTAAAATCATGATCTACATCCGGTCTTTTTTCGCATACCATGTCCATATGTCCCTGAAGGATCACTGCCGGCGCATCCTCATAGCCTTCTGTTGCCGGTTTGTAAATCACAACATTATTCATCTCGTCCTGAACATATTCAAGTCCGTGTTCTTTTGCAAAGCTTACCAGATAATCACTGATCTGCTTTGTATTTCCGGAACCATGAGGAATCTTGCAAAGCTCCTCAAAATAATAAAATACCCGTTTTGGTTCACAGTTTTCCAATGCTCTCATGTTCTGTTCCTCCATTTCATGTGATTATGAAAATTCTTCATATTTATTTGATACAAACCATATATTAAAGAAAAAACGATGGTTGTATATGAAGCGAATTTTTTATACTGCAGGTACTCTCCTGCTGCTGATATTCTTGCTGCGTTTTCCGGAAGAGGCATTAGCCGCTTCCAGAGATGGCCTGAAGCTGTGGCTGAACACCCTGTTTCCCACGCTTCTTCCTTTTATTATCCTTACCGGGATCCTCATTCATACAGGAACAGCCGAAAAACTTCTGAAGCCTCTGGCTCCTGTGTGGAGCCATGTATTCGGCATCTCCCCCTCAGGAGCCTACGCCCTGCTTCTTGGACTTCTGTGCGGCTATCCTATGGGAACCAAGATCACCTCAGACCTGTATGGCTGCGGCAGGATCAGCCGAAGGGAAGCGGAATATCTTCTTACCTTTACCAATCATGCCAGTCCTGTTTTTATTTATACATATCTGATTCATATCTGTCTCAATGACAGGTTTCACCCCCGGCTTATCTATGGGCCGCTGATTTTAGCCAGCTTCCTCACTATGGTTATCTTCCGTTTTTTTGTTTACAGAAACCATACAAAAACTCCGGATAATTTTTCTGATAAAAAAAATAAGGAGCCATCCGCGCCCGGTGTTACCGGAACTCTGCTGGATGCCTCCATTATGAATGGTTTTGAAACAATCACCCGGCTGGGTGGTTATATTCTCCTGTTTTCGATCCTGTCTGCCTTTATCAGGCATTACTGGAGTGCAGGGGAAATGACAGAATATCTGTTTCTGGGTGCCCTGGAACTTACAACCGGACTTCATCAGCTTGCAAGATCAGACCTGTCTCCTGTTTTCAGATATCTCTGCTCCATGCCCATGGCTGCTTTTGGCGGAGTCTGTATTCTCGCGCAGACAAAAAGTCTTCTTCACAGAGATCTTTCTGTTCTGCCTTATATTTCTGCAAAATGCCTCAACGCAGCAATTACTGCTATCTGTGCCTTAGTTTTCCTCAAGGTCGTCTAACAGCTCATCCTCCTCCGGAATCGGTTCACTGTCGTGATAGGTTCCGGTGATCGCTGCTGCCTGCGCAGTCTGAGGAGCAAGCTCCTGGCGGTTCTGATTTACAACATCCAGACAGGTCTGAAGGGCTTCAATAAAGCTCTTATATTTGCCGCCGGCATCCTCAAGTGTCTGATTCAGAACAGAGCCGATGCTTGCCATCATATCATCTGTATAAGTGATCGCGCTGAGACGAATGCTGTTTGCATCCTGTGTGGCAGAATCAAGGATTTCCTGAGCCTGCTTATTGGCTGCATTAATAGTATCATTTGCCTGTGCATAAGCCTTCTGCATGATCTCATGCTGAGTAACAAGCTCCTGAGCCTTAGCCTGTGCATCTGCAATGATCGCGTCTGCTTTGGACTGTGCATCCTCCAGAATCGCATCCTTATTGCTGATGATCTTCTGGTAACGTCTGATCTCATCCGGTGTTTTCAGGCGAAGCTCTTTTATAAGCTCATCGATCTCATCTCTGTTTACAATAATCTTTGTATTAGACAGAGGCTGGTATTTACAGCTGTCTATAAATTCCTCAATGTCGTCAATAATCTGTTCAATTCTGCTGCTCATTGTACATTCTCCTTATTTCTCTTCATTTTGTTCCTGCATCTTGGAATGCAGAGCCTGAATAATCTCAGGCGGTGCGAATTTCGCTAAATCACCGCCAAAGCGGGCAACTTCCTTCATGATCGTAGAGCTGACATAGGCATATTCCAGACTTGTGGTCAGGAATACCGTATCTACATCCGGTGCCAGAACGCGGTTTGTCTGTGCCATCTGCAGCTCATATTCAAAATCTGTAACCGCACGAAGTCCGCGCACTATAACCTGGGCTTCATTCTCTTTTGCAAAATTAACAGAAAGCCCGTTAAATGGCTTTATAATAACATTTGGGATGTCCTTTGTCGCCTTTTCTAATATATTAACACGTTCTTCCACAGAAAACAACGGACTTTTTGCAGAATTATGCAAAACTCCCACTACCACTCTGTCAAAAGAAACGCTGGCCCTGCGGATCACATCCAGATGACCGTAGGTGGCCGGGTCAAAGCTTCCCGGATAAACTGCTGTTACCATGTGTATTCTCACTTTCTTTTGTACAGAAAAACATGCTTGTTGGTTTTATATTCCTTGGAGCGGCTGATCTCATAACCGATTTCTTCCACATAGGAAAAATCCGTGTGAAGATCTGCCTCTGCTATGATCAGCGTATGTTCATCTGCCAGTGTACTTTCCGCCAGATATTCCAGAACCTGACGTTCCAGGCCTTTTTCATAGGGCGGATCCATAAAAATGCAGTCAAACACCTGGCGTCCCTCCAGGGAACGCAGTGCCTGTAATGCATCCATGGCTAACAGTTTACCATTTTCCGCAAGTTTTGTAAATGTCAGATTTTCTCTGATACAGGAGCAGGCTTTCGGATTTTTTTCTACAAATACAGCAGATGCGGCGCCTCTGCTTAAAGCCTCAATACCAATGGCGCCGCTTCCGCTGAAAAGATCCAGAAAAGAACAGTCCGGTATTTCCGGCTGAAGTATATTAAATAAAGTTTCTTTTATACGGTCCGTGGTGGGCCGTGTATCTGAACCCGGCAGTGTCTTCAGAGGAAGACGGCGGGCTTTTCCTGCAATTACTCTCATTTAAGATTCAGTCTCCAATCCAGATCCCCGCGTGCAAGTCCGAGGATCAGAAGTTCTGCGGTAGCTATATTGGTAGCCACCGGTATATTATACTGATCGCAGCGCATGGTAATGGATGCAATATCCGGTTCCTTGGGATCAAGCATTGCCGGATTATAAAACAGGATCACCATGTCAAGATCCTGGCGCTCGATCATTTCCATAAACTGTTTGTCACCGCCTATGCTGCCTGCAAGAAATTTATGCACATGCAGGTTTGTAGCCTCCTCGATCCTTCTTCCAGTGGTTCCCGTGGCATAAACTTCATGCTTAGCGAGAATATTCTTATAAGCGATACAAAAATCTTCAATAAGTACTTTTTTACTGTTGTGTGCAATGATTCCTAAATTCATTGATCATCTCTCCATTCTCACCAATACATTTTATAGTTTCTTTATTTTTCTTCTTTATACATTCTTTATTTCCCTTGATATTATAACAAATGTCCAAAAAAAACGCAATTAAATCTTATAGAATATACAAAATTCACAGAAAATTAATAATTTCAAATTTCTGGAAGCAGAGACAGTATATTCTAGTGTATTATTCCGTAAATTTCACATACTACCAGTGTAACATCCAAATAACAAAAACAACCAAGGAGGAAATGAATCATGTCAAACACAAGTTCTTCTAACAAAGTAACTGTACCGGAAGCAAAGGGTGCTCTTAACCGTTTCAAATTTGAGGTTGCCAATGAGCTTGGCGTGCCGCTTACTGACGGTTACAACGGAAACCTGACATCTAAACAGAACGGATCTGTAGGCGGTGAAATGGTCCGTAAAATGATTGCTGAACAGGAACGTCAGATGTCCGGCGGTGTTCAGAACAGCCAGTTCTAAGAATACGGTCAGAAGAAAAGCTCAGGTGACAACTGTCCCCTGAGCTTTTTTCTGTTTCTTATAAACCAAGGAAGCCTGTGATGTCACCGTTAATGACATAATGTGCTCCGTTATCTTCCGGCTTAATGTATACTTTCAGGTCTTTCAGCTCTGATTCTTTTTTGCCCATCTCGTCAGTCCATATCTTCTTAACGCTTTCCACGATATCCTTTGCATACACCTCTTTGCCCCAGAACTGTACATATACTTCTGCATTTACTGATGCTGTCTTCTTTGCTGCAGTTCTTTTTACCGCCGGTTTCTTTGCAGAGACAGATTTTTCTGCGGTTTTCTTTGCTGCTGTTTTTCTGGCAGTTGTTTTCTCAGTGTTTTTTTTAGCTGTAGCTGCGTCCACTTTTGCCGGTTCTGCAGCAGTCTTTGCAGGAGCCTCTTTTTCGATAGCCGTTTTTGCAGTTGTTGTCTTAGGTTCTGCTTTCTTTGTTGTTGTTCTTGTAGCCATAATAGCCTCCTTACAAGGTGAAATAAAATTATTACGGTACTAGAATACTACGTTTTTTGTTTTTTTGCAACAATTTATTTCACTAAAGTCCTGATATTGCAGGATTGTATCTCCTAAAGTCCAAAATTTTCCGGTCCGTCTTCCCTGCAGAAATCAAGCTGTTCCTTAAGAGGAAGGTTCTGTTCCAGAGAAAGATCCGGATCCAGAGCAAGAATCTGCGCGGCAGCCTCGCTGGCATTTTTCAGAATATTTGCATCATTGTAAATATCTCCGATACGAAATTCCATCAGTCCGCTCTGACGGATGCCGAACAGGTCTCCCGGTCCCCGAAGCTTCAGATCTTCTGCCGCAATATAAAAACCATCATTTGATTTCCCAAGGATCTCCAGACGTTTGGATGTGGTGCTTTCCTGACTGCCCTGAATAAAAATACAGTAAGACTGATATTCTCCGCGTCCCACCCGTCCCCGGAGCTGATGAAGCTGGGCAAGACCGAAGCGCTCGGCATTTTCTATCATCATCACAGTTGCATTCGGAACGTTGACGCCTACCTCCACAACAGTTGTGGAAACAAGAACCTGGATGCTTCCGGCTGCAAATTCTTCCATGATCCTGTTTTTTTCCTTTGGTTTCATTTTTCCATGAAGAAACTCCACAGAAATATCCTCCGGCAGAGCATCTTTTAATTTTTTTGTATAATCCAGGACATTTTCCGCTTCCATACCCTCGCTTTCTTCTACCATAGGACAGATCACATATGCCTGGCGGCCCTCCCGTATCTGACGTTCAATGAAACGATAGGCTTTTGGGCGGTAGGAAGTATCTACAACACAGTTTTTTATAGGAAGCCTTCTTGCCGGCAGTTCGTCGATCACAGAAATATCCAGATCGCCGTACAGAATAATGGCAAGAGTTCTCGGAATAGGGGTTGCGCTCATAACAAGAATGTTCGGAGGATTCCCCCTGGTTGCCAGAGCCTCTCTTTGTTTTACACCAAAACGGTGCTGCTCATCTGTGATCACAAGGGCAAGATCCCGATACTGCACAGCCTCCTGGATCAGCGCATGGGTTCCTATGATCACAGAGGTCTTTCCCTCCCTGATATTTTCATAAATCAGTCTTTTTTCCTTTGCCGTATTAGAACCGGTAAGAAGAACAACCGGAATATCCAGCCCCTGTTCCCGGACAAGTGTCTGAAACGCCTCAAAGTGCTGGCGGGCAAGAACCTCTGTGGGCACCATAAGCGCAGACTGGTATCCATTTTCAAAGGTCAGGATCATGGCAAGAAAGGCAAGGATCGTCTTTCCGCTTCCCACATCTCCCTGCACCAGCCTGGACATCAGAGACTGCCCGGAAAGATCCCGCTCGATCTCATGCCAGGTATTCAGCTGGGCGCTGGTAAGCCTGTAGGGAAGATTTTCGATCACCTGCTCTGTTGTCCATGTTTTTTTTATGGGAAACAGATTCACCGCCTCTTCTGTTTTTTCTTTCAGAAGCTGGACAGAAAGAATAAAAAACAGAAATTCATCAAATACCAGGCGCTTTCTTGATACAAGAAGCTCATCCATATTTTGGGGAAAATGGATGGTGCGGAGCGCATAGTTGATATCTGAAAGCTGATATTTTTCCCTGATCTCTTCCGGAAGATATTCGCTTTTCAGTGACTGCTGTTTCAGAAGCTGGTGAAGCAGCTTTACAATGGTTTTATTGGAAAGACCTGCCGTAAGCCCGTAGACCGGCTGAAGGCTGTGAAGGATCTCCTCGTAGGCTGCAGGGGTAAAAATTTCAGGATGTTCCATCTGAAGCTTGCCCTGCCGTCTGATCACTCTTCCTCTGAATACAAAAACACTTCCCTTTTTCAGAGTATTTTTCAGATAGGAAGCATTAAACCAGGTAATGGAGATCCTTCCTGTACTGTCGCATGCGGTAATAGAAACGACCTGTTTTCCTCGTACCGGATTTACATAAACGCCGGAACATACTGCAGCGGAGACGGCTTTCACCGTCCCCTCTTTAAGATCTGCAATATCTGCCGGCATTTCATACTCATCATAATTCCTGGGATAATACCGGAGAAGGGATTCCGTGTCAGAAATACCTATTTTCTGAAACAGCTTCTCCGTTTTTTCTCCCACTCCTTTCAGAGTTCTTAAACTTTCTCCCATTTTATTCTACAGAAATAATGTAATAATAAATCGGCTGTCCGCCTCTGTTAAGCTCTACTTCACAGTCAGGATAAAGCTCTTCAACAGCAGCAGCAAGTTCTTCTGCCTTTTCCTCTGATGCGTCTTCTCCGTAATAAATACTGATCACTTCCGCATCCTCTGTCATCATGGCTTCAATGGTATCCTGAGCAACCTGCTCCTTATCCTTACCTACAGCAAGAATTCCCTTATCTCCGATTCCCATGATGTCTCCCTCATGGATCTCTTTGTCATCCAGACGTGTATCGCGGACCGCATAAGTGATCTGACCTGTCTGAACCTTGGAAACTGCCTCTTCCATTTCCTGAGCGTTTTCCTCTGCTGATTTTTCCGGAACAAAACTGATCATGGCAGTGATTCCCTGAGGAACTGTCTTGGTGGGAACAACGATGATCTTTTTATCCTTTGTCAGATCGCGGGCCTGATTTGCAGCAAGGATAATATTTTTATTATTCGGGAAAATATAAATGGTTTCCGCATTTACCTTTGCAATGGCATTCAGCATGTCCTCTGTACTTGGGTTCATGGTCTGTCCGCCCTCAATAAGGTAATCCACACCCAGCTCACGGAAGATCTCTGTAAGTCCGCTGCCTGCAGAAACCGCAATAAAGCCGTTTTCCTTTGGCGGCTCTGCCTCTGCCTGCGCTTTTGCAAGCTTTTCCGCATCCTTGATCAGTCTTTCCTGATGCTCTTCTCTCATATTGTCAATCTTCATTCTGGAAAGAGCGCCATAGGTCAGAGCACGTTCAATAGCCTGTCCCGGATGATTGGTATGCACATGCACTTTAATGATCTCATCGTCTGCAACCAGAACAATGGAATCGCCAATAGAAGTAAGGAATTCTTTAAATTTATGTTCCTCTTCCTCTGAAACAGCTTTATCCAGAAGAATGATAAACTCTGTACAATAGCCGAATTTAATATCTGCCTCTGCCTGAGGAGAGATCTTTGTTACAGAAGGAGAACTGCTCTTTTCAAAAACAGAATAGTCGATCTCTTTGCCTAGGAAGCCGTCCATGGCGCCTCTGAGAACTTCCAGAAGCCCCTGTCCGCCGGAATCCACTACCCCCGCCTCTTTCAGAACAGGAAGCATTTCCGGCGTTCTGGCAAGAGTTGCCTCCGCATGGGCAAAGACCTCCTCAAAAAACGGCTGAAGCTCGTCTGCCTCAGGAGCGATCTCCGCAGCTTTCAGAGCTGCCTCCTTTGCCACTGTAAGAATGGTTCCTTCCTTTGGCTTCATAACAGCCTTGTATGCTGTCTCCACTGCCCGTTCCATGGCTGCGGCAAGGGCCAGGGCATCCAGACGCTCTGCTTTTTTTACACTTTTTGTAAATCCTCTTAAAAGCTGGGAAAGGATAACTCCGGAGTTTCCTCTTGCGCCGCGAAGGGATCCGGAAGAAATAGCTTTTGCCAGAGTTTCCATATCAAATTCTTCCAGAGAGCTTACTTCAGAAGCTGCGGACATGATCGTCATGGTCATATTAGTTCCTGTATCTCCATCCGGTACAGGGAAAACATTCAGTTCATTGATCCATTCTTTTTTTGCTTCCAGATTTCTGGCTCCTGCCAGAAACATTCTGGCCAGTGTTTTTGCATCTATGGTTTTTATACTCACCACAAGTTCCTCCTCATAACCTTAGTCTATTGCACGTACGCCTTCCACATAGATGTTGATCTTTTCAATTTCCATGCCGGTAAAAGCTTCTACCTTATATTTGACATTGCTGACAAGGTTGTCCGCAATCGTGCTGATATTGATACCGTAAGCCACAATCACGTGGAAATTCAGACGGATTTTATTTTCTTCTGTAATGATCACACTGATACCATGTTTCAGACTGTCCCTGTGGAGCAGTTTGACAAGACCATCCTTCATGCTGACTGCAGCCATGCCGATAATGCCGAAGCATTCCACTGCCACACTGCCTGCATAGGTTGCAATCACATCGGTGTCAATCACTATCTGTCCGAGTCCGGAATCTATACGTCCATTCATATAGGTACCTCCATTTTTTTAATATGTATGTATTATAACCTTTTTTCCCGGAAAAAGGAATATTATTTTTATATTTTTCCTTTTTTTGCTTGCAAAAGCCTTTTTCATCTGTTAAAATAAAATCTGTTGAAAAAAAGCGTCAAGGAGGTGCTATCATGGCTAAATGTGCAATCTGTGAAAAAGGTGCTCACTTCGGAAATAATGTAAGTCATTCCCATAGAAGATCCAATAAAATGTGGAAATCCAACGTAAAGTCTGTAAAAGTTAAAACTGCTACAGGCGGAGCTAAAAAGATGTATGTATGTACTTCTTGTCTGAGATCCGGAAAAGTTGAAAGAGCATAAAACTCAAACTTAAAAATTCCCCTCGCAAAAGCGTGGGGAATTTTTTATCTGCAAAACATATGATATCCGCAAAGCAGACAGAGACCTGCTGCGATCACAATAATCACACTTTCCGCGATCAGCATTCCGATCACCATTCCAATCCCTATACAAAAAAGCATCAGTCCCAGAAGTCTTCCCACATCGCACAACCTCTTCTCTTTGGTCTATACTATCTTATGCGGCAAATACTTCCGGGAACACAAATAAAAAGATAAAATCAGATTTCTGTGCCGGTTGTTTCACTGCTGTTTTTTCCTGCGGCAAATCTGTCCACAAAATCCGGAACCATATCAAGAACCTTGGTCAGTCCGTCCTGATTTTTAATATTTACCAGCTTCGTAGTTCCGTTCTGGATCACCAGCACAGCGCTCGGCGTCATCTTTCCGGTCATTCCACCGCCGCCGTTGCTTTTTTTGTCCCCCTCAAAGGCTCCCGCGCCTACGCCGAAGGTAACGTCTACCAACGGAAGGATGATGGTATCGCCTACATGGACTGCCTCCCCCACAACGGTTTTTGCTGAAATAAATGTGTCCAGTCCTTTAAAAAGGGAATTTACCGTGTCCTTAAAATTATTTTCGTTTGCCATTTTCAGACCTCCTTATGCTTCCATCGGCTGATGATATATTTAATATTTTTATTGAAATAAAGCTCTGCCAGCATTTTCACCGGTACAAAGCCGTAGATCCTGCCTTTTATTTTTATATTTCCCTCCAGAATATTCTGATTGTCAAAAACAGGAACAATCTCCACTCTGTTTTTATGGAAGGGCATTGTCATTCCCAGAACTGCAAGAGCGGTTCCGGTTATGGAAGGATCTTCGCTTCCAAAAGTCACCTTCCCCTTTATCTTTTTTGGGAAAATATGATGCATCAGTTTTTTGCTCCGGTCAAGAACCAGACTCACTGCCTCCTTTGTCCTGGGATGCTCAAAAAACTGTCTGTACCAGTCTATCTTATCATAAATCCTCCGGATTGTTAACGGAATTTTGCTGAGCATGGAAGGAAGCTGCGCAAGCCTGTCCATGATTTCTTTTAGTTTGTCCAGAAGTGCTGATATTTTATTCTTGTTTTCAGTCCGGATCTTCTCGTCTGATTCACTGAGATCAGAAGTGCCTGTTTCCGGATCTTTTTTCTGTTTTGCTTCGGCAGAACCATAGGGAATATCCGGTTTCTTTTCCTGCGGCAGGGATATTTCTGTCTCAGGCAGGGATATTTTTGTCTCGGGCAGCGGCTTCTCAGTCGGCTGTTCAGACAAAGGGCTTTTCTCTGCCGTTTGCACTTTCCCGGCAGCGGCCTTTTTCTGTTTCCGTTTTTGGAGAAGGCTCAGAACCGGAATCCCAAAAACGCAAAGTTTCTGAGTATTTTTTCCCTGTATCCTTCTGAAAGTAAAGGAAATGCCTCCGAACAGCCAGCTTACACGAACTGCGGCTTCGGTTTCCTTAAAAGAGGACGTTTCTTTTAAAGCCTCGGCGCTGTATCTGACAGGACAGAACAAAAGCAGCAGCAAAACAAGCACTGCCAGTCCCAAAACCGTTCCCAGAAGGATCAATATCAATTTTATCAGCATCCATAAGATATGTAACATGCCTTCACCTGTTTTTTAAATATTTTTCCACCAGGACATCCCCTGTCTCCTCATACACAGTCTGTACGATCATCTGCACCAGTTCCATGGCTTCATCCATGCCCTTTGCCATGCCTACGATCTCAGGACACAGTCTGGCAGCAGTTTTCTGGAACAGGGTCACAGCCGGAATGATCTCCAGAATGTTATGAGGGTTGTCCGAAAAAGTCACCAGATAAATTCCGGGCACAGGTTTTCCTGCATCCAGCTTCTCACGGACTGCGCTTTCATCACGTACACTTTCTCCTACGTAATAATGGTCATGCCATTTCAGCATTTAAAGGATTCCCCCTTTTTGATAAATCTAAACAGGGCTGCGTAAAACACAACCCTGTTTATTTTTTGCCCCAGAGTCCCTGACTCCTCATTTCCAGATATTCCTGATACGCCTTCTCCACAATCTGTTTTTCATTGGAAAAACGGAGAAGATGATAAATTTCATGAAACTTGTAATACCCGGAGTCCACAAAAAATTCCTCTCTCTGAGGTCTGCTATGATAATTATCAGCCGTCATCAGATACCAGTGAACTTCCTTGGTGACCATATCCTCGGGAACTGTAAAATTGTAATGACTTTTGCCTACATATTTTACAATAGAAGCGTTTACATCTGCTTCCTCCTTGACCTCCCTAAGCGCCGTCTGGATATGGGTCTCTCCCTTTTCAACGGTTCCCTTTGGCAATACCCAGCCTTCATATCTGTTTCTGTAAGATTTGTATAAAGCCAGTATTTTTCCACGATAAATTACCACACCGCCACAGCTCGTTGCTTCTATCATCTGCAAGTCCCTCCTGTAATGCGTGTGAATGATATTTCAAACTGGATATAGTATAACTCTTTTTGCCTCTGCTGGCAACTGTTTGTTCCGGTCAGTTGTAGTAATAAGCGTTAAAAAGCTGAGAGGCGATCGGCACAGCAGCCTCGCTTCCGGTACCTCCTCCTTCAACGATCACTGCAACCGCAAGATCCGGATCATCCACATTGGAATATCCGATAAACCAGGAATGACTGGAGCCGTTTTCATCATATTCGGCGGAACCGGTCTTTCCTGCCGCCGTATAGCCCTGTCCGGAAAGAGCAGAGGCGGTTCCGTATTCTACAACATCTTTCATCAGCTCTCCCAGCATCACTGCCTCATTTTTTGTCATGAGACGTTTATACACCTCCGGAGCAGTTTCATCTACCTGATCTCCTGTATTGTTTACTACTCTGTCAATCAGATACGGCTTCATAAGCACTCCGTTGTTTGCAATAGCGCAGGTGATCATTGCCATATGGGCAGGGGAAACAAGGGTGTTTCCCTGACCGATGGAGGTCTGCATGGTAAGAGGGATTCCTGACTTTCCGTTCAGGCTGAAGGTACTTTTTTTGTAGGAGGCAAGGGGAAGCTTTTTATTAAAAAGCAGATCCTCGCTTGTTTCCAGCAGAGATCCTCCTCCCAGATCCAGCCCCATCTGCGCAAATGCACAGTTGCAGGAGCTGGCAAAGGCCGAGTAAAAATCCTCCTGTCCGTGGACTGTCCCGTTATAGCACTGAATGGTATGATCTTCTTTTGTAATACTTCCCTCACAGACATAGGAATATCCGTTAAAGCTTCCATGTTTTCTGAAATAGTCAAGAGCTGTCACCACTTTGAAGGTAGATCCCGGCGGATACTGTCCCTGGGTGGCTCTGTTTAAAAGACTGGAGTTTGTCTCATCACTGACCAGCCATTCCCAGTTTTCTTCAATGGAGTTGGGATCAAAATCCGGTTTGCTGACCATGGCAAGTATCTTTCCTGTAGAAGGCTCCATGGCAACCACAGCCCCTCTTCTGTCCCCCAGAGCATTATAGGCGGTTGTCTGCAGGTTTGCGCTCAAAGTGGAGATCACGGTATCTCCCATATTTTTTCTTCCCAGAAATTCATTTTTCATCTGGTTCAGGAAAAACTCATGAGAGGTCAGAAGCTGAAAGTTTGCCTCTGACTCCAGTCCGCTTTTTCCGTTGGAATCATATCCGATCACATGGGCAAACACATTTGCATAGGGATAGATCCTGTCCTCAGTACCGTCATCATAAACATCCGTCCTGGCAAGAATTTCTCCCTCAGAAGAAAGAATCTGTCCTCTTACCACCCGGTCCGAAAAGGTGTCCTGTCTGGTGTTGTACGGACTGTTGATAAAGTCTTCGCTTTTTACCACATTAAAATATACAAGATATCCGATCATTGCCATAAAAACAGCCACAAAAAACCAGGATACAAATGTATATTCTCTGTTTCTGGCACGTCTTTTTTTAGATATCTCTCGCTCTGCGCGCTTCCTCTCTTGCTCGAATTCTCTGCGCTGCTTCTTTTCTGCGTCTCTCAAATTCCTCGTCCTCGTCTTCTCTTAAAATATACAGTCCCTGGATAATGGCAAGCATCAGGATCGTACTCATTACAGAGCTTCCTCCGTAACTTACCAGCGGCAGGGTAACGCCTGTCATAGGAATAAACTTGGTAGCTCCGCCAATAGTGAGGATGACCTGAAATGCATATTCTGTTCCCAGTCCCAGAGCAATCAGTTTGTAAAACGGATTTTTGATCCTGAGAGCAATATTTACGATCATCAGGAAAAAGCTCATACATACCAGAATCAGACAGATTGCAAAAATCCCGCCCAGTTCCTCACAGATAGCGCTGAAAATAAAGTCATTTTTTACAACCGGAATAGACTCCGGCGAACCCTGGCAAAGTCCCATGCCGAACCAACCGCCTGTTCCGATGGCAAACAGTGACTGGACGATCTGATAGCCCTCGTTCTGATAAACAGCCATCGGATCTCTCCATGCGCTGACTCTCTGGCGCACATGACCGAAAAGGAAGTATGCCACCACTGCCCCAAGGCTTCCCCCCGCCAGTCCAAGTCCCAGATACTGAGGCTTTTTTGTGGAAACATAGAGCATTACAAGATAGGCGGCAAAAAAGATCACCGCGCTTCCAAGATCTCTGGAAAGCACCAGGATGCCCACATGAAGAGCCGCCACTACAGTTGCCTGCACAACCGTGCGAAAATCGTTTGCTCTGGAAAACAGAGAGGCTGTAAAAAACACAAAGGTAATTTTAATAACCTCAGAGGGCTGAATTCCCATCAGAGACAGTTTTGCTCCGTAGCTTGTTCTTGCAAGAAGAAAAACTGCCGCAAGCAGGATGATGCCCACTCCTGCGTAAAGCCAGGTAAGCCTTCGGAGAAATTTCATTTTCCGGATCATAACCGGAATGATCAGCGCGATTCCGCTGGCTGCCGCCGCGATCACAAGCTGTTTCGTGGCTGTGGCGATGTCCAGTCTGCAAAGCATGATAAATCCCACGCTTAAAAGCATACACATATTGTTCAGAAGAAGCAGGGATGCCTTTTTGTAAAAAATCCTGTACAGGATCTGCACCGCTGCAAAAAACACCATCATTTCAACATAAAAAACAATCACCTGAAAATTAAAGGTTTTCAGATAGATCACCAGAAATGCAGTGAAATCCATAAAAAAGATCAGCACCATCTGCTGGCGCAGAAGTTCGTTTCTCTCAATCTCATCCTGCTGGCGCACTGTGTAAAAACAGTGAAAGGTATAAATGATCATCAGCGTCAGGATCAGATACTTTGATAATTCAACAATTACATTAATCATATGCCTTATTCGGCTCCTCTTTTAAAATGTCCCTTTGTAAACTCACGGGCAGAAGCTTTTTTTCCGTAAACATATACGTCCAGAAACTCTCTGACGATTTCCTTTGTCTCCTTTGCAGATTCCAGAGTAAAGGAAAGTCTGAGAGATGCTGTTTTAAGTTCCTTTACCTTTTGGCTTTCATTTAAAAGTCCATAAGGGATGCTGTTATAAATAATATTATAACAGAACTCTTTTTGGTCTGTAGTTCCGGTTTTCCAGGGATAGCAGACGCAGGCGCATGGAAATTCCTTATCATATCTGTCCTTTAACACCATATGCGCTTCTTTTCTGTCACACTGAAAAGTGTTCTTGCGCACACACTGGGCAGACAGCATCAGAGGAATATAACCATAAATAATAAACTCACTGTCCCGGTTTGTTCTGTGGCGCAGCTCCTTTTCATTTAATTCCAGAGGAACAGTATTTCTCAGAATCCCCTCGTCTTTCCAGAACGCGCAGGCTTCATCATTCCAGGTATAAAGAGACGCATCTGCCACACAATATTTCTGAAGCCCCTCTTCTCTCAGCATTCCATAGGCTTCCAGATTTCTTACCAGAAAGCCTTTCATTCCCATGGAAAGCCAGGTCAGAGCCTTTTTTCGATACTCTTCCGGCATTTTCCCACGGGTGATCCGCGGAAGAGAAAGGTACAGTTCTTTTTCCTTCTGAAGTCCCTGTTCCATACAGGTTTCCATCACATCAAAAGGCAGATAAAGGCCTGTGATCTCCGGACTGTTCATAAGGACCTCTGCCTGTTCCGGTTTCTCGCAGGAGGCATAGATACCCAGTGGATCCTCTGATCTGACTCCGGGCTGTATCTTCGCTTCTTCCCCCCGGAGAATCTTTTCCGGAGCTTCTCTTTTGTATTTTTCAAGAAACTCCTGCTCCAGCTGTGCAAGAGCAGTTCTTCTCAGTTCATTTAAAACCTTTACAGGCACAAAAATATTTCCGTCGGACTGAATATCAAGACTGTCCCAGACAAATTCTGTGTTTCCCAGTTTTTCCATTTGCTGGCGGATCCGCGCTTCTTCCATGGGATGCTCTCTGGCATACTGAACCTCCCCCGCTGATACAACAGTCTCTGTATCCTTCAGAGAAACCTGAAGCACTGCAGGGCTTTCCGGATACAGCATCAGTGTTCCGTTTATTTTTTCCTTTTTCTGCTTCAGAGGCACAGAGATATCTCCTGTTTTTTTATGATTGGAAAAAGCCACCATGGAAGGGCCGTTCTGCTGTTTATAATATCCGGAGCAGGAACCGCCTCTGTTAAATACCTCCAGAAGATATTTCCGATCCTGAGCATCCACCTGATAGGAATCCGGATTTTTCTTTAGTATATCCAGATACTTCCGGTAAATTCCCGTAACTGCAGCCGTATATTCCGGCTGCTTCATTCTTCCTTCGATTTTAAGGGACATCACTCCTGCACCTAGGATTTCCGGAAGAATATCAAGGGTACAGATATCTTTCAGGCTCAGAGGACAGGTTTCTTTCCCTTTAAATCCTCCCTGCTGCTCCCTTACCTGATAAGCAAGCCGGCAGGGCTGAGCACATCTTCCCCGGTTTCCGCTTCTTCCTCCGATCATACTGCTCATAAGGCACTGACCGGATATGCTGTAGCAGAGCGCCCCGTGTATAAACGCCTCAATCTCAATAGGGCTTTCCCTGTGCATGGAAGCAAGCTCCTCAAGCGTCAGTTCACGGGCAGGAACCACACGGGTTACTCCCTGCTGTTCCAGAAACCGCATTCCCTTCGGTCCGGTAACAGCCATCTGCGTACTTGCATGAATGGACAGATCCGGAAAGTTTCTCCTGATAAAGCGCAGAACTCCCATATCCTGAACGATCACCGCATCCAGTCCCTCCAGATAAGATGGAAGAAGGGAATCATAAAGCCGCTCCTTCAGCTCTCTGTTTTTCAGCAATGTGTTTACTGTAAGATATAATTTTTTCCCATGAAGATGGGCTGTACGCACAGCGCGTATCAGCTCCTCCTGGGTAAAATTCTTCGCATAAGCCCTGGCGCCGAAATCGGGACCGCCTACATACACCGCGTCTGCCCCTGCTCCCAGGGCTGCCTCAAAGGCTTCATAGGAACCTGCAGGCGCCAGAAGCTCTGTTTTATTCATATCTGTCATAATCCCTCACTTCTCTTTTCTGCTGTACAGAAACTGTTTTCAGAATCCCTGAAAACAGACAAAGGGGACTACCGAAGCAATCCCCCTCTGACTTTTACTTTAGTAATGACTCAATTTCGCCTTCCAGCTCTTTGATCTTCCCTTCCATCAGGATGCGCTGGTGCTCTGACTCCTGCTGGTGTTTTTCTGTTTCCTCCATTTTCATACGGAGAGCGATCAGTTCATGCTTTAACTCATACATTTCCTGATCCTTCTGCTGAAGATCCTGTTCAAAAATTTCCGCCTGCTTTTTTGCCTTAAAATAGTCGTCTGTAATATTCAGGCTGAGCAGAGTATGCTTTGTCTCCATTGGCTGCCTGGAATAACCCGGCATTTCACTGAGCTCCGCAATTTTATTATTTATGTAAGACGCTACCTTCTGAAAATACTCCTCTGATTCATAGCCTCCCAGAGTGATGATCTTTCCCCCGATCACTACCTGTGCCGTATTCTTGACTGCCATACAAAGCCTCCTGTGTATATAAAATTTCCCTGATTTTCCATTAAAGTTCCTGTCTCATTTTCCTTCAGAATCACGGTTTCCCGGAGACAGAAAAAATCATTCATATTTTATTATACCCGAAACTTGTCGAAAAGTATAGAATTTTTTATGAAATCTTCTCATAGCCCAGATGACTGTAGGCAAGAGGCGAGGCCATACGCCCTCTTGGCGTGCGGTTTAAAAAGCCGTTCTGAAGAAGATATGGCTCATAGACATCCTCCAATGTACCGGAATCTTCTCCAATAGCTGCAGCCAGTGTTTCCAGACCCACCGGGCCTCCTTTGAAGTTTACGATCAGAGTTTTAAGGATCCGTCTGTCGATCTTGTCAAGCCCGTACTGATCCACTTCCAGAAGATCCAGGGCAAAAACAGCCACCTCATAGGTGATCTTCCCGTCATATTTTACCTGAGCAAAATCCCGGACACGCTTTAAAAGCCGGTTGGCAAGTCTTGGCGTTCCCCTTGACCTTTTGGCGATCTCCGCCGCCCCCTTCTGGTCGATCTCCACGTCCAGCACCTGCGCGGAACGGAGAATAATCGTTTCCAGTTCTTTATGATTATAAAATTCCAGATGATGCATCACGCCGAAACGGTCACGGAGAGGCGCAGATAAAAGACCTGCTCTTGTGGTCGCTCCCACCAGTGTGAACTTGGGCAGATCCAGACGGATAGAGCGGGCAGACGCCCCCTTTCCGATCATAATGTCAATGGCAAAATCCTCCATGGCAGGATAAAGGACCTCCTCTACCTGCCGGTTCAGTCTGTGGATCTCATCCACAAAAAGAATATCTCCCTCCTGAAGATTGTTAAGGATCGCCGCCATTTCGCCCGGCTTTTCTATGGCAGGCCCTGAAGTGACCTTCATATGCACTCCCATCTCATTTGCAATGATTCCGGACAAAGTTGTTTTTCCCAGTCCGGGAGGGCCGTAAAAAAGCACGTGATCCAGCGCATCCTTTCGCTGTTTGGCTGCTTCTATATAAATTTTCAGTGTTTTTTTTGTTTTTTCCTGACCAATGTACTCTTCCAGTGTCTGAGGCCTTAAATTTCCCTCCAGAGGAAAGTCCTCTTCTGTTACATCAGTGGTGATCATTCTTTTTTCCATATAAACTCCTACAGATTTTTGAGGGCTGCTTTCAGAATGGCTTCCACATCATCCGGCGGCACATCTGTTACTTTACGTACTGCCCGCAGGGCATCCGTACTGCTGTAGCCCAGCGCAACCAGTGCTTCCACCGCCTCTTTGCTTCCATTCAGGATATTTGTCCCTGAAATGGTTGCCGCATCCTGCTCATGGGCAAGCTTCTTCTCAAAAGCATCCTCCAGCTTCAGCTTGTCTTTCAGTTCCAGGATCAGCTTCTGAGCCGTCTTCTTTCCAATACCCGGAGCTTTGGAAATGGTTTTTGCATCATCCGATAAAACAGCAAATCTCAGTTCATCTGCCGTAAGCCCTGCGAGAACCCCAAGCGCCGCCTTTGGGCCGATTCCGTTGACGCCCAGAAGAAGCCGGAACATCTGAAGATCATCCTTGCTTAAAAAGCCAAAAAGCTGCATGGCATCCTCTCTCACATGGAAATGCGTATGTATCTTTACCTGTCCTTCTTTTCGGACTGCCTGTTCAATGGCAGAGCCTGTCATAAAAATCTCATAGCCGATCCCGCCTGCCTCTACGATCACTGAGGTTTCTGTGGAATCCACTACTGTGCCATATATAAATGAAATCATAAGCTGCCGCTCCTGTGCTTGATTTTTCCTGTATCGATTTATGATATCACAGTTATCGCAAAAAAGCAAACATCTATTCGAGAAATCTCCCTCATCCTCCGGCGGCCGTAAAGGTTCATACAGAATGCGCTGCTCTCCCGGTAATACAAAATCCCGGTACAGAGTTTTATCTGTAAACCGGGATCTTACTGTATGTACAACAGTCTTATATTTTTTACAGGATCACGCCTCTGGGGCAGACTTCCTTACATGCGCCGCAGTTGGTGCATTTTTCATAATCAATATGAGCACAGAAATCTGTTACGGTAATAGCACCGTTCGGACAGGTTTTCTCACATTTTTTGCAGCCGATACATCCCACCTCACAGGCAGAAGTAACAGCTTTTCCTTTATCATGAGAACTGCAGCCCACAAAGGTGGTCTGGGTATAGGGAACCAGCTCGATCAGATGATTCGGACATTTGGCAACACATTTGCCGCAGGCCTTGCACTTCTCCTTATCTGCCACAGCCACACCGTTGATAATGTGGATGGCATCAAAGGGACAGGCCTTTACGCAGCTTCCGAAGCCCATACAGCCATAGGAACAGCTTTTTGCCCCGCCGCCCGGGATAAAGGCCATCATCTCACAGTCCTCAACACCGGTGTATACAAAATCGCTTTTTGTTTTTTCACAGGTTCCGGTACATTTTACAAACGCAGTCTGACGGACCGTTTCCACAACCTCCTGTCCCATGATCCCTGCGATCACTTTTCCTACTGCATCTCCGCCTACCGGACAGCCGTTAACCGGCGCCTCTCCTTTGGCGATCGCAGCAGCCAGGCCGTCGCAGCCGGGGAAGCCGCATCCGCCGCAGTTATTTCCCGGAAGGGCCTCACGGACAGCCACCTCTTTTTCATCTGTTTCCACTGCAAATTTCTTTCCGGCAACTCCAAGAAAAATGCCGATAAAGAGGCCCACTGCCGCAACTACAACAGTTGCTACGATAATTGCTCCGATATTCATATTTACGCCTCCTTAAATCAGTCCTGAAAATCCGAAAAACGCGATCGCCATCAGTCCTGCTGTAATAAGAACAATGGGAAAGCCGCGGAAGGATTCCGGAATGTCATTGTACTCGATTTTTTCACGGATACCTGCCATTACGATAATGGACAGAGTAAAGCCCACTGCTGTGGCAAAACCGTTTACAGTGCCCTGAAGGATATTGTAGTCCTTCTGTACATTGATAAGGGCCACACCCAGAACAGCGCAGTTTGTAGTGATCAGAGGAAGATAAACTCCCAGAGCCTGATAAAGAGAAGGCATTGCCTTTTTCAGGAACATTTCCACAAACTGAACAAGGGCCGCAATAATCAGAATGAACACAATGGTCTGCAGGTACTCCATATGAGTGGGAACCAGAATAAACTGATAGATCACACTTGTAACAAAGGAAGAAAGCGTAATAACAAAGATTACGGCTCCTCCCATGCCTGCTGCGGTTTCTGTTTTTTTGGAAACGCCCAGGAACGGACACAGTCCCAGGAACTGGCTGAGGACCACGTTATTTACAAGTGCAGAACCTACAATGATAAGCATTAATTCTTTCATTAATGTTTACCTCCTTTGCACATGGTATTTCCGCAGGAAGCACAGGCTCCGCCGCACTTGTCCGGATTACTCGGATCAATCCCGCGCTTTGCCGCGCCGATCTTGAATTTGTTCTGAAGAGCTGCCAGAAGAGCCAGAACAAAAAATGCTCCCGGAGCCAGAATAAAGATCGTAACCGGTTCATATCCCATTTTTCCGGCTGCAGCATCTGCCAGCGGCAGAATCTGCTGACCGAAAAGCTGTCCTGCGCCGATCAGCTCTCTGACTGCGCCGATACAGGTAATACTTAACGTAAATCCAAGCCCCATTCCGATACCGTCAAAAAGTGATGGGATCGGAGGATTTTTTGATGCATATGCTTCCGCACGGCCAAGAATGATACAGTTTACAACAATCAGAGGAATATATAATCCCAGAGATGCATAAAGACCCGGAAGGAAGCCTTCCAGAAGCATCTGTACAATAGTTACAAAAGATGCCACAACAACAATAAATGCGGGCATACGCACACCGTCCGGAATAAATTTGCGCAGCAGGGAAATCAGTAGATTGGATGCTGCAAGAACGGCTGTGGTGGTCAGTCCCATTCCGATGCCGTTCACTGCTGAAGTGGTAACTGCCAGTGTAGGGCACATACCAAGCATCAGCACAAAAGTAGGATTTTCTTTAATAATACCGTTAATCAGACGTTCTGATGGTGTATTTGCTTTCATTGTTCTCCTCCTTCCATGTACTGAAATGCGGCAAGGCCTGCGTTTACTCCGTTGGTTACAGCATTGGTGGTGATTGTCGCGCCGCTGATGGCATCAATTTCATCCTCTGATGCTGCTCCTGTTTTGGTGTATTGGAATTTTTCCACCTTTTTATCCCGGAACTGATTTTTAAAATCATCTGTGTCCGCCTTCATTCCAAGACCTGCAGTTTCACTAATCGACAAAATAGAGATTCCATTCAGTGTACCGTCTTTCTGTACGCCCATGGCGAACTGAATGTCTCCGCCATAGCCCTCGGAGGTTGTCACAGTAAACGCATATCCGATCTCATTGTCAGAAGCGTCAAAAGCTGTCATTACTTCATCAATGGTCTGCGCGCCGTAGCCGCTGTCACTGAGTACGCCGGCCAGCTCCTGTGTCTTATCTCCCAGTTCAACTTCCCCAAATCTGTCTGCATCCGGAAAAACAGATTTATAGGCTTCCTGTTTTGCCTTCATCTTCTGCTCTGCAATAGGATCCGCAGTGATATCCTGAACCACTCCCAGAGCCAGACCTGCAACGAGGGTGATGGCAGTAATGGAAATCGTGTCTTTTACAATACTCATGATTTTTTCCCTCCTTTTCCAAATGCAGCAGGATAGGTTGCTTTTTCAATAAGCGGAACCAGAAGGTTGCAGAAAATGATCGCATAGGAAACACCTTCTGCAGAACCGCCGAACAGACGGAACACTGCAGTTACCACGCCAAGGCAGCAGCCGTATACAAGCTGTCCCTTAAAGGTAATGGGCGTTGTCACATAATCGGTTGCCATAAACCATGCTCCAAGCATCAGACCGCCGCCGAACAGATGACTTAACAGATAATTTACATCAAATCCCATTCCTGTGCACAGCATATAGATGATCACAAACACAGAAAAACTGCCGATATATGTAAGCGGGATCTTCAGGTCGATCACCTTAAATACAAGAAGGATCACTGCGCCGATAAGGATTGCAAGAGCGGAAGTCTCTCCGATGGTTCCCTGGATATTTCCAAAAAACAGATTCTGTACCGGTACAGAGGTACCTTCTACAAATCCCTGGGTTTTCAGAGCTGCCAAAGGAGTGGCTCCTGTGACAGTATCCACAACTCCCCGGAAATGATCTGACACTGCAAAGTCTGTCATTCTTCCTGCAAAGGAAATCATCAGGAAACACCTTCCTGCAAGAGCCGGGTTCATAAAGTTCTGTCCCAGTCCGCCAAAAAGCTGTTTTACTACAATAATAGAAAATGCGCTTCCCAGAACCGGCATCCACAGCGGGATCTGCGCCGGCATGTTCAGAGCAAGAAGAAGTCCTGTAACAACTGCGCTGAAATCCTTTACTGTATTTGGTTTGTGCATAAAATGATCATAGAGCCATTCAAAAATAACGCTGGATGCCACTGTTACCGCAACAACAAGGAATGCACGAAAACCAAAATTCCAGATTCCGAACAGTGTTGCAGGAAGAAGCGCGATCACTACCAGCTGCATGATTCTGCTTGTTGTCATACCATCTCTTACGTGAGGATTGGATGACACATTATACTTTTGTTCCATTGGTTTACCTCCCCTATTTCTTTCTGCGGCTGGCAAGAACCATTTTCCGCATGGATTTGATGCTCTGAGTCAGCGGTCTCTTTGCAGGGCATACATAGCTGCAGCAGCCGCATTCACAGCATTCCATTCCGTTTAATTTTTCAAATCCTGCCATATCCCCTCTTTCTGCCAGTGTGGCAAGACGGGCAGGGAGAACACGTCCCGGACAGACGCGCACACAGCGTCCGCAGTTAATGCAGGCTGTCATCTGTTTCTGTGCCTCTGAAACAGCATCCTTTTCCAGACAGAGGAACGCAGATGTTGTTTTTACACAGGGAACATGAAGGTCAAACATGGCAAATCCCATCATAGGACCGCCTGAGATTACTTTTGCAGCGCCTGTTTTCAGTCCGCCTGCGGCTTCGATCAGCTCCTCCATATTTGTTCCTGTAAGAACCGTAAAGTTTTTTGGACTGGCAATGGCATCTCCTGTCACTGTCACAATCCTGTTCATAACCGGACGTCCCAGAATAACCGCTTTATAAACAGCCACAACTGTATCTACATTATCCACCACGCAGCCTGCATCTGCCGGAAGCATGGAGGAATTGATCTCTCTTCCGGTGGTGGCATAGATCAGAGTACGCTCGCCGCCCTGAGGATATTTTGTCATAACCTCTTTCACTTCAATTCTGGAATGTCCCTTTACCAGTTCACGGAGCTTTGCAATACAGTCCGGCTTATTATCTTCAATGCAGATATAGCCTTTTGCATGATCAAAAAGCTTCAGCATTACCTCAAGACCCGCAACGATCTTGTCCGGTTCTTCCAGCATTCTCCGGTAATCACTGGTCAGATAAGGCTCGCACTCCGCCCCGTTTACCAGAACATATTCAATCTTATCCGGCTCCTTCGGAGACAGCTTGACATGAGTAGGGAAACCGGCTCCTCCCATTCCCACAACGCCACCTTCACGGATCCTTGCTATGATCTCCTCTTTTGACAATTCAGAAAGCTCTGCTGCCTGGAATCCTGTCTCTTCATACTGCTGGTCGTTTTCTATGATAATGGAATCCGCCATACTTCCCGCAGCAGTCAGTCTTTTTTCAAAGCCCTTTACGGTTCCTGAAACAGAAGCGTGCAGAGGTACGGATACAAATCCGTTGGCTTCTGCGATCTTCTGTCCTGCCAGGACCCGGTCACCTTTGTTCACACAGGGAACAGACGGAGCTCCAATATGCTGAGACAGCGGATAAACCATCTCTCCTTTTGGAAGATACTTTTCAATCGGACTGTTTTTGGACAGTTCCTTGCCCTCATAGGGATGAATCCCACCCTTAAAGGTAAGTTTTCCCATATCTATTTCCTCCTTTTGCAAGTTATTTTTTATCTTTCTTATGGCGCATACGGTATCCACGATTCAGATGAGGATAAGCCTTCAGGAAACGTCTGGTATTTCCCTTTGTTCTGTTTACCAGCGTTTTTCTGTAAGCCCGGAGCTCTTCTGTGAATTCTTTCTGGAATGCAAGACGCTTTTCGCTTAAAATCCTGAGAGCTTCTGAATCTTCCAGCTTTTCTCTGAGAAGTTCAGGAGAAGCACCTTTGGGAAGCTCCAGCGATTCCAGTTTCACATTTAGCCTCAGCATAAGCTCCACCCGCTTCTTTTCCAGATCCTGCTCCCAGTAAGGAATTCTCTCCTTCAAATGGAAGGCTGCAGATGCGGAACGGCAGAAATCACACAGATACCCCGTTGCTATTACGCATACTGAGATTTTTCCGACATACACCGGATAAAGAGCAACCAGTTTCTCTACAAGCGGATGCAGAACCCTGAACAGAAGAACTGTCAGAACTCCCCATCCCAGAGAAACTCCCAGGCAGATACGTCCCTGAAAATTAAACTTCTGGTCGCTGTAATCCCACCAGGAGGTATGAAAAATACTCTCCATCAGAACCGCCGTAATATATTCCAGCACTGTGGCAACCACAATGCCCCCTAAGAACAAAAGCAGCACATGATTTTCTATCGGCTTCAGAATCAGATAAACAGATATTGCCCCAAAGCCATAGATTGTACAAAAAGGCCCGCTGACAAAGCCTCGGTTCACAAACTCTCCATGCTTTGTAGAAACATAAAAGGTTTCCCATACCCAGCCCAAAAAGCTGTAAATAAAAAACCAGTTTAAAATATGGTAAAGATCTGTTCCGTTAATTGTCAGATTCCACATAATCATCCCGTCTTTCTGTTTTAAATTCCTGTTTCAGACAAACATCTGCTGATGTTCCGTTACAATCCATCTGACCTTCGGTGATGGCATTTTGCCCTGAATGTCCCGGGAGCTTTGCATATATATGCCAAAATGCCCGGAGGAAGCATGCCTATCTGAACAGTAACGATGTTTATACTATAACTCAATTTATGAAAAAATTCACTATTATTTTTTTATTTTTTTGTGTATAATTAAGTACAATCACGAAAGGAATGAAAAAATATGATTGTTAAAAAAATGCCTATTTTACAAGGGTTTCCGGACTTCGAGACTGTTAAAAAATTGTCGAATTCCGTCTCTTTCGACTGTGGAAACGCCCCTGTTTTTTATGATATCGAAACCACCGGACTATCACGATATTCCACTTTTTTATATTTGATTGGCGCGGTAATGCAGGAAAATAACAAATGGTTTCTCCATCAGTGGATGGCGGAAAAAGAGGATGAGGAACCTGAAATTCTTTGTGAATTTTTTAATTTTCTGACTTCTGCAAGCTCCACAATCCAATATAATGGCAGACGATTCGATCAGCCGTATCTGGAAGCGCGTTACAAAAAACACAATCTGCCCTCTCCCTTCGGAAATCTCCCTGTCCTGGATCTGTATCAGGAACTGAAGCCCTGTAAAGATCTCCTGAAGCTGGAACGAATGAAACAGCCGGATCTGGAAGAATTCCTGGGGCTGGACTCCCGCCTCCACTGCGATGGCGGACAGTGCATTCGTCTTTATAAATCCTACATAAAAAATCCAAAGGCCGAGCCTGAACAGACCATCCTCGGTCACAATCAGGAGGATCTCCTGGGACTTGGCAGCATTTTTTCCATGCTCGGATACCGGGTTCTGATGGAAGGCAATTATCAGCCTCTGAAAGCGGAAACAGATGAAGACCGGATGATCCTTTCTTTCCGGCTTCCGGCTCCTGTGCCAAAACCCGTCTCCAAAAAGGGAACAGATTTTTATATTACTGTCCGGGATCAGGAAGGAGCTCTTCTGGTCACTTCCACAGATCAGAAAATACGCCAGTACTACAGAGATTACAAAGCCTATGATTATATTCCCGGAGAAGATACCGCCATGCCCAGACAGTTAAGTCAGTACATGGACAAAAGTCTGAGGATTCCCGCCACTCCGGAAACCTGTTATACCTGGTTTCCCTGCAGCGAAGCTTTCCTGAACAATCCGGAAAAACAGGCGCAGTATCTAAAAAGTACCCTTCCATGCCTTCTCAGCTTTTAGAAATTCCGAGGCCATAAACCGTCTCCTGTGTCTCAGATCATATTCTGTATGCATCCGGAAGCATTCTCACAAAAATTTTTATGTACCAGAAAGGTCAGTACCGAACGCACTCCTTTCTCGGTAAAGAAAGAAAAAAGGATCATTTCAGTCTGCCATATACGCATAACTGTAATGATCCTTTTTGTTAATTCAGTTTATCTTCTGTATTCAGACTGACAAAGCAGTTCTTCTTATGCCTCTTCGCCTTCTGCTTCCTCTGCAGCCGGAGCTTCCAGAGCTTTCATGCTGAGGCTAATCTTTTTGTCTTCGCCGTTGAAATCAACAACCTTTGCCTGAATTTCCTGGCCGATGGAAAGTACGTCAGACGGTTTGGCAACATGCTCTCTGGAAATCTGAGAAACATGAAGCAGTGCGTCGATTCCAGGTGCAAGCTCTACGAAAGCACCGAAATCTGTCATACGTGCAACTTTTCCTTCTACTATGTTGCCTACTGCAAATTTCTCAGCAGCAGTCAGCCACGGATTTTCTTCCGGAAATTTCAGAGAAAGAGCAATCTTATCTCCGTTGATCTCTTTGATCAGAACTTTAACTTCTTCACCAACAGTAAATACCTTCTTCGGATTCTCTACTCTGCCCCAGGACATTTCGGAAATATGAAGAAGACCGTCAGCTCCGCCAAGATCGATGAATGCACCAAAATCTGTTACATTCTTAACAACACCTGTTACAGTATCGCCTGCATGGATTCTCTCCATAAGCTCTTTCTGCTTCTCAGCTTTTTCTGCAAGAAGAAGCTGTTTACGGTTACCGATAATGCGGCGTCTTCTCGGATTGAACTCTGTGATAACAAATTCAATCTCCTGATCTGCATATTTGGACAGATCTCTCTCGTAAGTATCAGATACAAGGCTTGCAGGAATAAATACTCTTGCTTCCTCAACGTTTACACAAAGACCTCCGTCCAGTACCTGAGTTACAGGCGCTTTCAGGACTTCCTGAGACTCGAATGCAGCTTCCAGACGTTTGTTGCCTTTTTCAGCAGCAAGTCTCTTGTATGTCAGGATAACCTGACCTTCACCGTCGTTCACTTTAAGAACCTTGGCTTCCATTGTGTCACCTACGTGTACAACGTCTGCAAGTACAAGGGAGCTGTCGTTGGAATACTCGCTCCTGGTGATAATACCGTCTGCTTTATAGCCGATATTCAGGATAATCTCATCCTCTTTTACGTCGATGACAGTACCCTGCACGATCTCTCCATTTCTGATAGTTTTTACGGAATCTTCCAGCATCTGTTCAAAACTTAATTCTGACATGTTCTTGAACCTCCTCAATAATTTTCTTTGGGGTGGACGCCCCTGCTGTAATACCTACATAACTACTGTGATGGAACATTTCAGAATCCAAGTCTACAGGTGTTTGTATATAGTAAGTATTTTCACATTCCTCTTTACATATTTCAAACAGCTTTTGAGTATTGGAACTATGTCTGCCGCCGATGACAAGCATAGTGTCTACCTCTCCGGCTATGGACTGTGCTTCTTTCTGCCGTTCTTCGGTAGCATTACAAATAGTGTTTAAAATATTGTCAATATTTAAAACATTATTATCATACCTCTTTTTGCAGAGAATTTCAACTAATTCTTTAAATTTGTTGTAATTAAATGTCGTCTGCGAAACAATGCAGGGTATTCGCCCCGGATCCGGGACAAAATTTTCTGCATCCTCTCTGTTTCTGAGAACAGTACAGGAACCCTCGCACCATCCGCAGATCCCTTTTACCTCCGGGTGGGAAGGATCTCCAAATATGATAATCTGTTTTCCGGCCCTGCTTTCCCGTTCCACGATCCTGTGTATCTTCAGAACAAAAGGACAGGTTACGTCTACGAAGGAAATTCCCGCAGTCTTCAGCATATCATAAATCCTGCGGCCCACGCCGTGGGAACGGATCACAACCGTCCCTTCACGAAGCTTCGGAATGTCCTCTTCCGAGATCACGGTAACGCCTTTTTTTTCAAAATCCGAGACAACCTCTTCATTATGGATGATCGGACCCAGCGTATAAATAGGCGAAACTCCGTTCTCAATAAGCTCGTACACCTTGTCCACCGCTCTTTTTACACCAAAGCAGAAGCCGGCTGTTTTTGCGGTCTTAACTTTCATTTTTTCCAACCTCGTCTGATAATATCACTTTTTCATGAAAAATCTGTAAAATACGTTTTACCACTTCCTCAATGGTCATTTCAGAGGAATCTACCAGAACCGCATCCTCAGCCTGCTTAAGGGGAGAAATTTCCCTGTTCATATCACGACTGTCACGCTCTTCAATATCTTTTCTGATCTCTTCCAGGTCACAGCACAGGCCTTTTTCCTGGAGCTCCAGATAACGGCGCTTTGCTCTTGTAAAAGAGCTGGCAGTCAGATAGATCTTCACCTCTGCATTGGGAAGGATCGTAGTACCGATATCTCTTCCATCCATAACCACGTTCATGGAAGCGGCAAGCTTCCTCTGAAGGTCAAGAAGCTTTTCCCTCACCCTTGGATTTGCAGAGCTTACAGAAGCCATATTGCCTACCTCTTCTTTCCTGAGAAACGGATTCACGTTCTCCCCGTTTAAAAGAACGATCTGTTCTCCGTTTTTATACTCTATGGATATTTCCGCTCCCTGGCAGGCCTCTCCGATCTCATCCGGATTTTCTCTGTTTACATTCCGGCGAAGAAGGTAAAGAGCCATTGCCCTGTACATGGCACCTGTATCTACATACACACAGGAAAGCTCTCCGGCAACCTTTTTGGCAATCGTACTTTTTCCGGCTCCTGCCGGGCCGTCAATGGCAATATTATAGATCATTTCATTGTCCTCCTTTATTCTCCGCATACAGCCATAGCTGCAAGGTAGGCAGTTGACCATGCGATCTGAAGATTATAGCCTCCTGTCACCGCATCCAGGTCAAGCACCTCTCCCACAAAATAAAGATCCTGTATTTTCTTTGATTCCATAGTTGCAGGATTGATCTCTTTTACAGAAACTCCCCCTCTGGTGATAACAGCCTCTTTAAATTCTCCGAAACCATTGATGGTAAAGGGAAATGCTTTTACAAGAGCACCGAACCGGAGGCGTTCCTCTCTGGAAATCTCATGAATGGGTTTTTCCGGAGAAATCCCTCCGATCTTCAGCATAACCGGTGTCAGAGAGGAGGGAAACAGAACGATGATCACATTTTTAAACTGCTTATTCTTTCCGGATTCAAACTCTCTCAGTATTCTGGCATCCAGCTGCTCCGGCGTAAGCGCAGGCTTCAGATCCAGAAAAGCCGAAAGCTCTCCTGATTTTCTGAGGGCCGTGCCCAGTCTGGCGCTGGCAGAAAGAACCAGAGGTCCCGTAATTCCGGAATGAGTAAACATCATCTCCCCAAAATCCCTGTAAAGGACTTTTTTTCCGCTTTTCACGGTCAGCTCCACATTTTTCAGGGAAAGACCTGCCATTTCCGGAATATACTCTTCTTTTGTACGAAGAGGAACCAGAGAGGGGGCTAAATCGGTCACAGTATGCCCCGCCTCCCGGGCAAAACGATATCCGTCTCCTGTAGAACCGGTTGTGGGATAGGAAAGACCTCCCGTTGCCACAATAACCGCTTCTGCCCTGTGAACGCTGCCGTCTGTCAGAATGATCCCTGCCGCCGTTCCCTCTTCCAGAAGCAGCCGCTCTACCTGGCTTTTCAGATGGATGCGAACTCCGTATTTTTTCATCTGACGCTCCAGTGCCCGGATCACATCGGACGAATGATCGGAACAGGGAAAAACGCGGTTTCCCCGCTCTGTTTTAAGAGCCGTGCCCGCTTCCTCCAGAAATTCCATCATATCCTGACTGGTAAAGGTATAAAAGGCACTGTATAAGAACTTGGCATTTGTTACAACGCTGTTTAAAAGTTCTTCCGGATCACAGTTATTGGTCACATTGCAGCGCCCTTTTCCTGTAATATACAGCTTTTTGCCAAGTTTTTCATTTTTTTCAAAGAGTGTGACCTCACAGCCTTTTTTAGCTGCAAAAATCGACGCCAGCATTCCCGCTGCGCCTCCGCCAACAATTATGACTCTGTTTTTCATCCTTATCCTTTCATGCAGCAAGGGGCTGTACAGTTTTTCCTGCACAGCCCCCTGACTTTTCTTTTATAAAAACCTTATACCGGATAAGCTCCGTTTTTTGTGTCCGCTGCTGTCTCGTCCACCTTTGTCTCCTGTGCCTGACGGTACTTGAAGAACTCAGTAGCAACCTGTGGGAACAGTGCGTAGGAAAGTACGTCCTCGTCCTGTTTCTTGTACTGTGCCATCTCGCCTTCCAGTTTGTCAAGCTCGTTGTCCAGAAGGTCTGCCGGACGGCAGGTGATCGGCTGAGTATCTCCGATACATTTTTTCTGAACGTCCTCATTAAACGGTTTTACAGTAGCGCCGTATTTACCGCTTAAGATATCCTTTGTTTCTTTTGTAACCATCTTATATCTCTCGCCCATAAGAACATTGAATACAGCCTGTGTACCAACGATCTGTGAAGAAGGAGTAACCAGAGGCGGCTCGCCAAGGTCTTTACGAACTCTCGGAACCTCTTCAAGAACATCGTAGAACTTGTCTTCCGCATGCTGCTCTTTCAGCTGGGAAGTCAGGTTGGAAAGCATACCGCCCGGTACCTGATACAGAAGAGTCTTGATGTTTACGCCAAGGTTCTTCGGATTCAGAAGGCCGCTGTCCAGAGCCTCGTCACGGATCGGACGGAAGTAGTCAGCGATCTCAGCAAGGAGCTGCTGATCAAAGCCTGTATCGTAAGGAGTACCCTTAAAGGTCTCAACCATAACCTCTGTTGCCGGCTGAGAAGTACCCAGAGCAAACGGAGAGATTGCAGTATCAATGATATCTACGCCGGCCTCTACTGCCTTCATATAGGTCATGGAAGCAACACCGGAGGTATAGTGTGTATGCAGGTCGATCGGAATCTTAACTGCGTCTTTCAGAGCGCCTACAAGCTCTGTAGCCTGATACGGAAGAAGAAGTCCTGCCATATCCTTGATACAGATAGAATCTGCGCCCATTTCCTCGATCTCTTTTGCAATGTTTGTCCAGTATTCCAGAGTATAAGCATCGCCAAGAGTATAGGAAAGAGCAACCTGAGCATGAGCTTTTTCTTTGTTTGCAGCCTTAACTGCGGTTTTCAGGTTACGCATGTCGTTGAGGCAGTCAAAAATACGGATGATATCAATTCCGTTTGCTGCAGATTTCTGTACAAAATACTCTACCACATCATCTGCATAAGGACGGTATCCGAGGATATTCTGTCCGCGGAACAGCATCTGAAGCTTTGTGTTTTTGAAGCCGTCACGGAATTTACGAAGTCTTTCCCATGGATCTTCCTTCAGGAAACGAAGAGAAGCATCAAAAGTAGCGCCGCCCCAGCACTCTACTGCATGGTAGCCTACTTTGTCCATTTTATCAACGATAGGAAGCATCTGCTCTGTGCTGAGTCTTGTTGCGATCAGAGACTGATGCGCATCACGCAGAACAGTTTCCACGATTTTAACAGGTTTTTTTTCTAATTCTGCCATTATTTATTCTCCTTTAATCAGTTTTCACAAGGAAATTCAATATATCTGACGATTACAGGCATCTGTCTGTCACAACAGATCAGACACCGAAAATAGCCATAAAGGTTCCGGCTGCCACGGCTGTACCGATAACACCGGCAACGTTTGGTCCCATAGCATGCATCAGAAGGAAGTTGGTAGGATCTGCCTCAGCGCCAACCTTCTGAGATACACGGGCCGCCATCGGAACTGCGGATACACCTGCGGAGCCGATCAGAGGATTGATCTTTCCGCCGGAAAGCTTGCACATCAGTTTTCCAAGCATAACACCGCCAAAGGTACCGAAAGCAAAGGCAACAAGACCAAGAGCTACGATCTTCAGAGTATCCAGGTTCAGGAATGCCTCAGCGCTTGTGGAAGCACCTACGGAAGTACCCAGAAGAATAACTACGATGTACATCAGCGCATTGGAAGCTGTCTCTGTCAGCTGTTTTACAACGCCGGACTCACGGAACAGGTTACCAAGCATCAGCATACCTACCAGCGGAGCTGTTGTAGGAAGGATCAGGCATACTACGATAGTGATCACGATCGGGAAGAGGATTTTCTCCAGCTTGCTGACCGGACGAAGCTGGTCCATTTTGATCTTACGCTCTTTCTCTGTTGTACAGAGCTTCATGATCGGAGGCTGAATGATGGGAACAAGAGACATATAGGAATATGCCGCCACCGCAATCGGTCCCATCAGGGCAGTCTGTCCAAGCTTTCCTGCAAGGAAGATAGAAGTCGGGCCGTCAGCACCGCCGATAATGGAGATTGCTGCTGCTGCCTTTCCATTGAATCCCATGAAGATCGCAAGGAAGTATGCAACATAAATACCAAGCTGAGCCGCAGCGCCGAGAAGGAAGCTCTTCGGGTTTGCGATCAGCGGACCGAAGTCTGTCATGGCTCCTACGCCCATGAAGATCAGGGACGGAAGAATACTCCATTCATCAAGCAGGTAGAAATAGTGAAGAAGTCCGCCTACTCCGTTTGACATATCCTCCGGACGAGCCATAATATCCGGATAAATATTTACCAGAAGCATACCAAAAGCGATAGGAACAAGAAGAAGCGGTTCAAATCCCTTCTTGATAGCAAGGAATAAGAATACGCATGCCACCGCGATCATCAGATAGTTGCCCCAGGTAAGATTAAAGAAGGCTGTCTGATGAATCAGGTTAGACAGGGTTTCTGTTACATAAGACATCTGAATACCTCCCGTCTTAGTTCATAGTAGCCAGGGTATCTCCGTTCTCTACGGAAGCACCTTCTGTTGTATCAATGCTTGCAACTGTACCGTCCTGAGGTGCAACTACAGGAATTTCCATTTTCATGGACTCCAGGATCACGATGCTGTCGCCTGCTTTTACTGCCTGTCCAGCAGATGCAACGATCTTAAGAACTTTTCCCGGTACAGATGCTGTCACTTTTACAGCGCCTGCACCAGCTGCAGGAGCTGCTGCTTTCGGAGCGGGTGCCGGTGCAGCCTTAGGTGCAGCAGCACTTCCAGTTTCCTCTACAGTTACTTCATATGCAGTTCCGTTTACAGTAATTGTATAACTTTTCATTTTATAATCCTCCTAATTGTCAATTATCTTCTTGGGCGGTTGATTTTGCGGATAGAACGCACGACAAATCCGTCTGTTGTGGTTCCCTCTGCGGCCGCGATCGCTGCTGCGATAACTGCGATCAGTTCTGTATCATCAGCTGCCTGCACTGTTTCCTGAACCGGAACAGCGGCAGGTGCCGGTACCGGAGCTTCTTCTTTTTTCTCTTTTTTTGCAGCTGCCGGTGAACCCGGAATAAATTTGAAAAGAGAAATAATAAAGATCAGAAGAACCAGGATCACAAATACGATTCCAAGTCCCATAACTGTATTCAATCCGGCATTTTTCATGGTTGTGGATAACGGGTACTGAACGTCTACAGAAGCAGAAACAGGTGTCAGCACACCTTCCACGTCCTCAAATACATATACAAATTTTGCATCCAGCTTTTCAAAATCCACCGGAACTGTGGCAGTATACTGATGATTGGAAAACTCCACCTCGGCCTTTCCGGCCTCTTTCAGTTCACCTACTTCATCCCTGGCGTCATCCCATGCGGTCATGGCTCCCTCGGTAAATTCGTCACCGGATTCCAGATATGCCTCAATTTCTTCATCACTGAGCGGAATGATCGTCTGAGTCAGTCCCTCTGCAGTCATGGTGATCTGAGTCATGATTTCCTCGTCGATCTCACTGCCAGCCATTACAACGGAAGCGCCGGAAAACATAAGTGATGCGGCGCACACTGCTGCTGCGCAGACAGAGGATGCTTTTTTTAACATCTGATTCATATGCTCACCTCACTTAGACTGCGCTGTGCTTTTTAGCCGGACGGTCTTCTCTTTTTGTGAACAGCATTTCAAAAGCTCCGATCACATATTTTCTGGTATCAGCCGGAGCGATCACAGTATCTACATAGCCTCTTGCCGCTGCAGATTCCACACCTGACTGAAGGTTTCTGTACTCTGCTGCCTTTTCATTAAGAGAGGCAGCATCTGCGCCCGGATACATGATCTTAGCTGCCAGAGAAGCGTCCATCATACCGATTTCTGCGCTGTCCCATGCATACACAAGATCCGCGCCTACAGATTTGCTGTTCATGGCAACATATGCGGTTCCGTAAGCTTTGCCGATCACTACGTTTACCTTCGGTACAGTTGCATCTGCAAAAGCACGAACCATCTCACCGATGGATGCTGCCATCATTTTTTCGTTGCAGAGAGTTGCCTTAAATCCGGTCACATTGGTAAGTGTCAGAACCGGGATATCAAAAGCGTCGCAGAATTTTACAAAGGCTGCTGCCTTTCTTGCGCCTCTTGCAGAGATGGTGCCGTCAAATTCTTCTGTTTTTTCGCCTTCTTCGTTGTAGATCTCTGTTCTGTTTGCCACAGCACCTACAGTTGCTCCGTTCAGACGAAGGAAGCCTGTAACAACATCTTTTCCGTAATTTTTCTTTGTTTCAAAGAAAAGTCCCTCATCTGCGATTCTGGAAAGTGCAAGGGAAGTATCTCCTGCACATGCAGCCAGATCATCACAGGTACGGTTCAGATCATCTGCACATTCTACAAAAGAATCATTGTCCTCAAAGTTGGAAGGAAGCAGGCTTACAAGCTGACGGATCTGACCAAGGATCTCTTCCTCTGTTCCTGTACCGTCAATAAGACCTGTCTCCTGGCTCTGGAAATCAGCAGATGCTGTATCACATTTGTCCACATGATTGCCTTCCAGCGCATTTGGAGTATTTACAAACATTTTACCTTTTTTTGCTTCCATAAAAGTAAAATCCGTCAGTGCCGGAACAACGGCCATACCGCCTCCGCAGGTGCCGAAAATCGCTGTGATCTGCGGGATCATTCCGGATGCCAGTGTCTGCTTCAGGTAAATGGAACCAAAAGCTTCCAGAGCGTCTGTAGCCTCCTGGAGTCTCAGACCTGCACAGTCAACAAGACCGATTACCGGTGCGCCTGTTTTCATTGCAAGGTCATACAGTGCGGAAATTTTCTTTGCATGCATTTCTCCAACGGTTCCGTTCAGAACAGAAGCGTCCTGGCTGTAAACATAGACAAGATTTCCGTCGATCACACCAGATCCGGTGATCACACCGTCTGAAGGTGCTTTTGTTTCAGTCATGTTAAAATCAGTGGATCTTGCTGTAACACTTTTTCCGATTTCAACAAAACTGTTCGCGTCAAGCAAAGAAGTGATTCTTGTGCCTGCTAAACTTGGTGTTGCGTTACTCATTCTCGTTTGCCCTCCATTTTATAAGAATTTTAAGTATAACCAAAATTTCAGCCGATTATAATTGTAACCTTTTTTTCTAAATTTTTCAATAGGGTAATACGTTTTTGTTAAAATTTTAACCTCTTCTCTCAAAAAAACTCCCGGCCTGTGGTACATGGTGCACCAAAGCCGGGAATTTCCCCTTCAGCAAAATTCCGGATATTCCTATAACTGATATTCAGTGAAAAAAATCATGAAACACCTGGTCCACACACCAGCCATAAGAAACCTTTTCCACATTCCGGTCAGCCAGCACCGGATAAGAAGCCAGTTCCTCTTCTCCCAGGCTGTAAATAAGAGTTCCGATCCTGTTTCCTTTTTTTACCGGCGCCTGAAGCTTTTCCGGCATCTCCAGGCGGCAGCTGATCTTTTCACCTTTTTTCATAAGTATTTTTTTATTCTTTTCTTTTTCGGAAACAGACGGAATCCCGCTTACAACAGCCGTGTCCCCAAAGGTAATGTTTTTTTCCACTCCGTCTTTCACCGGTACTTCCGGAAACTTCAGTTCTTTCCAGAACTTCTCATAATCAAAATTATCTTCCCCGTAATCCAGAAGCTTCAAAGAATCCTTCCACTTATATCCTTTGTTGTTTGGCCAGCCACATCCCAGAAGGGACACCACAAAAGTCTTTTCATCTTTTTCGCAGGCGCACACATAACAATATCCCGCGTCCCCTGTAAATCCTGTTTTTCCGGAAAGAACCCCGTCAGTCATAGTAAGCAGAGCGTTTGTATTGTGAACAGAAAATTCTCTTTTTTCATCGAGATCTGTAAACGAATATTCCCGGGTCTGGGTGATCTTTAAAAAGGTTTCGCTTCTGATGGCATAGCGCATAATCAAAGCCAGATCTCTGGCAGTTGTATGATGCACTCCCTTTTCATCTTCTGCATCCAGACCGTTGGGCGTAATAAAATACGTATCCGTACATCCGATCTCTTTTGCTTTTTCATTCATCATCCCGGCAAAGCCTTCCGTGCTTCCCCCGATATGTTCCGCTATGGCTACCGCTGTATCGTTGTGGCTCATCAGCATAAGAGAATACAGAAGGTCTTCCAGATAATACTGCTCTCCCTCCCTCATGCCAAGCTGTACATCCGGCTGCGCCGCCGCCTTATCTGACACCATAACGTAATCGTCGCCTGCCCCGTTTTCCAGAGCCAGAATACAGGTCATTACTTTTGTGGTACTGGCATTGGGCCTGGGTGTTTCCCCGTCTTTTTCATAAAGAATACGCCCGGACTCTCCATCCATCAGAACAGCTGAAAGAGCGTAAAGGCTGCCCGGAGAATCTGCCGCTTCCTTTTCTGTATTTTCACAGACTGTCTCAGCCGCAACAGCCTGAGAACCAAAAGCAAACTCCCCAAAAAGAAAGACAGATGTCAGCAGAAGTAATGCAGCATGTCTCATATTCATCCCCGCCTTTTTATGCTTATAGGATAAGTTTATGCATACATGTCCGCTTTATTCTGCTTTTCCTCTGTCTCAGCTCCCTGTTTATCCAGCAGGCTGTGTTTTCCCTGCATCTATCCGTTGTAGGTGCGGTTCCATCTCTCTGAAAGCATTCTCTTCTCTCTGGATAAACGGAACAGTTCCTCAATGTACGCAGGCGCTTCCCGTACCGCCTGATCAAAATACTGATGCAGCTCCTTTACAGGAGCTTCTGACCCCGGAACCGGATCCTTTTCCATAAAATATTCAAGGACAGCCGCAGACCGCTTCCGTCCTGCGATCCTTGTGACAATGGCCGCCAAAAGCCTTCGTTTTCCGGAATTATTGTAAACCATTGCATTGGTAAGAAATTTCATCATCTTCAGAGAAAGGAAAATATTCTTTGCTGTAATCTCAGGAAACATGCAGTGTATAACTTTTGCATAATCCATCCTGGGCACAATACAGTCTGACGGATAATAATGATGAGGATTCCTGTTCGTTTCCACCATCAGTGTTCTGTCAAATTCTTTTTCCAGAAGCGTGTGAGAAAGAATCTTCTTTTCAGCCGTTTCATCCACAAAAGGATGACAGGAGCTGTCCAGAAGATAGTGACAGGCAAATCCCAGAAGATAAGCCAGAAGCCTCTCGTCTCCTGTTCTTCTTACAATGCTCATCCCTCTTAAAAAAAACGAAGCTGCAGGTATCTTGTGCATTTCCGTTCCCAGACCGCAGACCTTTTGATTGAACAGGTCATAAAACAGAATATCCGGTCCATGAAGGCCGATCCGAAAAAGATTTCCGTTTTCCCGTATCACTTTTCGAATTTCCTCCGGAAGCTGTCTGTAAACCTTTTTTCCAAATAAATCGTGTGTGTATGTGGTTGGCATTTCATCCTTCCTCCTTATACGTCCAGCTTTAACTGGATTTCCTCTTCTGCTTCCGCCTTGAAATCTTCCAGCTGTACCGGATCCATAACCGGAAGCTCATCAAGAGCCTGCACCCCGAAAGAACGCAGAAATTCTTCTGTTGTACCAAGAAGAATCGGACGTCCCGGCGCGTCCAGCCTTCCAAGCTCTCTGACAAGCTCATATTCCATCAGCTTATTAATGGCATGATCGCATTTCACTCCGCGGATCTTTTCTATTTCCGCCTTTGTCACAGGCTGTTTATAGGCAATGATCGAAAGTGTTTCCAGCATAACATCCGTAAGAACCGGCTTTTGGGGATGCAGGGCGATCTGGATCAGGTTCTCATAATACTCTTTTTTCGTGCACATCTGATAGGACTGTTCCAGCTCTATGATCTGGATCCCCCTGTCCTCCTCCTGATACCGGTCCATCATGTGATGCAGCAGCCTGCGGGTAGTATCCTTGTCCTGCCCTACCGCAGCGGCAATCCGGGAAAGCTCCACAGATTCCCCCATGGCAAAAAGGATGGCCTCAATGGCTGCCTCTGTTCTTTTTATTTCCATATTTCTCCTTATTCCCCTATTCGTCCGCAAATTCTGTCAGGTTCTTCCAGGTATCAGGATCCTCTTTTACCTCCACCTGGATGTCGTCAAACAGCTCTTCCTGTTTTACATGAACGTATCCCATTTTCATCAATTCCAGGATAGACAGAAATGTAACGATCACCTGGATTTTGGAGGTCTGGCCTTGCAGAAGCCCCCGAAAGCTGAAACGTCTGTTTTCTGCCGCATATGCTTTCATTTCCAGCATTTTATCAGAAAGGCTGACCTCTTCTTTTTCAATGGTACCGAATTTACTTCGGATGGGATCGATTTTCGATTCCTGTTTTTTCAGAATGGATTTGTAGATCTGATTCAGCTTTTCCAGCGTCAGAGATGCCAGAAGCGCCTGAGGATCCACCGGTTCTCTGTATTTCATCACTTCATCCGGTATGGTGGGCTTTTTAAAAAACACGCCTGCCGCTCCATCCATTTTGTCCTTCAGTTCATAGGACATATATTTGTACATCTTGTATTCCAGAAGCTTCTGAACAAGCTCCTCTCTGGGATCCTCCTCTTCCCCTTCTTCATTGACCTGACGGGGCAGCAGCATTTTACACTTGATATCCAGAAGCGTAGCTGCCATTACAAGGAATTCGCTCATAGTGCCCAGATCCTCTGTTTCCATTCCATGAATGTACTCCATGTACTGATCCGTGATCTCCACAATAGGAATATCATAAATATCAATTTTATTCTTTTCGATCAGATGAAGAAGAAGATCCAGCGGTCCTTCAAATACATTTATCTTTATGGGTATGGCCATTTCAGCTGTCCCCTCCTGTTTTCTGCGCAGTATTTCCGCCTGGCCCGCCTTCGTCCGGAACAAGCTCTGCAAGGATCAGTTCTCTGGGATTATGAATACGCACAGGAATGGTATGCTCTCCCAGACCGGCGCTGACGATCATATGCTGCTCCTGTCTGTGAAAATCCCCGCAGCAATATAGAGGAAACAAAAGATACTGGGGACAGGTAAGTCCGTGATGTTCATTAAATCTCAAGATTCCCCCGTGATAATGCCCGGAAAAAATAAAGTCTGCTCCCCACTCAAAATATACGTCTCCATATTTCGGATTATGGGCAAGAAGCACAGAAATCCCGTCTCCTGAAGGTTTTCCAACCAATTCTCTCATATCCTGTCTGTCAGGATATGGAGAAAAAGGCTTCCGATAATATTCTTCCGGAAGCTCCAGTCCGTAAAAGGTAAACTCTGTTCCTCTGATATTCATGCACACATGCTCATTATGAAGAAAGCACACGCCGGCATTGGTAAGCACATGCTCATAAGTAAGATATTCTGCGGACGTATCCGGGTTCAGCAGCATTTCATACTCATGGTTTCCAAGAGCATAAAAAACAGGGATTCTGTTTGCCAGTCTGCACAAAAATCCGGTAACTGCCGAAACCGTAGACACATCCGCTCTCACAACCATGTCTCCCACAACAAGCGCTGCATCGGCTCCGCTTTTTTCAATTGCATGAAACAGATCCTGATTCTCATTTCCAAATACAAGCCCGTGAAGATCTGCCAGGACAGCAAAACGTACCGGATGACCGCCTTTCAGCTTTTCTGTTTTTATCTGATAGGTTTTTGTTATGAATGTTTTCATTCTGCTCCTCTGACTGCTTTTATTTTCCGAATCCACAGTTAGGGAAAGTACATACTCTGCAGTTCAGGCAAAGTCCGCCCTCCCCATAGGCTGCAATTTCTTCCCTGCGGACAGAATCGTCTGCCACGATTCTCGGCAGAACCAGATCGAACACAGTTCTTTTTGCATACATCACGCAGCCCGGAAGACCCAGGATCGGGATGGTTTTTTCCCCTTTTCTGTAATAGGCAAGAAGAAGCATGGCTCCCGGAAGAACCGGAGCTCCATAGGTTACGACCTCCGCACCGGTAGCGCGGATGGCTCCCGGAGTTCTGTCATCCGGATCCACGCTCATTCCGCCGCTGCAGATCACCATATCCGCTCCATTTTCAATAAACTTCAGGATATCCCCTGTAATCTGATCCTTTTCATCTCCCGGCGTTGTCTGCCCCATAACCTGGCAGGAATATTCTGCAAGCTTTTCTCTCAGAACAGGAGTAAAGGTATCCTGGATCAGTCCCTTTTTCACTTCACTTCCTGTCGTTACGATCCCCACCTTTTTTTCCCGGAAAGGCAGGATATTAAAAATCGGTTCGCGGCCTGCAGTCTCCCGGGCTCTGTCCATTTTTTCCTTTTCGATCACAAGAGGAATAATTCTTGTTCCTGCGATTTTATCTCCCTTTTTTACCGGAAAATCCCCGTGTCTGGAAGCGATCATCATCTCTCCGAGACTGTTTACGCCAAGAAGAGCAGCTCTGTTGATCTTCAGAAGACCGTCGCAGTCAGCGATCACTTCTATTTTGCCTTCTTTTACCTCTGTTCCGTGCATATGTCTGCCGGCGCAGATTTCATACAGAATCTCCGCCCCTTCGTTTTCGTGAAGGATTCCCTCCTGTTTTTCCCATACAAAAAGATGCTCTTTTCCCACTGACAGAAGCGCCGGTATATCCTCTTCTTTTACTACATGGCCCTTTTTAAATAGCACGCCTTTTTTTTCGTCTTTGATAATCTGGGTAATATCATGGCAAAGCACATGCCCTACTGCTTCCTCAGTCCTGATCTCTTTCATTTTATCTTTATTCCTCTCATATTTCTGTTCAGTCTGTAACCTATTTGGAATTTATTATACCCCCCAGCCATCCTTCTTGTCAAAAGAATTGTCAGATGCCGGAAAGTTCTTTCAGGCAAACATCCCAATGCTCACTCCGTTTGCAGTAACCTGGCCAAAATGCATTCCAAAACACCTGGCGGAATAGTACCTGTGAACAGTAACCTTCAGCCACAGTATGATATCCGGTATCTTTTCACAGGCAGAATTCCTCCGCCGTCTGTTTCAGCCGGTCCAGATATCCGGCCTTTTTCACGTTTTCTGCATAGATCACAGGAATCCTTCCAAGCTCTCTGTTCTCCTGATAATAGACAAGCTCTCCTGCTTTTTGTCCCTTTTTTACAGGCGCCTTTACTTCATTTGGAAGAATCAGCTTCTTTTTTATTTTATCAAAAGTTGTTCCGTCTGTACTCAGACAGCGGAAGGTTTTTCCAAAAGTCAGAGTTGTTTTTTCTTTTATGCCTTTTATCACTTTCAGATCTGGAAGCTTCCCCGGATTTTCGTCTGTATAAAGACTGCATTTTGCAAATCCGTAATCAAAAAGCATTGAGGCATCCTTCACTCTTGTCCTGGAATCCGGAGCAGCCATAACTACAGCGATCAGAGTGATCCCTTTTCTTTTTGCCACAGCAGAAACACAGAATTTTGCTTTGCTTGTGCTGCCTGTTTTCAGTCCCACACAGCCTTCATATGTACGGATCAGCCTGTTGGTATTAGACAGCCCGAACTCCTTGGAACCCTGCCTTGTATTGTGTGTGATCGTATCCATCCACACGGAAGAATAGTTCAGGATTTCCGGATACTTACGGATCAGTTCTCTGCTCATCAGCGCAATGTCGTAGGCAGTGGTATAATGATCGTCAGAATCTGTCAGCCCGCAGCAGTCCACAAAATGCGTGTTTTTCATGCCCAGAGCCTGCGCCTTTTTATTCATTGCATTTACAAACTCCGGTTCGCTGCCTGCAATATGTTCTGCCATAGCCACGCTGGCATCATTTCCGGAAGCGATCACAATACATTTGATCATGGTCTCCACCGTCTGGGTTTCTCCTTCCTCCAGAAAAACCTGGGAGCCTCCCATAGATTTGGCATGAGCGCTTGTTATAACCGTGTCATCCAGTTTCAGATTTCCTTTTTCTATTTCTTCAAAAATAAGAAGAAGAGTCATAACCTTTGTAACACTGGCGGGACTTCTTGGAACATCTTTGTCTTTTTCCAGGATCACCGTCCCTGTTTCCGGCTCCATCAGCACATATTCCGGAGCCTCCACAGAAACTGCAGAGGCAGTTTCTTCCGCAGATACCGGCGCTGCCAACGAAAAAAGGATACTTGCGCAAAGTATCCGGGCACAAAAAAGGTTCCTCCGTTTTTTAGTCATAGAAAACCTCCCGTTTGGGTGTTTTATTCTATTCTAAAAGGAGAAACCCGAAAATATGACTGCTTCTTCAAAAATCACAGAAGAGGCGCGAATACACGGAGAATACTCTGAAATCCCCGCACAAATATATTTCTGTTTTTGCAGAATTCAAGACTGATAGGATCACAGTAATGCATGGTTTCCAGAAAATCCTCAAGAATATCCCGGATCACGTCGTTTTTGTAGATCCATACGCCATCTTCAAAATGCAGATAAAGACTTCGGTAATCCAGATTAATGGTTCCCACCACAGCAATTTCATCATCACAGACAAAAGACTTGGCATGAAGGAATCCGGGCTGGTATTCATAAATTTTTACACCGGCTTCTATCAGCTGCGCATAATAAGACTGGGTAAGAAGGAATACCATTTTTTTATCCGGCACTCCCGGAGTCATGATCCGCACATCTACTCCGCTTTTTGCAGCAAGGCAGAGAGCTGTCATCATTTCATTGTCAATGATCAGATAAGGCGTACAGATATACACATAACGCTTTGCCCGGTTGATAATATTCAGATAAACATTTTCTCCCAGTGTCTCCCCGTCAAGAGGAGTATCTGTAAAGGGCTGTACAAATCCGCTTCCCTCAAACTCTTCCGGATGATAGGCGTGGGGTGAATGGGCAGCGTAATCAATAGGTGTCTGAATGCCGTTTACCACATTCCACATATGAAGAAACATCATGGTCATACTCCACACGGCATCGCCTTTCAGCATTACCGCCGTATCCTTCCAGTGGCCGAAGCGTTCCTTCTGGTTAATATATTCATCTGCCAGATTGATTCCTCCTGTAAAGCCTGTCTTTCCGTCAATGACACAGATCTTTCTGTGATCTCTGTTATTCTGGATAATATTTAACACCGGGCGGAAAGGGTTAAATACTTTGCACTGGATTCCTTTTTCCCGCAGGAATTTATCGTATTTGTAGGGCAGCGTAGTAAGACAGCCAAATCCGTCATAGATCAGGCGTACATCCACTCCCTGAGCGGCTTTCTGTTCCAGAATATCCAGAATCGTCCTCCACATAACGCCGTCATTAATAATAAAATATTCAATATAAATATAATGCTCTGCCTGTTCCAGTTCTTTCACCAGCACAGGAAACATGTCATCGCCTACCTGAAAATATTCCGCCTTTGTATGTTCATACACAGGATACACGGAATGACGGCAGATATATTCCGACTGGACTGCCGCAGACGGATCCTCCTCCTGTATTTTCCTGCAGACCCGGGGATCTGACTGAAGATAAGGAATACTGTCCTCCTGGACCCGGGTATAACGTTTCTGCATTTCCTCCGCGATCCTGGAATGTCCGAACAGCAGGTATAAAAGCAGTCCGAAAACAGGAAACGCCATGATCAGCATTGTCCAGCCCAGCTTATAAGAAGGATTGATTCTTTTATTCAGGATCCACAGCACCATCACAATACTAAGTACTGTAATGGCAAGGGAAATATACTGAGAATAACCTGCCAGTTCCCACACAAAAAGAAACACCCATACAAGCTGAAGAAGCAGGGCTACCGCCACATAAAAAATCCTGTTAAATAAAAGCTTTGCCATTTTTTTCAGGGGCATGATAATCAGGTTCATAGCTTCACTTCACTTTTTCTGTAATGTTGTTAATAAAGTAACAATTAGAGTTTTTAAAAATCCCTGACTATACAGCCAGGGATTTTTGCGCACAATTAATTATATTTACGTTTTCTTGCGGCTTCAGATTTTTTCTTACGACGAACGCTTGGTTTCTCGTAATGCTCTCTTTTGCGGATTTCCTGCTGGATACCTGCTTTTGCACAGCTTCTCTTGAATCTGCGAAGAGCGCTATCTAAAGTCTCGTTTTCTTTTACGATAACGTTTGACATAGACTCACACCTAACCTCCCTCCAGTTGTAGATTGTGCTAAAATACAACTGTCTGGGTATTTTTCTTGCACGAGTTATATTATATATCATAGCCTTAAGGTTCGTCAACAGCTTTTGGATATTTTTGCAAAATATTTTGCAATATTTTTGCAGGGATTTACCGCAGAAGCTTAGGCCAGCTGCTGCTCCAGGATTCCGGCAGCTGCGTCAATGGCTTCCTGAGCCTTTTCCGGGTTCTTTCCGCCGGCCTGAGCCATATTCGGACGACCGCCGCCGCCACCGCCTGCGATAGCTGCAACGCCCTTGATCAGATTTCCTGCATGAGCGCCTGCCTTCTGAGCTGCATCTGTAGCCATGGCAAGGAAGTTTACCTTCGCGCCGTTTACTGCCGCCAGGACAACAACACCCTCGCCCAGCTTCTCTTTCAGCTGATCTCCCAGATCACGGAGACCGTTCATGTCAACGCCCTCCACTTTGGCTGCCAGAAGCTTCACGCCTTTTACTTCCGCAACCTGATCCATAACATCGCCAAGTGATCCCTGTGCAAGCTTGCTTTTCAGAGATTCATTTTCACTGTGAAGCACTTTTATGTCCGCCTGCATATGAGTGATCTTTTCTGTCACCTCAGCCGGCTGTGTTTTTAATGCTTTTGCAGCTTCCTTCAGCATATTTTCCTGCTTCTTATAATAATCCACGACCGCATTTCCGGTAAGAGCCTCAATACGGCGCACGCCTGCGGCAACACCTGCCTCAGAAACAATCTTAAAGAGCATGATAGAGGAAGTATTTTTTACATGAGTACCGCCGCAGAGTTCTTTTGAGAAATCTCCCATGGAAACTACACGGACCTTCTGATCGTACTTTTCGCCGAACAGAGCCATAGCTCCTGATTTTTTTGCTTCCTCAATGTCCATGACAGCAGTTTCTACCGGAAGAGCTGCCTGGATCTCCTGATTTACAAGAGCTTCTGTTTTTTCAAGTTCTTCCTCTGTCATTGCCTGGAAATGAGCAAAGTCAAAACGAAGTCTGTCCGGAGTCACAAGAGAACCTTTCTGTTCTACATGAGAGCCCAGTACTGTTTTTAAAGCTTTCTGCAGCAGATGAGTAGCGCTGTGGTTCTTTTCTGTGTCACGGCGTTTGTTTTCTGCAACCTTAAGAGAAACCGTTTCTCCCTGAGAGATCATACCGGATTCCATATATCCTACATGACCGAATTTACCGCCGCGGAGTTGAATGGTATCTTCTACCACAAATTTTCCATTTGCAGTTTCAATCACACCGGTGTCGCCTTCCTGTCCGCCCATAGTAGCATAGAAAGGAGTTTCTTTTACGAAAACAGTACCCCTCTGTCCTTCTACCAGAGAAGCAACCAGCTCGCTTTCTCCGGCAAGAACGGTTACCTCTGACTCATAAGAAAGATGATCATAGCCTGTAAACTCTGTTGTTACAGAAGGATCGATCTCATCATAAACAGTAGCATCTGCCCCCATATAGTTAGTCACTTCGCGGGCAGTACGTGCTTTTACTCTCTGCTCTTCCATGGCAGCCTGGAAGCCTTCCTCATCGATTCCGTATCCCTTTTCCTCAAGGATTTCTTTTGTCAGATCCAGAGGGAATCCATAAGTATCATAAAGCTTAAATGCATTTTCTCCGGAAAGTGTTTTTTCGTCTTTTGCTTTCATCTCCTCTTCCATGTCAGAAAGGATGCGGAGACCCTGGTCAATGGTCTTGTTAAACTGATTTTCTTCATTGGTAAGAACCTTGAAGATAAATTCCTTTTTCTCTTCAAGCTCCGGATATCCGTCTTTAGATCCCTGGATTACTTCTGCACTTAATTTTGCAAGGAAAGTTCCTTCAATTCCCAGAAGGTGTCCGTGACGGGCTGCACGACGGATCAGACGACGAAGCACATAACCGCGTCCTTCATTCGTTGGCATGATGCCGTCAGAAATCATAAATGTAGCAGAACGGATATGGTCTGTGATCAGACGAATGGACACATCAGCCTGATAATTTTTGCCATATTCCTTATCTGCCACCTGACATACCAGATTACGAAGAGAACAGATGGTATCCACATCAAAAATAGAATCCACATCCTGAACAACAACAGCCAGACGCTCCAGACCCATTCCTGTATCAATGTTTTTATTCTGAAGTGTTTCGTAATTGCCATTTCCGTCATTTTCGAACTGTGTAAACACATTATTCCACACTTCCATATAGCGGTCACATTCACATCCTACAGTACAATCCGGTTTACCGCATCCGTATTTTTCGCCGCGGTCATAGTAGATCTCAGAGCATGGACCACATGGGCCTGCACCATGCTCCCAGAAATTGTCTTCTTTGCCAAAGCGGAAAATACGTTCAGCCGGAATACCAACCTCTTTATTCCAGATTTCAAAAGCCTCATCATCCTCCAGATACACAGAAGGATACAGACGTTCCGGATCCAGTCCCACAACTTTTGTCAGGAACTCCCAGGACCAGGCAATGGCTTCATGCTTGAAATAATCTCCAAAAGAAAAGTTTCCAAGCATCTCAAAAAATGTGCCATGACGGGCTGTTTTACCTACGTTTTCAATATCGCCGGTACGAATACATTTCTGACAGGTTGCCACTCTTGTCCTTGGAGGGATCTCTGCTCCTGTAAAGTAAGGCTTCAGAGGAGCCATACCTGCATTGATCAGCAGAAGACTCTTATCTCCCTGTGGTACAAGGGAAAAGCTTTTCATAACAAGATGTCCCTTGCTCCCCATAAAATCCAGGAACATCTGACGAAGTTCGTTTACTCCGTATTTTTTCATGATTGTTTCCTCCTCTATTTTACACACACCTTATGGAATTTCTTTTTACCGCGTTTCAGCACCATGCCTTCTTCGTTGAAATCCTCTTTTTTTACTGTGTGTTTGATATCTGTGATCTTTTCACCGTCAATGGATACTCCACCCTGTTCGATGGCACGACGACCCTCGGAACGGCTTGGCACAAGACCGGTTTTTACCAGCATGGTAATAAGGTCGATGCTGCCTTCCTGGAAATCCTCATCAGTCAACTCTGTAGACGGCATGTTCTCTGTATTGGCGCCGCCTGCAAAAAGTGCTCTGGCGCCTTCCTGGGCTTTCTTTGCCTCTTCCTCGCCGTGTACCAGATTGGTCAGCTCATACGCCAGTACTTCTTTGGCCTTGTTCAGCTGGCTGCCTTCCCATTTTGCCATTTCATCGATTTCTTCCAGAGGCAGAAAAGTAAGAAGACGCATACATTTGATTACATCTGCATCATCCACATTTCTCCAGTACTGGTAAAAATCAAAAGGAGAAGTCTTGTTCGGATCAAGCCATACAGCGCCGGACTGAGTCTTGCCCATTTTTTTGCCCTCTGAATTCAGAAGAAGAGTAATGGTCATAGCATGTGCATCCTTGCCAAGCTTTCTTCTGATCAGTTCTGTTCCGCCAAGCATATTACTCCACTGATCGTCTCCTCCAAACTGCATGTTGCAGCCGTACTTCTGGAACAGCATGTAGAAGTCATAGCTCTGCATGATCATGTAGTTAAACTCCAGGAAGCTTAGGCCTCTTTCCATACGCTGCTTATAGCACTCTGCCGTAAGCATACGGTTTACGGAAAAATGAGCTCCCACTTCACGGAGAAGTTCCACGTAGTTCAGATCCATCAGCCAGTCTGCATTATTGACCATAAGAGCTTTTCCATCAGAAAAATCAATAAAACGCTCCATCTGTTTTTTGAAGCAGTCGATATTATGCTGAATTGTTTCCTTTGTCATCATCTGACGCATATCGGTTCTTCCGGAGGGATCACCGATCATTCCGGTTCCGCCGCCAAGAAGTGCGATGGGACGGTTTCCTGCCATCTGAAGACGCTTCATCAGGCAAAGCGCCATAAAGTGTCCTACATGAAGGCTGTCTGCAGTGGGGTCAAAGCCAATATAAAAAGTGGCTTTTCCATTATTTACCATTTCTTTGATCTCATCTTCGTTTGTTACCTGGGCAATCAGTCCTCTTGCCTGCAGTTCTTCCCAAACTGTCATATTTCTTTTCCTCCTGTTATAAATCACGACCACCGGCTTAGCCGGTGGTTTGCTTTGACCCTATAAGGGTCTATTACCGGCACTGGAGTCTAAAGACT
>NZ_JANJZT010000020.1 GCF_024622975.1 Blautia caecimuris | reverse complement strand
GAAAACAGATTTCTTTGAAAAAAAGTAATAGAACCACGTACTTAGGACTAGCCGTCGCGCTAGCGACTTGGTACAATAAAGTTGTAACAGTAGTGGCTAATAAGATATAATCATCTCAGAAAGAAAAGAGGAACTATTATGCCACAAACTTACACACCTGAATTTAAAAAGAAAATTGTCCGTCTCCATCTGGAAGAAGGACGTACTTACAAAAGCATCACCGCTGAGTATGGTGTATCAAAAGCCAGTATCTCTAAATGGTGTGCTGAATTTAGCGAAGAATGCCAGACAAAAGCCATTTTAAATCCAGAATCCCCAAATGAAGCTGAGTTGATGAAAGAGAATCTCCGTCTTCGGAAAGAGCTTGAAGAATCACGAAAGGAGAATCTTTTCTTAAAAAAAGCGGCGGCATTCTTTGCAAAAGAAATCGATTAGAGGCTTATCGGTTTATTGAAAAATACCATGACTATTTTGGCTTGCGCTGGCTGCTCAGGCGGCTTGACATCTGCCCAAATGCTTATTATAACTACCGGAAACACCGGAAGGCGGATTATGATACCCAAAAATCAGAGGTACAGGCAAAAATCCGGGAGATTTACCATGAGCACAGAGGTGTGGATGGATACCGGAGCATGACAGTTTATCTGGCACGCCAAGGATATCGCTACAGCCCAACAACCATTCATAAATACATGAATACAGAGATGAAATTATTTTCCATTGTACGTCCTAAAAAGCCGGTTTGCGGACATGCCAAACCGCATAAAGTGTTTGATAACATGCTTCATCAGGATTTTACTGCAGAAAAACCGAATCAAAAATGGTGTACGGATTTTACATATCTGTTTTTAAAGAACCATGAGGTGAGGTATAACTGCACGATCCTGGATCTTTATGACCGCAGCGTGATCGCGAGTATCACAGACCGGAATATCACCAGTGACCTTGCTGTCCGCACGCTGAAAAAGGCGTTAGGATCACAACCATCTATCAAAGAAGGGATAATCCTGCATTCTGATCAGGGAACACAATATACGTCGAAAGCATTTACCGAATTCTGTGAATCGGTAAATGTGACGCAAAGCATGAGCAAAGCAGGTTACCCATATGACAACGCACCGATGGAGCGTTATTTCAACACATTGAAAAATGAGTGCACAAACTTGTATGAATTCACTACGGAAGAAGCGCTTTATCAGACTGTCGAGGAATTCGCATATGTTGCCTACAATCATGTGCGTCCCCATAGTTTCAATGGTTATCGCACCCCTTTTGAAACACGGAATGCAGCATAATTGATTTATGATATTTTTTTAGCCACAAGTGTTACAAAAATGCTTGACCACAACAAACCTTTTTCAGATCCGGCTCCTGAGGTGGCTGGATGCCTTTTCGGAAATGTATCATTTCCTATACCAGTGAACGCATTTCCCTGTTCCAGGTCCGTTCCGGTTCGTTCTCTATACTGTCTTTCAGGTAACGCAGTACATGGGCAAGACATTCCTGATGATCTGACCCATAATGATAAAAGGTCTTGTCATGATCGTGGATAAGGATTCCCTGATAATCCTCCGTGACAGTACCTTTTACCCCGTTATGTCCTTTTTTCTCGCGGGCAAAATACAGCGCTTTTCCATCCGGTGTCGCGCAAACATATACCTGGCAGCTCTTTCCGTTTTCCCTGGCAGTGGTACAATCTGTATGCATAACGGGAGAAAGCAGCATATCTGCATAGGCAGACCTGCGTTCAGGCTCAGTTTTTAAAGCAAACTCCTTACCGAGTTTACTTACCATTCCTTTCGATATATTTAACTTTCCACCAGTCAGGTCTGACAGGAATTTCCTGCTCTTATCAATAGAAGTACAACAGTCATTATTTAAAAGGAACAGGAACGCCCGAATGTTGCCATCATAATTCACATCATCAATAACGCCGTCCGGAAAGGCAGCATGTACACGTTCTCCTGTCTGGCTGTTATAATAAACATCTGCATGGTATTCTTTTACATCCAGGACCATACGGATGCTTACCAGTTGTTTTACGATGGTCTTTGCAGTCTTTTTAAAAAAGCGGTCTTCAAGGACTTCTTCCCGCGGTGGAAGAAGTATTACTGGTTGTGTTGGCTCCTGTTTCTTTCGTCTATGTCCTTTATGACCGGGTTGACCTCCCGGCTTTCTGCCTGTTTTTTCCCTGCTGTTTGTGATTTTTTTATGCTTGATGGTTTTCGAGGAAGGAATCGATGAATTTTCATAATCCCGGTTTATCTGTGCACGGAGTTTCAGGTTTTTCCCCAGTTCTTCCTCCAGTTTGGAAGCTGTCTCATAAAATTTAACCTGGAGTTCTTTTACCTTATCCAATGCATCCTCTCTTTGTTTTTCGGCAAAAAGAGCACGCTTCTCCATTTCTCGAAGTTTTTGATCTGCTTTTTTCTGCATAGCTTCAAACTCTAAAAGCATGGCTTCCAAAACCTGAAACCAGTAGTTACGTACGCGGATTGTTTCTTTATGTGCATCCGTCACTGCAGTCTCCAGCGTCCGGATCTTATGTTCATAAGTTCTGCAATCCTTTTGATGGAGTTCTTTCAGCTGGATATATTTTTCACCGGATTCAAGTTCTTTATTTCTGGCCTGTGCAGCTTTCAGCCGGCACATAAGTGTGATGTAATCATAGGTGTCAGGCATACATTTTCCTCCAGCACATTTATAATCAAACGCCGCTGATTATATCTGTGATCTTTGAAATATGATCTTCTAGGTATTCGATCAATTCTTTCTGCTTTTGGATAAATTCCTCCTGGATCTCAATCTGTTTGAGATAACCAGCAAGAAGTTCATCACGTTTTCTAAGCTCTTCAATTAAATCCATGTCCATGAACCTCTTTCCTTTTTCGTTAAAAAGAGTATAACAAAAATACACTCAAAAAGCGAATCACCTGAAATTACACTTTCGTCAAATTGACTGTGGATAAAGAGTCTTTTTGTAACTGGAAATGCTTTAATATGAGTGTTTAAACAACACGAACAGCAGATAAAATTTAAATTTTGGTGTATAACTTTCTCCCAAAAGAATAGCAGGAAAAACTATAAACACAGTTTTTCCTGCCTAAAACAATTATCCACAAAATAAAAAAATAAATTTCGTCATTTTTTACAATGACTTATGCTAACCCTTGAACAGTAACATTTTATCTGCAGATATATTCCCCTCAAGCAGTGGGCTTTTGATGATTCCCACTCCCCAAAGTACCAAAAGTTTAAAATCGATGAACTCCCTCTGATCACGGACTTCCGTCAGGACTGGACTTACAAAGAACTCATTCCTTACTACGAAAAACGTTATGGTAAGAAAATCCGTCCGATCAGCCGCCGGTCAGAATGTGACATCCCTGACTCCTGTACCTGCCCGCGTTGTGATGCCCCAAAACTGTTCCTCTACAAGAATAACGGTTCCAAAGGACAGCTCATGTGCAAGATCTGTGATTCCAGGTTCTCACCCGATGAAAGCAGATTTTCTTCCGTAAAGCTACGCTGCCCTCACTGTGGCAATACCCTGGTTCCTAAAAAGGACAGAAAACACTTCATTGTCCATAAGTGCGTTAATCCCAAATGTCCGTATTACCTCCACAATCTCAAGAAAGTTGACAAAGCAGACCTCGCAGAGGATTATGGCAAAAACAAATATCAGCTTCACTATATCTACCGTGAGTTCACGATGGATTTTTTCAGCATGGATTTAAATACCCTGCCTAAAAATGCTTCTTCACTTAAATTCAATAAGCACAATTCCCATGTCATGTCCTTATGCCTGACGCTCCACGTCAATCTGGGACTTTCCCTGCGAAAGACATCACAGGCTTTAAAAGACCTGTATAACATCAGCATTTCCCATCAGCAGATCGCCAACTACTGTAAAACCGCTGCGATCTGTATCAAGCCATTCGTTGACCAGTATCCTTACGAGAAAAATAATGTCTTCACTGCTGACGAAACTTACATAAAGATCCGTGGTATCAAAACTTACGTCTGGCTGATCATGAATGCAGCCACACGTTCCATCCTCGGCTATCAGGTCTCCGATAACCGTGGTGTTGGCCCCTGCATCCTTGCCATGCGTATGGCTTTCCATGGGCTTGCAAAACTCCCAAAAAATTTTAAATTCATTGCGGATGGTTACAGTGCTTATCCTCTTGCTTCAATGGAATTCGCAAAGAAGTTTGGCAAAGACTTTACATTCACAGTTACCCAGGTCATTGGACTTACCAACGACGATGCTGTCTCTACAGAACATCGTCCATTCAAACAGATGATTGAACGACTGAACCGTACTTATAAAGCTTCTTACCGCCATACAAATGGGTTCGACAACATCGACGGTGCCAACTATGATCTGGCGCTCTGGGTCGCTTACTATAATTTCCTGCGTCCACATAAGCATGCAGGCTATAAAGTCCTCAATGAAGTAGAAATGCTTCAGGGTGTCGACAATATGCCTGGCAAGTGGCAGCTTCTGATCTTTCTTGGACAACAGACCATTCTGAACATACAGAAAAATGGTACTGCTGCATCGGAGCGGAACTGTTGTCAATAGAACCGTGGAATACCGGAACAGACGGCTTTGCCGGCTGCGAGGATATGCCGCGAAAGTTTATTGACATAAAGTTCTCGGATTATCCTATCCAGCAGAAAAGGGGCAACTGCGCCCTTTTCCTGCCTTCCGGCGAGGATGGGCTCGGGCAAAGCCCGATAATGGATCAAGGGACTGGTCCCTTGTAGGTTCTTAGGGCACCCCCCTAAGCCCTCGGAGAGCTTATTGGAATTAATATCTGCAATTTTCAAGGTTCATCAGAGCCTTTTTCTTTGACTCTGTTTTTCATAAATCATTTGACACTACCTTTAATATAAAATAAAGGCTTTTCAGCCGTGAAACAACATTATAAAATTACTCTACCGTAACACTCTTTGCTAGATTTCTCGGTTTGTCTACATCCAATCCCTTGGCAACGGACACATAATATCCCAATAATTGCAAAGGTATCACAGCTAGGCTACCGATAAAATGTTCGTCCATCTTTGGAACATAGACCGTGAAGTTCACCTGATCTTCGATTTCATACTTGCCATAAGTAGTGAGCCCCATCAGATAAGCGCCACGGCTCTTGCATTCCAACATATTGCTGATTGTCTTTTCGTAGAGTTCGTTCTGGGTCAGCACACCGATGACCAGTGTTCCCTGCTCAATCAGGCTAATGGTTCCGTGCTTCAGTTCGCCAGCAGCGTATGCTTCAGAGTGTATGTAGCTGATTTCTTTCAGCTTCAAGCTACCTTCCAAGCCGACCGCATAATCGATGCCACGCCCCACGAAGAAAACATCATGAGAATTGGCATACTTTGCTGCAAACCACTGGATGCGCTCTTTATCTTCCAGAGCTTTCTGCATCTTCTCTGGGAGAGTCAACAGTTCAGAAATATAGTAGCTGTACTGCTCCTCCGTGATTTTTCCTCTGACCTTTGCAAACTGAACTGCCAGACAGTACATGGCTGCTAGCTGTGCGCTGTATGCCTTGGTCGTTGCAACAGAGATCTCAGGGCCAGCAAGTGTGTAGAACACCTTATCTGCTTCACGGGCAATGCTACTACCGACAACATTAACGATTGCCATTGTGATTATGCCTTTTTCTTTTGCCAACCGCAGTGCCGCCAACGTATCTGCCGTCTCACCAGACTGGCTGACAACAATCACCAGTGCCTTCTGATTGAGCGGCATCTTACGATAGCGAAACTCAGATGCAAGTTCCACACGCACCGGGATATCCACTATATCTTCTAACACATACTGAGCAGCCATGCCCACATGCCATGCAGACCCACAGGCAACAATATAGATCTGCTCGAAGTTTTTGATCTCATCCTCAGTGATTTCCACACTGGACAGGTCGATGGCACCGTCCTTGATGACAGAGTTCAAGGTATCTTGAACTGCTTTCGGTTGCTCATGGATCTCTTTCATCATGAAATGCTCAAAGCCGCCCTTTTCCGCCGCCTCTGCGTCCCACTTAATCTCTGTCGTCTGCTTCTCGATTTCATCACCGTTCAAATCGTAGAAGTGAGCTTCACCCGGAACGAGCCTTGCGAACTCAAGATTGCCGATGTAGTACACATTGCGAGTGTATTTCAGAATTGCAGGGACATCCGAAGCTACATAGGTTTCGCCATCCGCAATACCAATGATCATCGGGCTATCCTTGCGCGCCACCCAAATCTCACCCGGATAATCCCGGAACATCAGTTCAAGAGCGTAGGAGCCACGGACACGTACCATCGTCTTAGCAATGGCATCGATAGGACCAAGATTGTACTTTTTATAATAGTAGTCCACCAGCTTGATGACTACTTCAGTATCCGTCTGACTATAGAACGTATAGCCATGCTTCAACAGCTTTTCTTTCAGTTCAGTATAGTTCTCGATAATGCCGTTATGTACGCCAACGACCTCAGACTCCACTGTACCAGAACCAGAACGGGTACAGTTACCTGAAACATGCGGATGTGCATTGGTTTGGCTCGGCTCACCGTGAGTTGCCCAACGAGTATGACCAATACCACAGGTTCCTTTTAACGCCTTACCTCCATCTGTTTTCTCGATCAGATTGGACAAGCGCCCCTTCGCTTTCACGACCTGTGCCAGTTCTTCGCCATCACGGACAGCTAACCCTGCCGAGTCATATCCTCTATATTCCAGTTTTGACAGACCGTCCAAAAGAATCGGTGCTGCTTGCCTTTTTCCTATAAAACCAACGATTCCACACATAGGCTTATTCCTCCCATTGCTTACTTCTCTACTCTATTATGCTTTTCCTCTATGTAAAGCGGTTTCGATTAATTCCAGCTCCATTCCTGGCTTTACACCTTATATCCCTTTTCGCTGATTGCCTTGACAACTTCATCAACATACTTCCGGCAGGTATCGTGGTCAGGGGCTTCCACCATCACGCGGACAAGCGGCTCGGTACCGGACTCACGCACCAGAATACGACCAGTGTCGCCCAGTGCTTCCGCAACCGCCTTGACAGCCTCCTGCACTGCCGGATCGTTCTGTGCAGCCTTTTTATCGGTCACGCAAACATTTTCCAGCACCTGCGGATAGATCTTCAAAGGTTCAGCCAGCTTGCTCATAGGCATCTTCCTGGCCAGCATGACCTCCATCATCTTCAGACCGGTCAGGATACCATCGCCAGTGCTTGCGTACTTAGAGAAGATAATGTGGCCGCTCTGCTCACCACCGATACGGCAGCCGCTCTTTGCCATATACTCGTAAACATACTTGTCGCCCACAGCGGTCTTGGCATAACCGATTCCCTGCTCATCGAAGGCCTTGTAGAGGCCAAAGTTGGACATGACCGTAGTGACCACCGTATTATTCATCAGCTCACCGTTCTCTTTCATGTAGCAGCCGTAGATGTACAGGATATGGTCACCGGTGATGACATTGCCCTTTTCATCTACACACAGGCAGCGGTCTGCATCGCCGTCAAAGGCAAAACCGATATCTAACCCCTTCTCCACCACGAACTTCTGCAGACCCTCGATATGCGTAGAGCCAGCGTTATTGTTGATATTCAGACCGTTCGGCTTATTGTTGATGACGTAGGTGTCTGCGCCCAGTGCATCGAAAATGCTCTTAGCAATATTCCAGCTTGCACCGTTGGCACAGTCCAGGCCGACCTTGACACCCTTGAAAGAATAGATGCCCAGAGAGATCAAATAGCCCATATAACGGTTGCGGCCTGCCACATAGTCCACCGTGCAGCCGATATGCTCACGATGGGCAAAGGGCAACTCCGACCATTCCTTATCAAAGACGTGGAGCTTGCCGTCAATGTAGTCCTCCACCAGCGTCAAAGTCTCCTCGGACATTTTCTCGCCGTAGCAGTCGATCAGCTTGATGCCGTTGTCGTAGTAGGGGTTGTGGCTGGCAGAGATCATGATTCCGCAGTCGAAATCATCCACGCGAGCAATATAAGCCACAGACGGGGTGGTCGTGACATGGAGCAGGTAAGCGTCTGCGCCGGAAGCCGTCAGACCAGCCACCAGGCTGTACTCAAACATGTAAGAGCTGCGACGAGTGTCCTTGCCGATGACGATACGGGCGGGCTCGTTGTCGCCGCCGTTACGCTCACGCAGAGCGTTGTAATACCAGCCTAAGAAACGGCCAACCTTGTAGGCATGGTCAGCGGTTAGAGTGATTCCAGCTTCACCACGGAAGCCATCGGTTCCAAAATACTTTCCCATTTTATTGCTCCTCAATATAATTCTTTACACATGTACATTTTAGCGAACCTCTTTGTAACACACTCAGCTAAGTATTGCTTCTTGCTATCGTATTCTCTTACTCCTCAACTTTACTTCATAGCACAACAACAAGCCTGTATACAGATTGCAGTGACAATCTATACGCAGGCTTGTCCTCGTACCTCCTTATTTTGTTTTCTGCCCTATCAGCTTTCGCTGTGGTGGGTTAAGTATAGAGCGCAACCAGAAGCCATTAACCCCTGAAAACACGCTGGCCATAACGCACCATGACAAGCAGAAACAAGTTGAGGTAAAAAGGTCAAGCCGCGCAAACCCGCATGAAATCAGGCTTTTCTCTGGTTGTCCATATTATTTCACACTCCCCACCAAGGATCGGCGGCTGGGAAATAGAGAACACATAGTCCATCTTGCCAACCTTGAAGGTCGCACCCATTGCTCCAAAGAAATAGGAAACAATGTTCTTCACACGGCTCTTCTTATTGGTCTTGCTGAACTCCGGCACACGGATTCTCAGCACTTTCACGCCGTTGATTTCTTCTTCGTAATATTTCTGTGTCTTATATTTATCTTCAATGGTTCCTAAATAGCTTGGAACCACACAAATTATCGTAATATCAAACTTATCCAACATGCCTTCTGCGAGTTCACGGAGAATCTGACCTGTGGATGCAGTATCAGGTATGTAGTAATGTGCATAAATCAGCAGTTTCTTTTTTTCCATCCTGCATCTCCCCTCTGTGTACTTCTCTACTCACACTATTAGTCACGCTGGAAAATATCGCGTGTATAAACCTTATCCTTCACATCATCAAGGCACATGTCATAACGGTTTGCAATAATAGCATGGCTCATTTCCTTGAACTTCGCCAGATCATTGACTACCGTGCTGCCAAAGAAAGTAGCACCATCTTTCAGAGTCGGCTCATAAATAATCACAGTTGCGCCCTTTGCCTTCACACGCTTCATAACACCCTGAATGGAGCTCTGGCGGAAGTTATCGGAATTTGACTTCATAGTCAGACGGTATACGCCGATAGTCACAGACTTTTCCTGCTGCGCATTGTACTCATTGTCCTCGTCATAGCCATAATAACCAGCCAGCTTCAGGACGCGATCTGCGATGAAGTCTTTTCTTGTACGGTTGCTCTCAACAATCGCTTCAATCAGGTTTTCCGGCACGTCGGCATAGTTTGCCAGCAGCTGCTTCGTATCTTTCGGCAGACAGTAACCGCCATAGCCGAAGGACGGGTTGTTATAATGGCTGCCGATACGAGGATCAAGGCAAACACCGTCAATGATCTGCTGGGTATTCAGCCCCTTGCTTTCTGCATAGGTATCCAGCTCATTGAAGTAGGCCACACGCAGAGCCAGATAAGTATTAGCAAACAGCTTGACTGCCTCAGCCTCGGTGAAGCCCATGATCAGCGTGTCGATGTTCTCCTTGATAGCACCTTCCTGCAGCAGACCTGCAAACTCATGTGCTGCCTCTACCAGCCGCTCATTGTTCGGATCAGTACCGACAATGATACGGGAAGGATACAGGTTGTCGTAAAGAGCCTTGGATTCCCGCAGGAACTCCGGGCTGAAAATGATATTCTTGCTGTTGAACTTTTCTCTCACACTTGCCGTGTAGCCCACAGGAATCGTTGACTTGATTACCATGATGGCGTTCGGATTGTACTCCATGACCAGCTTGATCACAGCCTCGACAGCAGATGTGTCGAAGTGCTGCGTGTGACTGTCGTAGTTTGTCGGAGCCGCGATTACAACAAAATCTGCATCTGAATATGCAGTCTTTGCATCCAAGGTTGCAGTCAGATCCAAATCCTTTTCCGCCAGATATTTTTCAATATAATCATCCTGAATCGGTGACTTCCGGTTATTTATCATCTCAATTTTTTCCGGAACAATATCCACTGCAACAACTTTATGATGTTGTGAAAGCAAAGTTGCAATTGACAATCCCACATAACCAGTTCCAGCTACAGCAATTTTGTATTTCTTCATAATACTTCTCCTTTTGTTCTCGTTGCACCAATCCTCTAAATAATAATTTTTATTTATATTCTAATCTCTTAAAGAACAGATACACTTCTTTGATTTTCTCCTACGCATGTTTATCATACTAACAAATCAACTGATAATCAATAAGGTATTTATTACAATCAAATGTTTTTCTTTACTGTCAGTACTTCAGTCTTATTTTTAATACCACAAATTTATTTTACTTCCACCAAGCTTCTACTTAATATACTCAGAATATTACCCCATCAGTCAAAGTATTCATTTATACATTCCTGTCTCTCCTAAGCATATATCATTTTTTAGTAGATTACTGTCTTATTGTACATTTAGCATACTTCTTACCACAAAAATTCACTTTCCCACATATCTACACCGGAATCCTGGAACACGTTCCTGAGTCTTCTCCTTAAATGCTCTTTTGTGACACCTTTTTTCAGGATAACTTGCAGGAATCCGCCTTCGCCGGATCCTGAGATAAACTTTCCATCAATGAGATCTTCACAGGATTCAAAAATCTGATCAATACATGTGTTAGTTGATCCTGCATCCAGTTTCTTCGATACCTCCCAGTGCCGGTTCAGCAGTTTTGCAAATTCATCAATCCGCCCCTGTTCCAGTTCATACCGCATCAAAACTGCCAGATGTTTCATTTCTTCCAATGCTTCAATGGATTCCGGACGTCCGCCGATATATCCGCCAACTACATATCTCAGAAGATTTCTGGCAAGGCGTCTCTGTCCGGTATAAATCAGTGCAAACCGTTCCTGAAGCTCTGCTTTTGTTGCTTCATCCAGTTCTATGTGTTCTACTTTAATTTCCTGTTTCATCCCTGGCTTTGTTGTAATGTATTTCACTCCTGGAGTCAGGCCTCCTACCTGATCCTGCCAGCCGCCGCCTGTACTCATGATCTGTTCCAGATTCAACACTCGCTGATACAGAACACTGTCGGACCAGTCTTCTCCTAAAAATTCACCAATCGCCTTGACAGCAGCTCCTTCAAGAATACTGCTGGTTCCCAACCCGGAGCCTTTCGGTACATTACAAACCCGGGTGGAAATATAAATTCCGCCTCCCAGACGTCTTAAAATATCCTGAAGATTCACACTGCCGTGCTGCGGGATAATACCACAGGCAATCAGTGCTGCCTTATGTAATGCAAAGGAATTATAACATGCCATCTTTAAATCGGGAGGGAACTCCTGCCATTCCTATCAGAAATTCGTCAAATAAAGTTGAGGGCCGTCCATCGGGAAGTTCCCGTGGAACAGGAGAAAATAATTTTCCACATACTGAATACTGCGGCACTCTTTTGCTGTCTCCTCCTGAATGAATCACCAGAACTCGTTTACCATGGAAATTCCCGCCAAAACCTTCCTGTTCAGAAAGGACACGAAGTACCTGTAAATTTGCTCCTCCTGATCCGATCCTCTTCCCGTCAGGATCCGAAATCACCAGAAACTTTGTATTTTTAGGTAAAACTCCCCTTTCCTGTCTGTACCTGATCTGACATTCAAACGCTTCTGCCTGCGCTTCATTAGAAGCGGTCAGCACTACATAGTCCCACTGAGTATAGCTTGTTTTCCGGATACTTCTCATGTAGTCTTCCCAGGCATCCAGGTAGCTCTGTCTCAAAAAAAAGATTTTTCAGTCTTCTGTATTTCTGCATATTTTTCATCATTCTGCTCCTTCAATTTACAAATACAGGGATTTCCGGTACATCAGTCTCTTTTAATCATTAATGTTTTTTTCCTGTAAAATCATAATTACATCACATAGATCCATCTCTCTTTAAGACAGCAGCAACCGTCTTAAACAGGATTCTGAAATCCAGTCCCATGCTCCAGTTTCTTATATATTCTGTATCCAGCTTTACTACTTCTTCAAAGTCAGTGATATCGCTTCTGCCGCTGACCTGCCACATTCCGGTAATTCCCGGTTTCATGGCGATTCTTGCTTTGTGATGATATTCATACTCTTCATACTCGGATTTTAACGCCGGACGGAAGCCTACCAACGACATCTGTCCAAGAAGCACATTAAGGAACTGCGGAAACTCATCCAGTGACGTGGATCGGATGAACTGACCGATCCCGGTCTTTTTTGTGCCGTCCGGAAGGACCTTGTTTCCGATGATTCTCGGATCAAAGTCCAGCTTAAACATCAGATTGCTGCTCATTTTATTTTCTTTCATCAGTTCAGCTTTCCGCTCTTCCGCGTCCATATACATGCTTCGGAATTTGTACATCTTAAATATCTTACCATTCTGTCCTACACGTTCCTGACTGAAAAAAATCGGTCCCGGTGAACTTATATATAATGGGTGCTACAAACACAAAAATGATCCCTGTGGCAATACATCCCGCCAGACCTGCAGCAATATCCATGGTTCTCTTTAAAAAGGCCTGTCTCATGGTCATATAGTTAATACTCGTGGTCAGCACTGTGTATTCTCCGACTTTTCCAATGGATTGTTTGCCTAATGTGCTGTTTGTAATCTTTACAAGATTCAAATGCACTGTAAGTCCCATTTCAGAGCATCTTTCTATTAATTCCTTTGGGTACGGGATACTTTCATCCAGATTTATAAATACTTCGTCTACCCAGCTCTGACGCAGAAATTCTGCTACATTTTCTGCATTTGCAACAACGGGAACGCCCTCAATATCCTCTCCTGTCATATCCCGGTCCAGAACTATAACGCCATTCATCTGATACATTTCATAGTTATGATTTTTAATGCTCTTTACTACTTTTTCGGCAATCTTACTGGAAGTAATGATAATCAGAGAACTGTCGCCGCCTGTTTTCATTTTCTTTTTCAGATAGCGTTTCCACAAAATACGTGCGCCGTAGGCAAAGACAGCATAAAAAATGCCCATTAAATAAAACGCAGTTCTGGAATACATATTTCCTTCCTGTACGCTGAGCAAATACAGGCTTCCCACCAGTATCAGCATCACTGCCTGTTTTATGGAAGAAACAAGTTCTATGTAATATCCTCTTTTTAATACATTCTTATAGGACTCAAACAGAAATATAACAGCTATATCTGCCAGTTCTATAAAGATTGCCATATTTCGATATATTGGTACACTGTAGGGATTCCATTCTCCCATCCGACACACATAGGAAAAATAGAATGCAAGCTGAATACACAGTAAGTCCAATAAGATAAAGTCAACATGTTTTACCCAACCACTTGAATTTTTCCGATACATTGATATCCTCCAACCTCAAACTTAATATTTTTCTTTTCGTTTTTCCGTTGCCATGAAGCTGATCAAAAACCAGACGCTTCATCCCGCTGCAAAAGTTCTGAATACGCTAAATAGCCTGTAAATGGTCTTCTTCTAACATTTGCAGGCTGAATATGATATTTTCAACAGTATTGGATGCTTATTGCAAATTGTGTGTGGATGTTTTATCATATCCAATAAAACTTTATTCAGTTTAGCAGTAACTTTCCCGTTCATAGTTCCACAAAGCACTTGCATTTTGCCCCCCCACAAAAATCCGGGAACGCAAAAAACTGCCTGTTTTCAGGCGCAGTCATATATTTCTGTGAATTTTTCATATTTCTCCTTCCAGCTTCTCCTTATCACATAAATTGTAATAATTATGCAGTCTGTTTTTCCTGCCACTGAAAAAGCTTCTGCCGTAAAGCTGATACGCTGTCACAAAACCTGTAATATATTGTATATTTTAACATAGCATATCTTGTATGTAAAGTTGCAAAAAAGACTGAATTGGTCTAAATCTATGCCTCCTTTATGACAGATATCAACAATTTCATACTAAAATCATCTGATTTTAACATAAATTTCCTCTTTCTTTATTTATGAAAAATCAGTAAAATACATTCTTACGGAACATTTGTTATCTGCGGAAAACAGACTGCATAATACAGTTTTTCCCGATAAATACAAAAAGCACAGGAATCTGATATAATTCCTGTGCCTCAAGTAATATCTTTATTGCTGCTCTCGGAAAGAGACTTTTTATTTATCTCTCCAGATAATTCTGCCCTTGGACAGATCATACGGAGAAAGCTCGATTGTTACTTTATCTCCCGGAAGGATACGGATAAAATTCATACGAAGCTTACCGCTGATATGAGCGAGAACCACATGTTTGTTCTCCAGCTCTACCTTAAACATTGCGTTTGGAAGCTTCTCCAGTACAGTTCCTTCTACTTCAATCACATCTGCTTTTGACATCCTTAACCTCCTGTGTCATCTGTCATTTTGTAAGAGTCAGAATTTCCGGTTCGCCGTCTGTGATCAGAACGGTGTTTTCATAATGAGCGGAAAGAGATCCGTCCATTGTGACAACTGTCCAGTCATCGTCCTCCCAGGCCACGTCTGCGCGGCCAATATTGATCATCGGTTCAATTGCCAGAGTCATGCCCGGCATCAGCTTGATCCCACGGCGCTTCTGAGGAAAGTTTGGTATCTGGGGATCCTCATGAAGATGAGTTCCGATTCCGTGTCCAACCAGATCACGCACAATACCATAATTATATTTTGCTGCATAAGCTCCGATTGCCTTGGAAATATCATTCAGATGATTTCCTGCCTTTGCAAATTTAATGCCCTCAAAGAAGCTCTGCTTTGTTACTTCCATAAGCTGACGGGCTTCCGGAGAAACTTCTCCTACTGCATAGGTACGGGCTGCATCAGAATGATATCCCTGATAGATCAGTCCCGCGTCGATCTTTACAAGATCTCCCTCCTGAATGATTTTCTTTTTGGACGGGATTCCGTGTACCACTTCATCATTGATGCTGATACAGAAGGATCCCGGAAATCCGTTATAATTCAGAAAATTCGGAGTACAGCCCAGAGAGCGGATCATTTCCTCTCCGATACGGTCCAGTTCCTTGGTGCTGATTCCCGGTCTGATATGAGCAGCCAGTTCATTGTGGACCTTTTCCAGTAAATGACCGGCATGTCTCATAAGCTCTATTTCATGTTCTGACTTAATTGAAACTGACATTTTTTATTCTCCTAAAACTCCCACGATTTCCTGGAATACTTCATCCAGAGAACGTGTTCCGTCTACTGTTTTTAATACACCCTGCTCTGTATAGTAATCGATCAGAGGCTGTGTCTGCTCGTGGTATACGTTCAGACGCTTCTGAACAGTTTCCGGCTGGTCATCGTCACGAAGAACCAGTTTCTCTCCGCAGGTATCGCATACGCCTTCTGTCTTCGGAGCCGCATAAACAAGATGATAGGTAGCTCCGCATTTCAGGCAGGCGCGTCTTCCGCCCATACGGTTTACGATGTTTTCATCCGGAACATCCACATCAATGGCAAAGTCGATCTTGCTTCCCAGTTTCTCAAGAGCCTCTGTCAGACATTCTGCCTGAGGAATGGTTCTCGGAAAACCGTCAAGAACATAGCCGTTCTTTGCATCATCCTGCTGGATTCTGTCTACTACAAGATCACAGGTCAGTTCATCAGGTACAAGAAGCCCCTGATCCATATAGGTTTTTGCTTTTTTGCCAAGCTCCGTGCCGTTTTTGATGTTTGCACGGAAAATGTCTCCTGTGGAAATATGGGGAATTCCATATTTCTCAGCAATTTTTTTTGCCTGAGTTCCTTTTCCGGCACCCGGCGCACCCAGCATAATAATCCTCATAATCATACCCTCCTTATATTCCAGGACAAACAGGCAGCAATAAGGCGCTGTCCTGATTTATCCCTGATAACTTAAAATGGCTGCAGCATGCAGAAGCACACCGCAACCTTCATTTCCTGTGCACAACTTCATTGCTGACAATAAATTTGCGCACTAGTTAGCCAGAAAGCCTTTATAGTTGCGGACAAGCAACTGAGATTCAATCTGTTTCACAGTCTCAAGGACAACACCTACAACGATAATAAGTGAGGTTCCTCCAAAGGAAACCTGAGCCTTAAAGATACCGTTAAAGAAGAACGGAATAACTGCCACGATGATCAGGCCAACTGCGCCTATAAATATAATGTAAGTCAGGAGTTTCTCCAGATAATCGGATGTTGGTTTACCCGGACGGATACCCGGAATAAAGCCGCCCTGTTTCTTGATATTATCTGCAACTTCCAGTGGATTAAAGGTAATGGAAGTATAGAAATATGCAAAGAATACACAGAGAACAATATATACGATCAGGCCCCAGCTGTATTTCAGCTGAGACGGATCACACCAGTTACTGGAAGACAGCCCCTTCAAAATTTCACTTCCGATTCCTGTACCATTTGCTTTGCCTGCAAACTGAGCGATCAGTCCCGGGAAAGACATAATGGAAGAAGCAAAAATGATCGGGATAACTCCGGCAGTGTTTACTTTCAGAGGAATATGGTTTGTCTGACCGCCAACAAGCTTTCTTCCAACCATCTTCTTGGAATACTGTACCGGAATTCTTCTTTCAGCTCCGTTGAGAATAAGAACAAATACGACTACCACAAGAATAACTGCAAAGATGATCACACCTGCAAGCATTCCCTTGGCAATTGTTTTGCCTTTAATAAAGTTCTCATACAGAGTTACCATATCACTTGGGATTCTGGACACGATATTTACTGCAAGTACAATAGAAATACCATTTCCGATTCCCTTTTCTGTGATACGCTCACCAATCCACATCAGCATAGCAGATCCTGCTGTCAGAGATACTACTACAACAATACCCTTAAGAATGTTCATGTCCTGAACAATGTTGCCTCTTGCAAAACCGATTGTCATTGCAACAGACTCAAACAGAGCAAGACCAACCGTTACATAACGGGTAATTGCTGTCATCTTCTTTCTTCCTTCTTCACCGTCTCTGTGCATTTCTTCCAGAGCAGGGATGGCAATTGTAAGAAGCTGGATGATAATGGATGATGTAATATATGGTGTAATGTTCAGAGCAAATATGGACATACTCTCAAAGGAGCCGCCGGTGAACGCATCAAAGAAGTTAAATGCGTCCCCGGTGTTGCTCTGAAACCACTGTCTGAATACGTCGCTGTCCACACCCGGAACAGGAAGCTGAGATCCGATTCGGATGACAAAGATCATTCCGATCACGTAAAACAGCTTACGACGCATCTCTTTTACTCTAAAGAGACTTTTGAGAGTTTCAAACATTAAATCACCTCTACTGTACCACCAGCAGCTTCAATTTTAGCTTTTGCGGTCTCGCTGACAGCGTTCACTTTTACGTTAAGTTTCTTAGTCAGCTCACCGTTTCCAAGAATCTTTACACCGTCGCCGATTTTGGAAATTGCGCGGCTTTCCAGCAGACTCTCAGCTGTAACCTCTGCTCCGTCCTCAAAACGATTCAGAACGTCAACATTGATTGCAATGATCTCTTTGGAGTTTCTGTTTTTGAAGCCTCTCTTCGGAAGACGTCTGTATAAAGGCATCTGTCCACCTTCAAATCCCGGTTTCTTGTGTCCGGAACGTGCTAACTGTCCTTTATGTCCTTTTCCGGCTGTCTTTCCGTTTCCGGAACCATGTCCACGGCCTCTTCTGAAGTTATCACTGTGCTTGGAACCTTCTGCAGGTCTCAGGTTTGATAAATCCATGTTTGGCACCTCCTTTTATTATCTATACTGTGTAGAATTACTCTTCAACTTTTACCAGATGCTGAACCTGTTTGATCATTCCTCTTGTTGCAGCATTATCCGGCATTTCAACTGTTTTATGCATTTTTGTAAGTCCCATAGCAACTACAGTCTTTTTGTGTTTCGGAACTGCACCGATTGGAGACTTTACTAATGTAACCTTAATTGTATCTGCCATTTTTCGTTTCCTCCTTATGCCAGAATCTCATCTACAGATTTTCCGCGAAGTTTAGCAACTTCTTCCGGAGTCTTCAGCTGGCTGAGACCTTCGATGGTAGCCAGGACAACATTCTGTTTATTTCTGGAGCCCATACATTTTGTACGGATGTTCTTGATACCTGCAAGCTCGATTACGGCACGTGCCGGACCTCCGGCGATTACACCAGTACCTTCCGGAGCACGTTTCAGAAGCATCTCAGCGCTTCCGAATTTGCCTACGAAGTCATGTGTGATAGAACCGTTCTCGTCTCTTGCTACTGTTACCAGTTTTTTCATAGCATCTTCTTTTCCTTTGCGGATCGCTTCCGGAATTTCAGCTGCCTTTCCTAAACCTGCACCAACATGTCCGTTGCCGTCACCTACAACAACCAAAGCTGTGAAACGGAAGTTACGGCCACCTTTAACAACCTTGGTAACACGTTTGATTGACACTACTTTATCTTCTAATTCTAACTGACTAGCATCAATAAGATTATGTTTCATGTGTCTTTTTCCTCCCTTTTAGAATTTCAGTCCAGCTTCTCTTGCTGCGTCTGCTAATGCTTTAATTTTTCCGTGGTAAATGTAGCCTCCTCTGTCGAAAACTACGCTCTCGATACCTGCTTCAACTGCTTTCTTACCGATTACAGTTCCAAGATATGCTGCTGCTTTTACATCGTCTGTATGCTCAAGCTCTGCTTTTACATCTTTCTGAAGAGTAGAAGCTGATACTAAAGTTTTTCCCACGCTGTCATCAATAATCTGTGCATAGATATGCTTGTTGGAACGGAATACTGCCAGTCTTGGAGTAGTTGCTGTTCCATTCAGATGATGACGGAGTCTTCTATGTTTCTTTTCACGAATTTCCGCTCTGGATGCTTTCTTAATCATGTTCTCACTCTCCTTATTTATTTCTTACCGGTCTTACCGACTTTACGTCTGATCACTTCGTCAGCATATTTGATTCCCTTGCCCTTATATGGCTCCGGTCTTCTCTTATCTCTGATCTCTGCTGCAAACTGACCAACTTTTTCTTTGCTGATACCGGAAACAATGATCTTGTTTCCATCAACTTTGGACTCGATTCCTTCAGGATCTTCCATCTCTACCGGGTGAGAATATCCAAGAGAAAGCACAAGCTTTTTGCCCTGCTTCTGAGCTCTATAACCTACACCGTTTACCTCAAGCTCTTTTGTATAGCCTTCGTTTACACCTGTTACCATGTTCTGGATAAGGCTTCTTGTTAAACCGTGCAAAGCTTTCATTTTTTTCAGATCGTTTGGTCTTGTAACAACTACATGACCATCTTCTACTTTGATTTCCATTTCTGTAGGAAGCGCTCTTTCAAGTGTTCCCTTTGGCCCTTTAACGGTCACTACATTGCCTGCTGCAACATTTACTTCAACGCCTGCAGGAATAGCTACCGGAAGTCTGCCGATACGTGACATAATATTGTCCTCCTTACTTAGATTGTCGGAGAGATGCAAGATCTCTCTGTTTTCAGTGTTTATATCTTTCTTTATTTCAAGATATCATAATTTTACACGCATCCCTCAACTAAACTCGCCCGCACTACAGCTGGGCTCGTTAAGGTTCGGGATGGACCTCGCACTAAATTCATGCTGCGCCTGACGGCATGCATTCATTAAGTTGCTTTCAGCCTACCATACGAATGCAAGAACTTCTCCGCCGACATGAAGCTTACGAGCCTCTTTGTCAGTGATAACGCCCTTGTTTGTGGAAATGATTGCGATTCCAAGTCCGCCAAGTACTCTCGGCAGCTCATCCTTGCCTGCGTATACACGAAGACCCGGTTTGGAAATTCTCTTCAGACCTGTGATGATCTTGTCGTTTTTAGTCTCACCGTATTTCAGTGTGATATGAAGTGTTTTGATAACACCGTCTTCTACTAAATCATACTTTGCAATATATCCCTCGTCAAGAAGAATATTTGCGATAGCAATTTTCATTTTGGATGCCGGAACATCTACTGTGTCATGTTTTGCAGTATTAGCGTTACGGATTCTTGTAAGCATATCTGCAATCGGATCGCTCATTGTCATGTTAGTTTCCTCCTCTAATTTTCTTTTCAGACTTTACATGATTCGTTATTATTTATATAAATCTGCACAAGGAAGTTCGGTTCACTAAATTCAGCCTTTGCGTTTGCCCGGCTTCATTAAGCTCCCTCGAACGACCTTTGTACTAAATTCATGCTGTGCCTGACGGCTTGCATTCATTAAGTGTTTTCGATTACCAGGATGCTTTCTTTACGCCCGGGATCTGACCTTTGTAAGCCAGTTCACGGAAGCAGATACGGCAGATACCGTATTTTCTTAAGTAAGCGTGCGGACGACCGCAAATTCTGCAGCGGCTGTATTCTCTTGTGGAGAATTTCTGTTTGCGCTGCTGTTTGATTTTCATTGCTGTTTTAGCCATTTAAATTCTCCTCCTTATTTAGCAAAAGGCATGTTGAACTGTGTCAGAAGCTCACGAGCTTCCTCGTCAGTCTTCGCTGTTGTAACGAAGATAATGTCCATACCTCTTACCTTGTCTACTTTATCGTACTCAACTTCAGGGAAGATCAGCTGCTCTTTGATACCAAGAGCGTAGTTTCCTCTGCCGTCGAATGCGTTCGGGTTTACACCACGGAAGTCACGTACACGAGGAAGTGCAAGGTTGATCAGACGATCAGCGAACTCGTACATCTTCTCTCCTCTTAATGTTACTTTACAGCCGATCGGCATACCCTCTCTGATTTTGAAGTTAGCCACAGATTTTTTAGCCTTTGTTGCAACGGCTTTCTGACCTGTGATAAGCTCCATATCTGCGATAGCAGCGTCGAGAAGCTTAGCGTTCTCCTTAGCTTCACCAACACCCATGTTGATAACGATCTTTTCGAGCTTCGGCACTTCCATAACGTTTTTGTATCCGAATTTTTTGGTCATGTTATCCATGATCTCATTTTTGTAAAGTTCTTTTAATCTACTCACCTGTCATGCCTCCTCTCTTATTTATCGATAACCTCGCCTGTTGCTTTTGCAACACGGACTTTTTTGTCTCCGTCCATCTTGAATCCGACTCTGGTTGCTTTTCCGTCTACTACCAGCATCACGTTAGATACATGAAGAGCGGCTTCTTTCTTTGTGATTCCGCCTGCCTGGTTTGCTGCAGATGGTTTGCTGTGCTTAGTAACCATGTTGACGTTTTCAACGATCACGGTGTTGTCTTTTACGTTAACGGCAAGGACTTTGCCCTCTTTGCCTTTATCTTTTCCAGCGATTACTTTAACAGTGTCGCCTTTTTTAATCTTCATAGCTGACATTAGGCACCCTCCTATAATACTTCCGGAGCTAAGGAAACGATCTTCATGAATTTTTTCTCACGAAGCTCTCTGGCAACTGGTCCAAAGATACGAGTTCCTCTCGGAGTTAAATCGTCTTTAATGATTACGGCTGCATTTTCATCGAAACGGATGTAGGATCCGTCTTTACGACGAGCGCCTTTTTTGGAACGAACAACAACAGCTTTTACTACGTCACCTTTTTTAACAACGCCGCCTGGTGTTGCATCTTTAACAGTAGCAACGATAGTGTCGCCGATATTTGCATATCTTCTTGTAGAGCCGCCCATAACACGAATACAAAGGATTTCTTTTGCACCAGTGTTATCGGCAACTTTTAATCTGGTTTCCTGCTGAATCATACTGGTTTCCTCCTTATTTAGCTTTCTCTACGATCTCAACCAGTCTCCATCTTTTGTCCTTGGACAGCGGTCTGGTTTCCATAACTTTTACGGTATCACCGATATTGCACTCATTCTGTTCATCATGAGCTTTTAATTTATATGTTCTCTTCACGATTTTTTTGTAAAGAGGATGTTTTACATGGTCTTCAATTGCAACTACGATGGTCTTGTCCATCTTATTGCTGACAACCTTACCCACACGGGTTTTTCTCAGATTTCTTTCCACGATTCTGTCCTCCTATATTCACTATTTCGCAGCGTTTGCCTGCTCAGTGATTACTGTCTGGATTCTGGCAATATTCTTACGAACCTCTTTGATCCGGCTTGTATTGTCTAATTGATTAGTTGCATTCTGAAATCTCAGGTTAAAAAGTTCTTTCTTAGCAGCTACTAATTCTTCGTTTAATTCTGCAGCTGATTTTGCTTTTAAATCTTCCACGAATTTATTAATTTTCACTGTTATCACCGCCTTCTAAGTCTGCACGAGAAACGATTTTACATTTACATGGTAACTTGTGCATTGCAAGACGTAATGCTTCACGGGCAACCTCTTCGGATACGCCTGCAATCTCAAACATTACACGTCCTGGCTTAACAACTGCTACCCAGTATTCCAGGGAGCCTTTACCGGAACCCATACGTGTTTCTGCTGGTTTCGCTGTTACTGGTTTATCTGGGAAAATCTTAATCCAAACCTGACCACCACGTTTGATGTAACGTGTCATGGCAATACGGGCTGCCTCGATCTGATTAGATCTGATCCAGCACGGTTCGGTAGCAACAAGCCCGAATTCACCATAATTGATTTTGTTACCTCTAAGGGCTTTACCTCTCATGGAGCCACGGAATTGTTTACGACGTTTTACTCTTTTTGGCATTAACATTATTTATCGCTCCCTTCCTTAGTTCCTTTTGTGGGAAGTACTTCACCATTGTAGACCCAAGCTTTTACGCCAACTTTACCGTAAGTTGTGTCTGCTTCTGCGAAGCCATAGTCGATGTCAGCACGAAGTGTCTGAAGCGGAATAGTTCCTTCGCTGTAGAACTCTGTACGAGCCATATCAGCTCCGCCAAGACGTCCGGATACGGATGTTTTGATTCCCTTTGCTCCGGCTTTCATTGTTCTCTGCATTGTAGATTTCATTGCACGACGGAAAGAAATACGGTTCTCAAGCTGAAGTGCGATGTTCTCTGCAACAAGCTGTGCATCTCTGTCCGGTCTTTTCACTTCTTTGATGTCAACGATCAGTTTTTTATCTGTATATTTCTGAAGCTCAGCTTTTACTTTTTCGATCTCAGATCCGCCTTTACCGATTACGATACCCGGTTTAGCAGTGTAGATGATGATCTTAACTCTGTCAGATGCTCTTTCGATCTCAATCTTGGAAACACCTGCGCTGTACAGTTTTTTCTTCAAAAATGTTCTGATATTGTAGTCTTCAACCAGATAATCTGCGAAGTCTGCTTCTGCATACCATCTGGAATCCCAATCCTTAATAATACCGACTCTAAGGCCATGTGGATTAACTTTCTGTCCCATGCTCTTCCTCCTTATCTTTCATCCAGCACGATGGTGATATGGCTTGTTCTCTTCTCGATTCTGTAAGCTCTACCCTGTGCTCTTGGCTGAATCCGCTTCATTGTAGGTCCTTTGTTTGCATAGCACTCTGCAATGTAGAGGTTTTCTGCGCTCATACCGTTGTTGTTCTCAGCGTTTGCGATTGCTGACTCAAGCAGCTTTTTGAGAACGCTGGAAGCATATCTCGGGTTATATGTGAGGATACCAAGTGCTGTCTGCACATCTTTGCCACGGATCGCATCTAATACATAGCATGCTTTCTGAACAGAAACTCTTGCATAAGATAATTTTGCAGACGGTCTTGTCTCTTTATTATTCTCATTTCTGGCTCTCTTAATCTGGCTTCTATGTCCCTTTGCCATTTTAAAGTGCCTCCTTTCTCGTAATCAATCATCTATGGGAATCACCGTGGCCACCCTTCACTGATGTCCGGTGACCAGGCGAATATTCTTATTTTATCTGCGAACTGCCGCTACAGTCTCACAAATTATCTGACACCGGATTTCTTCTCGTCTTTTCCGTGTCCTCTGTAAGTTCTTGTTGCAACGAACTCACCGAGTTTATGTCCTACCATATCCTCTGTAACGTATACCGGAACGTGCTTTCTTCCGTCATGGACAGCGATTGTATGTCCTACGAAGGAAGGGAAGATGGTGGAACGACGTGACCATGTTTTGATCACGGATTTATCGTTTGCAGCATTCATAGCGTCAACCTTTTTCAGCAGGCTTGCATCTGCGAAAGGTCCTTTTTTCAATGAACGAGACATTCTGTACCCTCCTTATTATTTCGCTAAAGCTTTTCCATCGCGTCTTCTTACGATGAGCTTGTTGGACTGTTTGTTTTTCTTTCTGGTCTTCAGACCAAGAGCAGGTTTGCCCCATGGTGTGCACGGACCCGGACGGCCGATACCGGTCTTTCCTTCACCACCACCGTGCGGATGGTCATTCGGGTTCATTACAGAACCACGAACTGTAGGTCTGATTCCCATGTGACGTTTACGTCCAGCTTTACCGATGTTTACAAGGTTGTGGTCTCCGTTTCCAACTTCACCGATTGTTGCGCGGCATACAAGCGGAACCATTCTCATTTCACCTGACGGTAATCTTAATGTTGCATATTTGCCTTCTTTAGCCATTAACTGAGCGCCGTTTCCAGCAGAACGAACCATCTGTCCGCCCTTTCCAGGATGAAGCTCAATGTTGTGGATCATGGTACCAACCGGGATAAGTTCCAGTGGCAGGCAGTTACCAACACGGATTTCTGCCTCCGGTCCGTTCATAACCTTCTGTCCAACCTTAAGTCCTTCCGGAGCAAGGATGTAAGCTTTCTCGCCGTCTGCATAGCAGATCAGAGCGATGTTTGCTGTTCTGTTCGGATCGTACTCAATTGTTTTAACTGTTGCCGGGATACCATCTTTTCTTCTCTTGAAGTCGATGATTCTGTATTTTCTTCTGCTTCCGCCTCCGCGGTGTCTTACTGTGATCTTGCCCTGGTTGTTACGTCCGGCATTTTTCTTTAAAGACACTACTAAGGATTTCTCTGGGGTGCTTGTTGTAATCTCAGAGAAGTCAGAACCAGTCATATGTCTTCTTGACGGTGTATATGGGTTATAGGTCTTAATTCCCATGGTGTTTCTCCTTTCGAATTTGTTATCGTGCTTTCGTGCACATAGTCAGGCTATCGTTTTGGATCAAAGTCCCTCGAAGATCTCGATATCTTTGCTTTCCTCTGTGAGAGCTACGATTGCCTTTTTGGTCTTGGCTGTTTTTCCAACAACCATACCGCGGCGTTTCTTTTTACCATCGTTGTTCATGGTGTTTACGCTCTTAACTTTTGTTCCTTCAAACATCTTTTCAACAGCTTCTTTGATCTGAGCTTTGTTTGCTTCCGGATGTACGAGGAATGTATATTTTTTCTCACCCATGATGTTCATGGATTTCTCTGTAATCACAGGTTTCAGGATTACGTCATAATATTTGATATCTGCCATTATGCGTACACCTCCTCAATGGATGCTACTGCATCTTTAGTAACCACTACAGTATTGTGTTTCATAACATCGTATACGTTCATAGTGTTTACAGTTGCAGTCTGTACATCAGCGATGTTTCTTGCGGAAAGTACTACGTTCTTATCATCAGAAGCTGTGATAACCAGAGCTTTCTCAGCTTTCAGGTTTGTAAGCACTCTCTGCATTTCTTTTGTCCTAACCTCTGCAAGTGCAAGGCTGTCAACAACTACCAGTTTATTATCCTGAACTTTAGAAGTAAGAGCGGATTTCAGAGCTGCTCTTCTTTCTTTTTTGTTCATTTTTACTTCATAGTCTCTCGGAACCGGAGCGAATACAACACCGCCGCCAGTCCACTGTGGTGCACGGATGGAACCCTGTCTTGCATGACCTGTTCCTTTCTGTCTCCACGGTTTTCTTCCGCCGCCGCTTACTTCAGAACGAGTTTTTGCTTTCTGAGTACCCTGGCGTTTATTTGCAAGCTGACGAACAACAGCAAGGTGAACCAGATGCTCGTTGATCTCTACACCGAACACTGCATCGTTCAGTTCCATTGTTCCAACTTCATTGCCTTCCATATTATAAACAGTTACGTTTGCCATTCTGATGCTCCTCCTTTCTCAATTATAAAGACTTTACTGATTCTTTGATGGTCACCAGAGATTTCTTAGGTCCTGGAACAGCACCTTTAACTAACAGTAAATTATTCTCTGTATCTACGCGTACGATCTCAAGGTTCTGTACAGTTACCTGAACATTTCCCATCTGACCTGGCATCTTTTTGCCCTTGAATACTTTACTCGGATCAGATGCAGCGCCGTTGGAACCTGCATGACGGTGATATTTGGAACCGTGAGCCATAGGTCCTCTGGACTGTCCGTGTCTCTTGATCGCACCCTGGAAGCCTTTACCTTTTGAGATTGCAGTTGCATCGATATGATCGCCTGCAGCAAAGATGTCAGCCTTAATTTCCTGTCCTACCTGATATTCAGCAGCGTTGTCGAATCTGAACTCTTTCAGGAATCTCTTTACATCAACGCCTGCCTTTTCAAAGTGGCCTTTTTCCGGTTTGTTGACCAGTTTCTCTCTGATCTCACCAAAACCAACCTGAACTGCTGCATATCCGTCGTTGTCTTCAGTCTTAACCTGAGTTACCACACACGGACCAGCCTGTAAAACTGTTACCGGAATCAGAAGACCATCTTCATTGAAGATCTGAGTCATTCCGACTTTTGTAGCTAAGATAGCTTTCTTCATTACATTTTCCTCCTTATAGCGGATTGCCCTGGCGGGTAATCATATAGTTTTTGAAGCACTCGGAATCCCGAGTGAACTTACCTTGTTCATGTGCCGACTGACCTGAGCCAGCCAGCAAGCAGTACCGGGTACTGCTTATTTTGTTTTCATTTTGATATCGATGTGAACACCTGCCGGCATTTCCAGTCTGGAAAGTGCGTCTACAGTTTTCTGAGTAGGTGTCATGATATCGATGAGTCTCTTATGAGTTCTCTGCTCGAACTGCTCTCTGGAATCTTTGTATTTGTGAACAGCTCTTAAGATTGTTACAACCTCTTTTTTTGTCGGAAGCGGAACCGGTCCGCTTACCTTTGCACCGTTCTTCTTAACAGTGTCGATGATTTTTGCTGCAGATGCATCTACTAACTGATGATCATAAGCTTTTAATGTGATTCTCATTACCTGATTTGCCATAAAAAAAGTCTCCTCCTATTCGTACTCAATTATGCAGTACGACAAGCGGCGACTGTACACATCTCCGTGTGTGTCCTAAGACATCTCTTCACACGCCCATCCCAAGATGGTTATTGAACTCTGTACAGTGACTTGTCGTCAGTTTCCTAACTTGACATTCGCTCCACGGAAAACCTGCTAATCAAAGCAGCAACCTCGCGCTTCATTGCTATCATGTCACAGCAGTTATCAGTATACACAATGATTTCCAATAATGCAAGTACTTTTTTTAATTTTTTTTATTTTTTTTGCATATGCAGAAATCCCATGGCATATACGCAAAAAACAGTACCTATATAATAGGAACAGTTTTTATTCTCTTATAAATCCTATATAAAACAGCCGTCCTTTTTCTTTTGTATAACCATATATAATAGGAAAGATTTCCCTGTTTTAATTATTTTCACACAAAAAACAAAGCGCAGACCGGATCGTTCATACCTGTCTGCGCTTTGCTGATATTTCTTTTTATTCTTCTTCGCTTTCTTCTGTGTCTCCTCCAAGGATATCAGAATAATCAAAGAATGTTACTTTTGTAATGGAGTCTCTCACAATATCAGGAGCGTCTCCTTCTCTTTTTGCCTTATCTGCAAGCTGGGAAGCCGTCCATACCGGCATCGCCATCTTTTTGATCTCAACAGGAGCTTCCTCTTCCTCCCATTCCTCTTCTTCTCTCTTCATACGGACTCTTTCTTCCTGAAGCTCACGGAAGCTGGGAAGCTCTTCTGTGTGATCAGCCGGAATCTCCATAGCTGCCGCTTCTTCTGCTGTAGCTGCCGCAATCTCTTTTTTCAGCAGTTCATGCGCTTCGCTTGTAGCCGCCTGCATATTCTCCGGACGAACCCCTGATCTTTCCTGGCGTCTTACCGGGCGTTCCTCTTCCAGATCGTCCTCGTAGATCTCATCTACAAATCCGCCGGTACGGATCTTCTTTCTTCTCTCTTTTTCTTCTTTCTTCGCCCTTTTTCTGCGGTCTTTTTCTCCGTAAAGAAGCTCTCTGTCCTCTTCCTGCATACGTTTTTCGCGGGCTTTTTCTTCCATCTTCAGTTCTTTCTGAGTTTTAAGATACCTGCGGTCTCCCTGGAGATCTTCATACTCATCAAGTGTTTCAGGCTTTTTCCACAGCTCTGCGATCACATAGAGAATGATCAGGAAAAGAACTGCAAGAGCAAGAACGATAATTCCCTCTGTGCTCTCTGTTGCCGCCATAAGATATCCGATCAGAGGAACTGTGACCACAACCTTGGGAACCCAGTTTTTTACAGACACATTGATATTTTCAGATGCGGCTGCCTCGGGATCAATGGCAACCCCTGTATTTGTCTGTCTGTCAACACTTACAAGGTTATAACGATAAGTACCTTCTCCGTCCTGTACAAGGATCGGAGCGCCGGCATTTACTGTCTCAGTCTTTACAGGAATCGCATAAGTAACGGAACCCATCGCCAGGTTTGTTTCCTTATTTTTATTATCAACGATCACCGTTTTTACCCCAAAAAACGGCGGCAGTGCCAGACCCAGCACTATAGCAATCGTACATATTATTACAAAATGTACGATAAATTTCAAAAATTTAGACATTTGTATATCCCTCACTTCTGTTTTTGTGGTAGTAGTGTTTTGAATACTTTAGTTATTATACCTTTTTTTTCTGCTACGGTCAACTTATAATATGTCCGAACCTGAAATTTCGTTTTCTGGTTTTTATTTCTGATATGCAGCGTATCCGTTTCTTTTTCCCGCCGAAAAAGCATCCGCTTTTTCGGTTTATTTTAATTCGTCTTCTGTTCCATAGACCTGAATCTCATATATTCTCGCTGCGGAGTCAGAGCCCTGTGTAGGTTTCACCACAGATACTTTTACATAGCGGGCATTTACCGGAGTAAATGTGTCTGTGGTATTTCCGGCTGTATTTTTAGTAACCTTTGTCACTGGAGTAAATTCTGTATTGTCTGTACTGACAGAGATTTCATAGCTCTTTGTATTCATATCAGCGCCTTCTCCGCCGGCCTCCGCATGACTGATCGCCACCTGGCTTACAGCCATCTCCCTGCCGAGATCAATAACAATTTCATGAGGCGCAGTTCCCGTTGCGCACCTTTTTTTCGCAATATCCCCGTCTACCGCAAATTGAGGTGCCTCATTTTCGTTTGTAAAGGAAGTTGCCTGCGTTTCCTTTCCCTGAGACAGAAGAGTCAGTTCTTCATCTTTTCCCAGCCCGGAAGTAACAACCACCGAAATACTTTTTGTATCTTCACCTGATTCGTTCTTTGCAGTTACCGATACTTCGTAAATACCTTCTTTTTCAAACACCGCTTCTACAGATTCGCCCTCTGCAGTTTCTTTGCTGCTTCCCGGAACAGACCAGCTTATTTCCTCTGTATTTTCCGAGCACGCACTGGCAAAGGTCACCGTACTTCCTGCTCCTACCAGAGTCTGAGATGCTGTAAGACCTGCTTTTGGAGCGCTGTTGTCCGGCCACTCTGTTTTTACAGAAGCTCCCTTTCCCTGCTCTGCCTGCTCATTTACCGGAACCACCTTAAATTCAGACTGCTTTGTATCATCCGTCCGTGTCAGCGTATTAATATAAAAACACTTTGTATTGGATTTCGTAACAGTTGTAAATACTGTTTTTTCTTCCACCGGAAGATCTGCGCTGTACATCTGAATCCGGGAAGCTTTGCCTTTTTCCATATTTCCGTAAAGCTTGACAGAATTTCCCCCATACCAGGCATCAGCTACATCAAAGTCTGCTTTCAGAGAATTTTCTCCTTCATTCTCGATCATCCACCGATAGGTAGGCAGAATATCTCCCACGCTTCTGTTATTCCAGTCCATTTTGGAAACCTGCTCTCCCTCCCGGAAAAAGCTGTATCCGTTTCCTGTGGAAAAATTCGTCACAAAGGGAAGTGTTGTCAGGGCTGATTTTTCCACTGCATAGGTGGATATTCCTCTCCACTGCTCTTCGGAGCTGTACTGAATCTCCTCAGAAGGATCTCCTTCGCTGTTTACCCACAGAGCATCCTCTTTCTGCCGGAATTCATCCGGTGTCGCCGCCGAGTAATAAGCCCAGCTGGGGCAATACAGTCCCAGGGAGGTATTTGTGGTATTTTCGCCTGACTCGAACAGATCCCAGCGTACAGGTGTCAGATATCCCTCTGCCTGCACGTCAACGCCTGCGTACAGGTCATACGGACTGATTCCCAGCTCCTCTGCTTTTTCTCCGGATGCCTTCAGAAGATCTTTATCCGCCAGCTCATCCTCTGTCCACCAGAAATTCAGAAACATTTCATCAGCAACAGCATTTCCCTCTTCATCTGTCATAAACATTGTATTCTTATCTGTCAGAGCATTCTGCCAGTCCATTTTTCCTTCAGAGGTCATGGAATCATAATATACCAGTCTCATTTCAGGAGCCTGTTTTTTGAAATATTTAATAAATTCCTGCATTTTAACCGCGTCATCTCTGGTCAGCGTTCTTTCCTCAGCGCCCTCTGTTTCCTGATTGATAAACCATCCGTCAAAGCCGTAGGTTTCTGCCACCTGAATAAGTTTGTCCGCCACAGGCACAAAGACTTGCAGACATAGTAACTGCCATTCCTACAGCCGCTGTTCTGGTAAGAAATTGTCTCTTTTTCATAAACATTCCTCTCTTTTCATGAAAATTTATCTATACTATAACCAGAACCCTATTAAAATAACAGTGTAAAAAATCTAGTTTATATGTACTTACTTCAGGATAAAAACTTGTTTTTTTACTGCGCTCAACTTATAATGGCACATATCAAATAATAATCAGAAGGAGGACCTTTATGGATTTTCTGAATTTGCTCTCACAATATCGGACACCTGCAGGCGATGTCTTTTTTCAGGGCATTACTCTTCTTGCTCAGGAAACATTTGTAGTTGTTGTGATCTGCTGGCTTTTCTGGTGTTCCAATAAAAAGCTTGCCTACTGTCTCGGATTTACATATTTCACTTCCGGGCTTCTTGTCCAGGGATTAAAAATAACTTTTCGCGTTCCCCGTCCCTGGCTTCTGGATCCGGCCTTTGAACCGGTTGCCTCCGCAGTGCCCGGCGCAACCGGATATTCTTTTCCAAGCGGTCACACACAGAGCATCACGGCTCTTCTGGGAACACTGGGACTGTATACAAGAAAAAAGCCCGCCCGGTTTCTGTGCGCGCTTTTTATTCTGCTTGTAGGCTTTTCCCGTATGTATCTGGGCTGTCATACTCCTCAGGATGTAATTGTATCTTTCCTGGTAACTTTCCTGTGCGTGGCGCTCTGCTATTCTTTTCTGTATAAAAAAGATTTCTCGGCCGGAAAAGAACTTTTGATTTCTCTGTGCATGGCAGCCGTATGCGCGGCTCTTCTGATCTATACAGCTGTTCTTTATAAAAACGAAACAATTGAATTTCACTATGCGCAGGACTGTATCAAAGCCTGCGGCGCCGGCTTTGCCTTTGCTGTCGGTTATTATATTACAGAAACTCATATTTCTTTTACTCCTCCGGATTCCACCCGGAAACGTATCATTCGTTTTGTTGTGGGAATAGCAGTGACGCTGCTTATCCAGACCGGACTGAAGCCTTTGATAGGAGAATCTCTTCCAGCTTCTTTTCTGCGGTATTTTATAGTTGTTATATGGATCGTAACGGTTTATCCGTTTCTCTTTTCCAGAAAAAAATAAGATTTTTGTTATTTAGAAATTATTTTAAAGAGTTTCCTGACAGACAAAAACACCTCCCTGAATTGGTCTTCCTTCCGGGCGGTGTTTTACTTTTCATTTTTATTTAATTTTGATTACTTAAATACCGTTCTATACTGCTCATAGCAGCTTCTTCATCTTCTCCATTAGCGGAAAGCATGATTTCTTCACCTGAATCCAGCCCCAGAGTCATCATACCCATAATGCTCTTTGCATTGACCTTTTTCTTTCCGATTTCAACATATATTTCACTGTTAAACTGGCTGGCTACCTGTACCAGCTGCGCCACCGGGCGTGCTTCAAGACCAGTAGACAGTTGAATAGTAACAGGTTTTTTAATCATAATAACTCCTCCTTGTCATTTCGCAGCTCATCCGCTATCTCGCTTAATTTTCTGAGACGGTGGTTCACACCGGACTTGCCAACCTGGGGATTCAGCATCATTCCCAGTTCCTTTAACGTGGCCTCCGGATACTGCAGCCTCAGCTCAGCGATTTCTGCGAGACCTTCATTGAGGCTGTAAAAGCCAACCCTGCGCTCAATAAGCCGGATGTCCTCGATCTGCTTCACTGCTGCACTGACCGTTTTATTAATATTTGCTGTTTCACAATTTACTTTTCGATTAACAGAATTCCGCATTTCTTTCAGTATCCGGATGTTCTCCAGATTCATCAGAGCAACATTTGCTTCCATCACTGCCAGAATATCTACAATCTGTGCGCCTTCTTTCACATAGACCACATATGATTTTTTACGCAGTACAATCTTGGCATCAATCTGAAAGCTGCGAATGAGCTCCTGCAGCTGTTCTGCCTTTTGCTGATCCGAACATACAATCTCAAAATGATATCCCTTTTCAGGATCACTGATTGAACCGGACGCCAGAAAAGCCCCGCGAATAAACGCCCGCTTACAGCAGCTTTGCTGTGTGACCAGGGTATTATCTGAACAGAGCGCCTCTCCGTCTTCCCTGCTTACAGAAAGTTTCGTTCCCTGAAGAATGTTCTGTATCTTCTCCGTGTCCTTTATCTCCACAAAATAGATATTTCCCTTCTTCATCTGACGACTTTCGCGGACAATTATTTCAGTATCTATATTAAATGTTTTTTGCAATAATGTAAAGCCTTTTCTTACGACTGCTGCATTTTCCGTCTGCAGTCTCAGACTTCCATCAGATGTGATTCTGCCGCAGGCGCTTAAAAGAGCTGCTGTCTCTGCAATTCTGCAGTGTCTGGCAGAACTGATCTGTCTGGAAAGTTCTTCTTTCACCTTCCCCGAAAAAGACAATTCCTCGTTCTCCTGTCTGCTTATTTTTCCGCCTCTTACTGTTTCTTCAGAAGAGCATCTTTCCCAATATCCCGATGCTCCAGACGGATGCCATACTCTCTTGTTTCCTGCAGCCTGTCATAAAGAACTCTTGCCAGAGTTACAGACCTGTGCTTTCCCCCGGTACAGCCAATGCCGATCACCAGACTGGTTTTTCCTTCTTTCGCATAGTTTGGAATCAGAAATTTCATCATATCTTCCAGTTTGTCTGCAAAATCAGCCGCTGCCTGACAGTCCATTACATACTGAAAAACATCTTCATCCATGCCTGTATGTGGCCGCAGTTCATCAATATAATAAGGATTCGGAAGAAACCTCACGTCAAAAACAAGATCTGCATCATCCGGTATTCCATATTTGAAACCAAAAGAAAGAACTGAGATCACCATATTGCTGAATTTTCCGTTATCAACAAAAATCCTGTTGATCTCTTTTTTCAGCTCTCTGGTAAGAAGATGAGAGGTATCTATAATATAGTCGGCTCTTTCTTTCAGGAATTTCATCTTTTCCCGTTCTCTGTGGATTCCTTCATCCACTCTTCCATACATTGCCAGTGGATGACTTCTGCGGGATTCTTTATAACGCTTTACCAGCACACGGTCATCCGCATCCAGAAAAAGAATTTCAAATTCATACCCGGCCTCGCCAAGCTGTTCCAGCACCTTTTCCAGTTCTCTAAGATCCCGGCCGCTTCTGGCATCAATTCCAATCGCCGCATTCTGTACGTCCTCTCCCTGCATTCCCGCCATCAGGGACACAAATTTACTCATAAGAGGAATCGGAAGATTATCCACACAAAAATAGCGGGCATCCTCCAGCATTTTCAGAGCAGTACTTTTACCTGCTCCTGATAATCCGGTTACTATTACAAGACGCATTCCTTATCTCCCGTTAAAGTCTCCCAGGAACTTCACCTCAGGTTCCAGGGTAACTCCGTATTTTTCTCTTACCACCCGGATCACATGATCCATCAGACTTCTCACATCTTCAGCAGTGGCTCCGCCTGCATTTATCACGAAACCGCAGTGTTTTTCTGAAACCTGCGCCCCGCCTACACGGTATCCCCGAAGGCCGCTGTCCATAATCAGCTTTCCCGCAAAATATCCTTCGGGCCGTTTAAAGGTACTGCCTGCGCTGGGGTAATCCAGAGGCTGTTTTTCTGTACGCCGTTCCGACAGATCTTTCATTGTGGCGCGGATCGCTTCCTCATCTCCCTTTTTCAGCGAGATCACTGCCTCAAGCACAAGATATCCGGCAGTCTTGATAATGCTGGTCCGGTATCCCATTTCCATTTTTTCTGCAGGGATTGTAAGGATCTCCCCCTCCCTGGTCATTACCGTAACCTCTTTCAGAACGTCTTTCAGTTCTCCGCCATAGGCGCCTGCGTTCATCACGGCAGCTCCGCCGATGGTTCCCGGAATTCCTCCGGCAAACTCAAATCCTGTGAGAGAAGCATTTCTTGCCGCTACTGCAACAGACGAAAGCAGTGCGCCTGCGCAGGCATGAATTTCTTCACCGTCCAGACGGATTTCTTCCATATTGCGGTCCATCTGAATGATCACACCTCTGTATCCACTGTCACTGACCAGAAGATTGCTGCCATTTCCCAGAACAAAAAACGGGAGCTTTTCTTCTTTGCAAAGTCTCAGCACTTCCCTGATCTGCTCATAATTTTCCGGCATAACAAATACGTCTGCCGGTCCGCCGATCCGGAATGTGGTATGCTGGCTCATCGGCTCATCAAAAAGCACTCTGTTGTTTCCGAGAATTTCGATAAATTTCTGTCTCATTTCTTCTTTCACAGGTTCTTTCCTCTATCTTTCTATTTTTTATTTAACCCTTTTCCATTTTCTGTCAGGATATCTCTGACAACCTCCCCGGCGATCAGCATTCCTGCCACACTGGGCACAAAAGAAATACTTCCGTCGACTATCTCTCCGTTTCTGGCCTCGGTCATCTTCTTCGGACACCGTTCCCGGGAATACAGAACCTTTACTTTGCGGATTCCTTTTTTGCGAAGCTCTGTACGCATTTTCTTCGCAGCCGGACATATATTGCCTGTTCTGGAAATATCCGTAATCTCAAATCTGGAAGGATTCAGTTTTCCCTCTGTTGCCAGACAGGAGATTACCGGCGTATGGCATAGTTTTGCCTGTTCGATCAGAAGAAGCTTGGATTCCATCGAGTCAATGGCGTCCACAATATAATCATAGCCTCTCAGGTCAAACATCCCCGACGTATCCTTATTGTAAAAGGTTTCGTACGTATGGACCAGAATATTCTCATCAATATCCCGGATCCGTTCCTTGGCAACCTGTACCTTTTTCCTGCCAATGGTAGAATGCAGGGCAAAAAGCTGCCGGTTAATATTTGTTGCAGATACTACATCGTGATCCACCAGCGTAAGGCTTCCCACGCCGCAGCGGGCAAGAGCCTCCACTGCATAGGAACCCACACCGCCCAGACCAAACACGGCAATCTGCGCTCTTCCCAGACGATCCACTCCTGTCTGTCCCAGTAATAATTCCATTCGGGAATATACGTCGTACATACGCAAACCTCCTGCGTCATTGTTTATCTTTTTAATTATACTATCCGCTGTAGAAAAAGTACAGGTTTTCATAGTTTTTTAAGAATTAGTGTATAATTTTCATGTTTTTTTACATAATACACACTAAATTCCGCGAAAGGAGAATTTCTCATGTGGCAGCAGATATTTCTGGGTCTTCTCGGACTTTGCTCCGGAACCATTATTGCCAGCGGTGTGGCAGGACTTCTGATCGGTCTTTCCATTATCCCCCGATATGCAGGCATTACCCATACCGCTGATCATATCCTTCTTTATGAAGATATGTGTTTTCTGGGAATCTTTCTTGGAAATCTTTTTTGTCTTTTCCGGTTCCCCCTGCCTCTGGGAACTCCTTTTTTACTTTTATTCGGTGTGTTCTCCGGTATTTTCCTTGGAGGATGGATCCTGGCTCTTGCTGAAGTAGCCGACATGTTTCCTGTTTTTACAAGAAGAATCCGTCTGACACAGGGACTTCCTCTTATCATCCTGTTTATTGCCCTGGGAAAACTGACCGGTACACTTTTCTTCTATTATTTCGGGTGGCAGTAAGACCCATTATATTCATAAATATCTGAAAAGTCAAAATAAATTGAAAGGAAAAATTTATGGCAAATTCTGAACAGCTAAAAAAACAAAAAGAATATGAGAAATATGTAAAGCGGGTAACCCCTGTCCACAGCCTTCCCCTGAATATGATAAAAGCATTTTTTACAGGCGGACTGATCTGTATGTCTGGACAATTTCTTCTGAATACGGCCCAGAGCCTTGGCGCAGACAAGGAAGAAGCCGGAAGCTGGTGCTCTCTGATTCTTATTCTGATCAGTGTAATCCTCACCGGTCTGAACCTGTATTCCAAAATCGGAAAATTCGGCGGAGCCGGTGGTCTTGTGCCCATTACAGGCTTCGCTAATTCTGTGGCAGCCTCTGCCATTGAATTTCAGGCAGAAGGGCAGATCTTTGGTATCGGCTGCAAGATCTTTACCATTGCAGGACCTGTGATCCTTTACGGAATCCTCAGTTCCTGGCTGGTTGGATGTGTCTATTATATTCTTAAACTTATGGAGGTGATCGTATGACTGCCGGAAAACAGACAGGAAGCGCCAGCATTTCCTTTGAACAGCCTGTATACATTGAAAGCGCAGCTGCTATTGCCGGAAAAAAAGAAGGAGACGGCCCTCTTGGAAACCTTTTTGACATGGTTTCCAAGGACCCTCTCTTCGGAACCCAGACCTGGGAGGCAGCAGAAAGCACTCTTCAAAAAGAAACCGCAGGGCTTGCAATCGGAAAAGCCGGACTGACTCCCCGTGATATCCGAATGGCCTTTGCCGGCGATCTGCTTGCCCAGACCATTGCCTCCTCTTTCGGGATTGCAGAAATGGACATTCCGTTTTATGGACTGTACGGCGCCTGCTCCACTATGGGGGAAGCACTGTCTCTGGGAGCAATGGCGGTCTCAGCCGGTTACGGAGAACATATTCTCTGCGCTGCTTCCAGCCATTTTGCCACAGCAGAAAAGGAGTTCCGTTTTCCTTTAGGCTATGGCAGCCAGCGTCCTCTGTCCGCTACCTGGACCGTGACCGGAAGCGGTGCCTGTGTCATCGGCTCCAGACCGCCGGTTCCCCAGGAGCGTTCAGAACACTCTCCGCTTTGCTGCAGTTCCGGCTGCGCCGTCATTACAGGGATCACCACAGGAAAGGTAATCGACTATGGTTTCCATGATTCTCTTAATATGGGCGGCTGCATGGCTCCGGCTGCCTGCGATACCATATGGCAGAATCTTTATGATTTCGGCCGCACCCCGCAGGATTACGACGCTGTTTTTACCGGAGATCTGGGGATGGTAGGCCAGCGGATCCTTCAGGATCTTCTTTTTGAAAAGCATATTGATATCAGCAAAGTCCATCAGGACTGCGGACTTCTGATCTATGACAACACCTCTCAGGACACCCATTCCGGCGGAAGCGGCTGCGGCTGTGCAGCTTCCGTGCTTGCAGCCTACATTCTTCCGGAGGTTGTCCGGGGCACATGGAAAAGAATCCTCTTTGTGCCAACAGGAGCCATGCTCTCCAAGGTCAGCTACAACGAAGGAGAGGCTGTTCCGGGAATTGCTCACGCAGTAGTCATTGAACACAGAGATTTTTAACAGGAGGAACATCTCATGGATTATTTTAATGCATTCTGGGTAGGCGGCCTTATCTGCGCTCTTGTCCAGATTCTTCTTGACAAAACCAAACTTCTTCCCGGCAGAGTCATGGTCATTCTCGTATGCTCCGGAGTTATCCTCAGCGCCGTCGGACTTTACCAGCCTCTTACGGACTATGCCGGGGCAGGCGCATCCGTGCCTCTGACCGGTTTCGGCCAGATATTATGGAAGGGCATGAAAAAAGCCATTGACCAGGATGGGCTTCTTGGTCTTTTTACCGGCGGATTTACCGCCTGCTCTGCAGGAGTTTCCGCTGCTCTGATCTTCTCTTGGATCGGAAGCCTTATTTTCCGCCCTAAAATGAAAGACTGATCTTTCAGAAAGGACCTCAGCTATGAACGACACCTTATATCTTCAGCTTGACCAGAATATCGAAGTTCATCATCCTCATGTATACCTTCAGGATATTGCCCGTCTGTCCTGTACCAACGCAAAGCTTCTCAACCGCCTTCGGGTTCTTCCGGTTGCCAACCTGGACCCGGAAAAACCCGGCCGGTATGTGATGACTGCCATGGATCTGGTAGATCTGATCCAGAAAAAAGAGCCGGAACTTACCATCACCCATATAGGCGAACCTGATTTTATTCTTACCTACAAAAAAACAGGAGCTTCCCATCAGCTCTTTCATATTGTCAAAACTGCTTTCGTCTGTCTGATTTCCTTTTTTGGCGCAGCCTTCTCTATTATGACCTTTAATACAGATGCGGACGTAGGAAAGCTTTTCAGGCAGATTTATGAACAGGTAACGGGCAGCGTCTCCAATGGCTTTACGATTCTTGAATTCACCTACTCTGTAGGCCTTGGACTGGGCGTTCTGTTTTTCTTTAATCATTTCAGCAGGGTAAAGATCACTTCCGATCCTTCCCCCATGCAGGTGCAGATGCGTATCTACGAAGACCAGGTAAACTCCACTGTCATCGAAGATATTAACCGGAAACAGGCGGCTGAGCATCAGGAACCGTCATAATACTCTCTCAGCCGCTTTATGATGCGTTTTTCCATTCTGGATACCTGAACCTGCGATATTCCCAGTCTGCCTGCGATTTCTGTCTGAGTCATATCCTGAAAATACCGCATGCAGATCAGCCTTCTTTCATCCTTTTCAAGTTTTCCCAGAACCTCTTCCAGCAGAATCCTGTTCAAAAGCTTTTCCTGCCGGTTTTCTTTTTCCTCAAGTCTGTCCGCCAGAGTGATCTCCGTTCCCTCTCCCTGGTACACAGTCTTATAAATGGATTCCACCGGAGCTCCTGCCTCCATTGTCATGGCAAGCTCTTCCGGAGCCATGCTGACTGCGCGGGCAAGCTCCTCCATGTCAGGCTCCCTTCCCAGACTCCGCTCCAGCTCTGCCCTGGCCTGAAATACTTTGCTGCAGTTTTCCTTTATGGATCTGCTGACCTTCAGCATCCCGTCATCTCTGAGAAATCTCCGTATTTCTCCTGCGATCATAGGCACCGCATACGTGGAAAATTTTACGTCAAATTCTGTGTCAAACTTATCCACTGCCTTTAAAAGCCCGATGCTTCCGATCTGAAAAAGATCCTCCATTTCTACGCCCCGGCCTAAAAATCTTTTTGCCACACTGTAGATAAGTCCTGTATTCTCCTCAAAAACTGTATCTCTTGCCTCTTTATCCCCCTGGTGCGCAAGCCCGATCAGGGCAAGAGTATGCTCCATTCCCCCTCCTTATCTTCGGATCGTCTTTTTCATGTGGACAGAAGTTCCTACTCCCACTTCAGAATCAACAGTTACCTCATCCATAAAAGCTTCCATAAATGTAAATCCCATTCCCGAACGCTCTTTTTCCGGTTTTGTTGTATACAGGGGCTCCATGGCTTTTTTGACATCAGAAATGCCTACTCCCTGATCTGTAATGTCCACAAAGATCTCTCTTCCTTTCAGCTTCAGATCCATGCGTATCTTATGTATCTCGCCCTCATATCCATGAATAATACAGTTAGTCACAGCCTCAGACACTGCCGTTTTCAGATCCGCAACCTCCTCCAGAGTGGGATTCAGCTGCGTGCAGAAAGAAGCTGCCGCAATACGTGCCATCCCTTCGTTTACCGGACGGCTGTCAAAAACAATTGTCATTTCATTGGTGTTTTCCATGGTCACTTCTCCTCTCCCTCAGCTTTCTGAATTTCTATATATCTGTGAACCCCTGACAGATGCAGAAGCTTGTCAATATGAGGATTCACCTTTACTGCGCAGATGCACCCCTGCCTCATTCCCAGAGCCCGGTAACGCCCCATCAGAAGTCCGATGCCAGAGCTGTCCATAAATCCTGTATTCTGAAAATCAAACAGCATGGTCCTGATGTATACGTGGCTCATGATCCGGTCTGATTCTCTGCGTATCTCATCTGACACCGGATGATCCACATCTCCCGGAAGATGCACAGTCAGACTTACTCCCTCCAGTTCAAACATTTCATTCATGATTATTTTCCCCCTTATTCTGCATTTTATTCCATTTTTCCACATTTTTTTGCCTGATGATAAACATATATTTATTTCTCCGCTGATTTGTTGTTGTCAGAATCCTGGCTGATACTCAGGCGTTTTTCCAGGAAGGTTCACACAAAATGTCCTGTTTTCCCGGTCAAAAAAAGGGATGTGCCTGCGCACATCCCCCTGCTTCGAGGTTTTTCTCATGTTTTCTGCATTATTCATAATAGGAGCCGTCATCATAGCTTCCATCATCATAGTAACCGGATTCATCATAGCTTCCGTCATCGTAGCTTCCGTCATCATAATATCCGGAGTCGTCATAGCCGGAATCGTCCGTACTTCCTTCTGTACTGCCGGAATCTCCGCTGCTTTCCCCGCCGGATGACTCCTCTGTCTGCGGCTGCTCCGGATCTCCGATCCCTGCCACCCCTGTAGCGTCCCGGATCGTAATGTAAATGGGCTTCAGGGACTCCGGAAGAACGTCCACCTGAACATTCTTTACTGCTACTGCCGCCTCATCCAGATTCTGCTGCTGGTAAAAGGTGTACGCCGTAAGAAGCGACTCGTAGCTTTTGCTCTTTGCCTGTTCTTCTGTCAGCTGTTTCGATACAGTCTCTGCTGTATTATCAGATTCCTCCGCTTCACCCTGAACCTTTGTAAGCTCTGCCCCCTGAGTTGCCAGAGACTCACTGTACTGAACAATCTGCTGGTTTGCTTCCTGATAAATGCCCTGTTTTATGGCAGGAACTGCAAGAAGCCAGAAGGCTGCCGCGCCTGCTGCCATTCCGGACATGATCAGAAGGAAAACCGGAAGTCTGGATCTTTCATGATAAACCGGCGTCTGAACTGTATACTCACTTTCTGCCGGATCGTATTCCATATTTTTATTTTTGTTATCCCGGAAAAAGCCTTTTTTCTGCTTTTCCAGTCTGGTTGTCACGCCAGTCTGTTCATCTACTTCCCTTAAAAATCTGAGAGTTGTGGTATTTGTCTTGTCAATTTTTGCCGCTTTTCTGAGCGTTCTCCTTGCCCGGCTCCACTCTCCGTTTTTTATCTGGATCAGAGCCAGAAGATGATACCCCTTGATCAGCTTGGGATTCTGAGAAAGAATCCGGCGAAGCTGAATGGAGGCCATATCCTCATGACCTTCTCTGCACAGAAGAAGCGCGTGGTTATATTTCCGGATGGTGTCATTGATAGCCTTCAGTTTATTTCCGTTTGCCTGAAGTCTGCCAATATACTCAGACGCAAGATTTCTTGTGGGCTGAAGATTCTTGCTGATCACCCATTCACTGAGCGCGGCAACCACCTCGCCTGTTTCAAAATACACAAGCCCCAGAAGATTTCTTGCCCTGATGTTTCTTTTATCATAAATAAGGCTCTGTTTCAGACAGGCAATCGCCCCTGACAGGTCACGGATGCTTGCCTTTTCCAGCCCCTGATTATAAAAGCTCTTGGAAAGATAATCCACTTTTTTCTGAATCAGTACATTGTACCCGCAGCTTGGACAATAATCCAGGTCCATGTCTGTAAGAAATGCACCGCAATTCACACAATTCATCTGTAGAATTCTCCTTATTATTTTACACGCCTGTTACTCTTGGCCTCTCTTAATACTTCCTGAAGCACATCAAGAATATCAGTGAGCTCTCTGTCGTAAATCGCACCTTCTGCTTCCCGCACGTCAAGACATGGCTCAAACTTCTTCAGCTCTTCCTCATAATCTATCATTTGTTTCCGCCTCCTTGCTCAATGTTTTCCGAGCATACAGGTACACCCCTGGGTGTTTCCGCCTCCTTAGTGCTCAGTCATTTTCTGGATGATCGCTTTGATCTCTCCCACCAGATACAGAGATCCTACGCAGAAAAGCATTCCCTCTTTCCCTCTGTATTCAAGGGCTCTTCTGAATGAAGACTCCACATCCTCGCAGCTTTCTGCGCAAAGGCATCCCTCTTTCCGGAAAATATCCGCAAGCTGCTCCGCCGGAACCTTTCTGTAGCCTCCTACCTGAGTCACGATCACATGCTGAAACCGAATCCGTCCTGCAACAGTCCGGATCATGTCTGTATAATCCTTATCATCTACAGCAGAAAACAACAGCGTCAGAGGATAATCCTTCTGAAAATGTTCTGCTGTCTCCACAAACTTTTCTACTCCGTCTTCGTTGTGAGCGCCGTCCACGATCACTCCCGGAAGAACGGTTTCCATACGTCCCTGCCAGCGTGTTTCCCTGAGGCCACGAAGAACAGAGTCCTTCGGAAGGTTTACCATATCTTTGAGAACCTCTGCGGTTTTCAGCGCCAGCGCCGCATTCATCACCTGATATCCTGCAATAAACGGAATGGAAAATGCTGTGTTTCCATAATACTCATTCTCCATACAAAAATCAATGCCCGCACTGGTATTTCGCAGAATTTCCGTATTTTCCTTTTTTACTTCATAATACGGACTGCCCATAGCCTCAGCCTGCTTCCGGATCACCTGGGCTGCCTCCGGATTATTTCCGTCATAGATCACAGGCACTCCCGGAACAATGATCCCTGCCTTTTCTCCTGCAATCTCTGCAATGGTATTCCCCAGATACTGCATATGGTCAAAGCTGATGGATGTGATCACACAGGCAACGGGATCCTCCACTGCTGTTGTGGCATCCAGACGTCCTCCCAGTCCGGTTTCCAGCATGACATAATCCACACCTGCCTCGGCAAAGATCACCATTCCCATAAGAAACAGCATCTCAAAATACGTGGGATGGTAACTTCCCTCTGCCACAAGCTCGTCTGCAAGAGCCTTTACCTTTTCAAATGCGCTCATAAACGCCTGGTTATCAATATTCTTCTCATTGATCTGAAAGCGTTCATTGATCACAACCAGGTGTGGAGAGGTAAAAAGTCCACAGGAATATCCCGCCTCTCTGAAAATGGAAGTCAGAAAAGCACAGGTACTGCCTTTTCCATTGGTTCCTGCCACATGAATGACTTTAAACTTTTTTTCCGGATTTCCCAGACGCTCCAGACACTCTTTTGTATGGGAGAGTTTGTTTTTTGTTGTAAACTTTGGAGTTTCTTCAATATAAGCAACCGCTTCTTCGTAATTCATAAAAAAATTCACCACTTCATCTAATGTTTTCGCAGCGGCATCAGAGGCTGTCTCTGATATACCGCTACGATATCATTATATATGAGTGGTGAAATATGTCCAGTACCAATCGTAATCTTTTATTCGGCAGGATCAGTTATCTTCCGTCGGCAGTTTCCATTTATTTTCATCAAACAGCATATAGCAGGAACGGTCATAGCTCTTGCTCAGCGCCTTTCGGGTTGAGCTGTTGCTTCGCTGCACCACAGAAAGCCTGTCGAAATCTTCCAGCTCTGTGCCGGAGATCATCAGTGTTGTGGGATTCACATAAATGGTATCGTACCATTCTCCATTCAGTTTTACCTGACTGGACGGCGTAAAATTGGTTCCCGTGATCCGGTAGGTATGATCCCAGGCTGATACCAGGGAAACTCCGTCCAGCGTCACATCATAAAGTCCGAGACGCATCTTTGTCCTTTTGAACGGATTTTCTCCCTCATAGGAATGCTGCTCCCCATAAAGCAGGTCATACTGAAGAGTTTCCAGATCTACCTGATAATTCTTTGTATTTCTTCTTGCCTGGTGATAACGGAAAACAGTTCCCTCATGGATTCCCACACGGTCCAGAACCTCTGCCGCCATCTGATAAGCCGCAAGGTTCACGTCTTTTTTCTCAAGACCGAAGTTGTCCCACATAACATACTGTGTCTGGAAAAGATATTTATTGTCCACATCCTCCACAGTCAGACCCATAGTAGGAAGATGATCTCCATACATAACAAGAACAACATCCTCCGGATAATCTTCAAGCCTGTCTGTAAGCTCTTTGACAAAATTATCCATCTCATGGATCTGGTTCACATAGTACTCCCACTGGTTATTCTTGGAAGCAGTAGGAGAACCGGTCACAGTGATTTCATGCTCTTCAAGCTCCGGTTCCTCCGGGTAGGCTCCGTGTCCCTGCACAGAGATGGTATAAACATAATCCGGCTGATCCTCTGTGGAATCCAGGCATTTCAGGATCTCATCTGTAAGAACCCGGTCTCTTGTCCAGCCCAGCGGGTTTTTATCATCCTCCTCAGGCATATACTCTGCAGAGGTAAAAGTGTCAAATCCCAGATTCGGGAAAATACTTCTTCTTCCGTAGAAATTCGCCTCATTGTTATGTATGGCATGACTGGAATATCCCAGCTCTCCAAGAACATACGGAGCGCTTTCACAGGTTGTCTCCTTCAGAATACTCTTATAAGGATATTCTCCCGGTCCGAAATACCGAAGGCTCATGCCTGTAATGGACTCAAACTCTGTATTTGCCGTACCTGCGCCTACAGAAGGCACTTTATAATATCCGGAGGTATACTCCTTCATCAGCTTGCGGAAGTTAGGTATGGGATCTTCGGATATCTCCAGATAATTTACAAGCTCCGGATCAAAGAAAGATTCCAGCTGCAGGAAAATAATGTTGGGATATTCTCCCTCTCTGGTTTCCGGCAGGTTCTCCTCGGTTTTTTCAATCCTTTTGATTTCTTTTTCCGAGTAATCTCTCGGACAGCTGATTCCGGTATCAAAGATCGTAACCCCGAGACAGTAAGGATATCCGTAATCCTCATAGGCAAAGGCTATGTTTCCAAAATAATTGGACAGCACTCTTTTTTCCAGCGCAAGCTGTGTCACTCCGGCAAAAAGCACAAATCCGGCAAGTACCAGAGGAATATTCCAGCGGTATTTCAGCTTTCCTTTAAACTTCGGTCCTTTGACGATCAGCGCCAGAAGCGTCAGTGCAAAAAGCCCCAGTACGATCAGTGCCACAATCACTCCCCATTTGGGAAGATATTTTTCCAGAAGAGCCATTCCATCTGTCAGAAGATGAAGATCCGGTCCGGTAAACGGTGTAACACGGGTAGCCAGGATCACACCGTTTATGATTCCAAGAAGAAGCCAGAACATCACCAGCAGCACACGGATAAAGCATCTTCTTCTGAACAGGTATACAATCAGAGAAGATGTGAAAATCAGAGCCGCATTGTAGGCAAACACCAGTGGCCTGCCTGTCATAAAATCCCATGCCTCAGTAAAGGAATGTCTGCTGATTGCCTCAATCAGAAAATATCCTGCTGCACTGACCAGTGCATGAAGCAGCAGAGAAATCCTGTTACATATATCATACCATTTCATCTTAACGCTCCTTTATCACTTTTGCATCTGTGAAAGCTGTACGTTTACCTTTTCCATCATTTCTTCGTATTTCTGAAGTTTTTCTTTTTCTGCGTCTACCTTTGCAGCAGGCGCTTTATTTACAAAATTCGGGTTATTCAGCATACCCTGGCAGCGGGCGATCTCTTTTGTGAGACGCTCCTGCTCTTTTGTAAGACGCTCGATTTCCTTTTCTCTGTCAACCAGATCTTCCAGAGGCAGATAAACAACTGCGTCAGAAACCACTACGGAAACTGCATCCTCGCCAATTCCCTCCTTTGTTTCCTGAACCTGTATTTCTTTAGAGAAGGCAAGGTTTACAAAGGATCTTTTGCAGGCCTCATAACGGGCGCAGGTATCTGCATCTCTTCCCACAATATAAAGGCTGGTCTTGCGGTTTACCGGAACATTCATTTCTGTACGGGTATTACGGATGCCTCTTACCGCCTCCTTAAAGCCCTCAACTGCCTTTTCTGCCTCCGGGAAGCTTCTCTCTTCTGTGTATACCGGCCACTGGGAGATCATAATAGAATCCTCTTCCGGCAGAAGAGTACAGTAAATTTCCTCAGTGATAAACGGCATGAACGGATGAAGCAGCTTCAGACCTTCGGTAAGAACTGTACGAAGTGTCCACAGAGCCTCTCCGGCTGCCTTTGGATCTTCCTCTGCCTTCCACAGACGAACCTTTGCCATCTCAATGTACCAGTCACAGAGCTCATCCCACAGGAAGTCATAAACCTTCTGAACAGCAATACCAAGCTCATATTTTTCCATGTTTTCTGTTACTTCACGGACTACTGTATTCAGTCTGGAAAGAATCCACTGATCCTCCATGCACAGCTCCTTCAGGTTCTCAGGAGCAGAGACTGTTCTGCCTTCCAGATTCATCATGATAAATCTGGATGCATTCCAGATCTTATTTGCAAAGTTACGGCTGGATTCTACTCTCTCCCAGTAGAAACGCATGTCATTTCCCGGAGCATTTCCGGTGATCAGTGTCAGACGAAGAGCATCGGCTCCGTATTTGTCAATTACTTCAAGAGGGTCGATACCGTTTCCAAGAGACTTGCTCATTTTTCTTCCCTGAGAATCCCTTACAAGGCCGTGGATCAGAACGTGGTGGAAAGGCGCCTTTCCGGTCTGCTCCATAGCAGAAAATACCATACGGATAACCCAGAAGAAAATAATGTCATAGCCTGTCACAAGCACGTCTGTAGGATAGAAATATTCCATTTCCTCCGTTTTGTCCGGCCATCCCAAAGTAGAGAACGGCCACAGTGCGGAGCTGAACCAGGTATCCAGAGTATCCTCATCCTGATGAAAATGAGTGCATCCGCATTTCGGACATTTTTCCGGCATCTCACGGGCAACAACCACCTCGCCGCACTCATCACAGTAGTAAGCCGGGATTCTGTGTCCCCACCAAAGCTGACGGGAAATACACCAGTCACGGATATTTTCCAGCCAGTGAAGATAGGTTTTGCCAAAGCTTGCAGGAACAAATTCCAGCTCGCCCTTATTGAGAACGTCAATAGCAGCTTTTGCCATCTCGTCCATACGAACGAACCACTGAGGCTTGATCATAGGCTCTACCGTAGTGCCGCAGCGGTCATGAGTTCCAACGCTGTGGGAATGGGGAACTACCTTCACCAGAAGTCCCTGTGCCTCAAGATCTGCCACCATTGCCTTACGCGCTTCATAACGGTCCATTCCCGCATACTTGCCGCCAAGAGAATTGATGGTAGCGTCGTCATTCATGATATTGATCTCAGGAAGGTTGTGACGTTTTCCAACCTCAAAGTCGTTAGGGTCATGGGCAGGTGTGATCTTCACGCAGCCTGTTCCAAATTCTTTATCCACATACTCGTCTGCCACAACCGGAATTTCACGGTCTGTGAGAGGCAGCTTCAGCATTTTTCCAACCAGATCCTTATATCTCTCGTCATCAGGATTTACCGCTACTGCAGTATCTCCCAGAAGTGTTTCCGGACGGGTGGTGGCAATCTCCACAAAGCGTCCCTCTTCTCCAACGATAGGATAATTGATGTGCCAGAAAAATCCGTCCTGATCCTCATGCTCTACCTCTGCATCGGAAATAGAAGTCTGGCATACCGGACACCAGTTGATGATCCTGGAGCCTTTGTAGATATAGCCTTTTTCATAAAGCTTGATAAACACTTCCTGAACTGCCTTGGAGCAGCCCTCGTCCATGGTAAAGCGTTCTCTTTCCCAGTCTGCAGATGCGCCGAGCTTTTTCAGCTGGTTGATGATCTTTCCGCCGTACTCTTCCTTCCATGCCCAGGCATGTTTTAAAAATTCCTCGCGGCCGATCTCGTGCTTGTCAATTCCTTCTTTTTTCAGCTTGTCAATAACCTTGACCTCTGTGGCGATTGCCGCATGGTCAGTTCCAGGCTGCCACAGCGCCTCATAGCCCTGCATTCTCTTAAAACGAATCAGAATATCCTGCATGGTCTCGTCCAGAGCGTGTCCCATGTGAAGCTGTCCGGTAACATTGGGCGGCGGCATCACAATGGTAAAGGGTTTTTTATCTGGATTTACTTTTGCATGGAAATAACCATTATCCATCCATTTTTTGTACAGACGCTCTTCCAGTCCTTTCGGATCGTACGTCTTTGCAAGTTCTTTGCTCATAATAAACCTCCTGTATGTGTTTTCTGTAAATAGTGAGGGGAAAAATCGTTATCATTTACCTGGAAGATCAGTACAGAACATACTGCCTTTCCGGTAAATAAAGAAGCCCCTCACACCTAAGTGTGAAGGGCGAATCTTGTCGCGGTACCACCTTCATTATGCAGGAAACAGTCAGTTTATCACACTTATTTCTCTGCACATCTCATTTTCCTTTAACGCAGGATTTACGTGAAAGCCTGCTGCCGGTTTCTGTACTTCATTTCCGGCCATCAGCCTCCCGGCTCCAAAGCTACCTTCTGCTGCGTCCTTCTGAGAATATCTTCCAGCCAGCGGATATTCCTCTCTGTCAGGGTATTCAGCATACTCCTCTTCTTCCTCGCCTTTGTTATGGTACATACTATAATTACATTTTTTACGGTTGTCAAGACGGAATACAGAAATTTCACAGATATTTCAACAACTGGTTACTGTTCCCCACCTTCACAGCCGACTGGTCAAAATACATTCCAAATCACCCCCAGGGACAATATCCTGCCCTGTATATCCCGGGATTTTGACGTATATATGCCAAAGCACCTCACAGGACAGTGATCCCTGATCTGTAACTCCTTTTACTCTACTGATTTCAGAGATTCTACCATGTCGATCTTTGTCAGCTTCCTGTGCATAAACCAGTTTACGATCATGGAAAAAATGCAGGTTATCACAGCACAGTACAAAAAGCTTACAGGACGGATATCCCGCCCGAACATTACTGCGTCCACCTCAACCGTTACAATAATATATCTGTGAAGCAGAACTCCGAATCCCGAGCCAAAAATAATCCCCGCAATAGTCAGAAAAATGTTTTCTCTCAGTACGTACTGGGAAACCTCCTTATCATAAAATCCCAGAACCTTCAAAGTTGCCAGCTCTCTCTGCCTCTCCGTAATATTAATATTATTCAGATTATACAAAACTACAAATGCAAGCATTCCTGCCGAAACGATCAGTACTACAATAACAATCCCCAATGTGCTGAGCATTCGTTCCACCTGGGCAGCCAGACTGGAGGTATAGCTGATACTGAGGGCTCCCGGCTGTTCAATGATCTCTTTTCCGATTTCCTCTGCCTGCTCCAGATATTCATCCTTTACAGAAAATACAACATCCTGATAATCCGGTTTTTCCCCAAAGGTCTGTTCATATACCTTGGGAGTCATATAGATGTAGTGTCCCATGTAGTTTTCTGTGATCACAGCGACCTTTGCCTGAAACTCTTCGTTTTCCCGCTCCAGGGTAATGGTATCTCCCACCTGAAGATCCAGAAGCTTCGCTGTCTTTTCACTGATCACCGCACCCTCGTCAGTCAGCTCATAGACCTCTCCTGTAAGACGGTTTCTCAGTGTCACATCCTCCCGGAAGTTTTCCATATTTTCCGGTACATAGAGATAAACACTGATATTGGATTTCCCGTTGGGAGCTGTAATCTTACTGAACTGAATGTTTGTAAACCGTTCCAGTTTTTCATTTTTGTCCAGATATTCCATCAGCTTCTCTCTGTCTTCATCAGAAGCGTCCTCATCCGTAATAATAGTTCCGTCATAGTGCTGAAGCTCAGAATACTGTTTCACCACAATATCTGAAATAGAATCCCGGATGCCAAAGCCTACCAGCATCAGCGCCATACTTCCGGAAATACCGAATATTGTCATAAACAGACGCTTTTTGTAGCGGAAAAGATTTCTGAGGCTTGACTTCCAGGTAAAATTCAGATGTTTCCACAAAATCGTGATTTTTTCTACCAGAACTCTTTTGCCCTCTTTTGGCGCCGGCGGACGCATAAGAGAAGCCGGTGTCTCAGAAAGTACCCGATAACAGGAAATAACAGTAGCGCCAACTGTACAGACAATTGCAGCAACTGAAGCCGTCAGGGCAAATTTCAGCTCATAATGAATCTGAAGGCTGTCTCCTACATTGTGGTACATAATTCCATAGGCTTTGATGATTATATATGGAAGAATTTTTTCACCGATCAGAACGCCTGCAGCGCTTCCTCCTACTGTGGCAAGAAACGCATAGTTCAGATATTTGGACGCAATAGAAAACTTCCCGTAGCCCAGGGCCTTCAGCGTTCCGATCTGAGTCCTCTGTTCCTCTACCATTCGTGTCATGGTAGTAAGACTGATCAGGGCTGCCACAAGGAAAAAGATCACAGGGAAAACCTCTCCTATACTTTTGATCCTGTCTGCATTGTCTCCGTAATCAGAATATTCCGGAAGATCGTTTCGGTCTGTGACGATCCATTCAGGTTCTTCGATCTCTGAAATTTCCTTTCTGGCGTCTTCTATCTTCTGCCCGCCTTCCGCAATTTCATCCTCTGCCTCTTTTTTGCCGTCCTCGTATTCCTTCCAGCCATCTTTCAGCTTTTGCTCCGCTTCTTTTAAATCCTTTTCTGCATCTGCAAGCTTCTGTCTGTTCTCTCTGAGTTCAGCCTCTCCATCTGTTATTTTCTGCTGGCTGGTCTCAATCTCCTGCTCACCGGAATTCAGCTTCTGCTCGTTTGCTTCGATTTCTCCCTGAGCAGAGTTCAGCTTTTGTCTGTTTGCGTCGATTTCCGCCTGACCGCTGTTTAAATCTGCCAGACTTTCCTGAAGCTTCTTTTCATTTGCGGTCAGCTTCTTTTCGTTTGCGGCAATCTGTTTTTTTGCAGGCTCCAGCTTCGCCTCTTCCTGTTTCAGCGTTTCCCTGCCGGCATCAATCGCCTTCTGGGCTTCTTTTAAAGACTCAATGGTCTGTGTCAGCTCTGCTTTTTTCGTTTCTGCCTGAGTAAGTCCATTGCGGACAGCCGCAAGACCGGCTTCCAGCTCCGGCTTCTTTGCTGCTGCCGCTGTACAGGTATCCAACACTACCTGTGCCTGAGAGACAGCTCCATTGGCTGCATTCAGTTCCCCGCGGGCTGTTTCCAGATTTCCCTGAGCTGCTTCCAGATTTCCTCTTGCTGTTTCCACTGCTGTCTGATAGGAAGCAAGTTCTTCTTCTGTAATCTCTCCGGCTTCAAATCTTCGGACAGCCTCTTCCAGAGCCGCCTGGGCTGTGTCAAAACCGGCCTGCGCTTCACTGACCGCTGACTGAGCCGCATCAAAAGCGGCCTGTTTTTCTGCCGCAGTACGCTGAGCTGCTTCCAGAGCCTGTGTCAGCGCCTGAATCTGCGCCTCTGCCTCTTCCGCCTGACGGATTCCTTCTTCAAGCTGAGAAATCTGATCCTGAAGCTGCGCAATCTGACCTTCAACAGCCTGAATTCCCTTTTCGGCCTGAGCAAGACCGGTATCCAGCTGATCCTGCTTTTCATCCAGAGCAGCTTTGCTCTCCTCTATTTTCTGTTGTCCGTCTGCAAGCTGCTTCTTTGCCTGATTTAACTGGCTGCGTCCCTCCTGAAGCTGTTTTTTACCGCTGTTATACTGACTCCAGCCATCTGACAGCTTTTCCTGAGCTTCATTTAGCTGGCTCCAGCCGTCTGCGGCCTGCTGCTTGGCTGCTGCAAGCTGGTCTCTTCCCTCTGCCAGAGTCTCCTTTGCAGAGGCAAGCTGCTCTTTGCCGTCGGAGATTTCCTTTTCCCCGTCTGAAAGCTGTTTTTTACCGTCCTCGTATTCCTTTTTGCCGTCTGAATACTCTTTTTCACCGTCTTCAAGCTCTTTCCGGGCGTCTGCAAGTTCTTCCTCCGCTTCCTTTTTACCGTCTGAAAGCTCCTTCTCTGCATCTGCAAGCTCTTTTTCCGCCTCAGTCATCACATCCTCATATCTGATCTGACAACGTTCCGCCTGAATTCCCTCCACCTTGTCCTGAAGCTTCTCAATAAGCCGGTCATAGGCATCTGTGTAGCTGGTCACCTGATCCACACCATGAGCTCTGATATAGATCTGGGTAAAAACCTCCTGGTCAAAATCCTCAGGCAGCACATAGGCAAATCCGTTTACCTCGCCGGATCCCAGGGTTGTATTTCCTCTGTTAAAGGATATGTAAAGAGGGGATCTGCCAAGTCCGGTAACGGTATATGTTTTCTTTTTCAGAAAAGGATCCTCTGTATCCTCTCTTAATTCAATCTGATCTCCGATCTGATATCCCTGCGCTTCTGCAAACTCCACATCCAGAAAACATTCTCCGCTTTTTTCCGGAAGCTGTCCCTCTGCTACTGTAAGAGTGTTTACATCCTCGTTGACAGCCTCCACATGGAGAACCTTCTGAGCCTCAGCCTCCCCGCACAGCACGTCGGTTGACCAGGCTCCCTCAGCCCATTCTACTCCTTCAACTTTGCGGACAGCCTCTACATCCTCCTCCGTCAGTCCCAGAGTGCCCATCACCTTCAGATCCATCATTTTGCTTTCTGTATAATAAGCATCCCCGGAAAGTCTCATATCAGGGGAGCTTGCCTGGATTCCTGAAAAAAACGCAACTCCAAGGGCAACAATACAGAAAATAGAAATAAAACGCGCCTTTGTTTTTCTTATTTCCACCCAGAAATCTTTATGCAGTGCCTTCTTCATCGCGCTCACCTACCATTCGATTTCTTCTACCGGAGTAGGAGCATCATTCTGAACCATAGAAGATACTTTTCCGTTTTTGATCTTGATCACCCTGTCCGCCATAGGAGTAAGGGCAGAGTTATGAGTAATCACAATTACTGTCATTCCTCTTTCCCGGCACATATCCTGCAAAAGCTTCAGGATTGCTTTTCCGGTCTGATAATCCAGCGCGCCTGTAGGCTCGTCACAGAGAAGAAGCTTCGGATTCTTGGCAAGAGCCCTGGCTATCGACACTCTCTGCTGCTCGCCTCCTGAAAGCTGCGCAGGAAAATTCCCCAGTCTGTCCTTCAGCCCCACATCTTCCAGAACTGTTGCCGCATCCAGCGGTTCTTTACAGATCTGAAGAGCCAGTTCTACATTTTCCAGAGCTGTAAGATTGGGCACCAGATTATAAAACTGAAATACAAAACCAATATCCTCTCTCCGATACCCGGTAAGCTGTCTGCTGGAATATTTGGCAATATCCACACCGTCTACCAGCACATGTCCGGAGGTTGCCTTATCCATACCGCCCAGAATGTTCAGCACAGTAGTCTTTCCTGCTCCGCTTGGACCTACGACTACCACAAACTCACCCTTATTGATCTCAAAACTGATGTGATCCACTGCAACAATCTTTACTTCCCCGGAGCCATAAACCTTTGACACATTTTCAAGCTTTACATATGCATGATCCTGACGCTCCATTCTCATCGCCTGCCTTCTGTTGTATGATAAAAAAGAAACCCCTGCCTGAGAGATTTCTTTTTTGTTTGCATTTAGTATAACAGTTTTAAAATATTTCTTCAATCAACAGCGGTCCAAAAAGATATAAAAAATGTATAAACTGCTGTTGTTCACACAGCACTGTCCCACGGGGTGTTTGGGCATGTATCTACCAAAATCTCAAGATATACAGGGCAAAACGCCATCACCAAAGGTGCTTTGCCTTCCGGTAACAGCTGCATTATTTACCCAGACTGCTTCCGTTAAAGCTCAGAGGAAGCAGTTCCTTCAGAAGATAGATTTTATAATCCTCTGTACTTTTTGCTACAATTACCTGAAATGTATCCGGATCACAAAATTCAGCCATTACCTGACGGCAGATACCGCAGGGCGCGCAGTAATCAAATTCCTCTTTTTCCTGCGATTTTCCCACAATGGCTATGGCGCAGAACTCCTTTTTCTCTTCATAAACTGCCCGGAACAGAGCTGTCCGCTCCGCGCAGTTGCAGGCTCCATAGGAAGCATTTTCAATGTTGCAGCCTCCGTAAATACTTCCGTCTCTGCACAAAAGCGCCGCCCCTACCTGAAAATGCGAATAGGGAGCATACGCCCGTTTCTGTGATGCAAATGCTTCTCCGATCAGTTTGACAGCCTGCTGCTGTGATAACCTGTCTGTGTTCATAAACCGTACCTCCATTGTAAGTTCAGCTCAGTTTCTTATCCAGCTCTTCCCTCAGTTTTTGTTTCATTTCCTCTAATTCCTGCTCTGAAGGACGATTTTCCTCACTGTACATTTTTTCCATAGGATACCACCATACCGATCCTTTTCCGTTGCTTCCATACTGCTCCAGATCTCCGGCTATTCGCGGAAACAAATGCCAGTGAAGGTGTGTATCACCATTTCCCAACAGCTCATAATTCATTTTTTCCGCTCCAAAAGCACTAGAAACCGCCTCCGCAACCAGAGACATTTCTTCTAAAAACTGAATCTTTACTTTGTCTTCCAGTTGAAATAGCTCTGTTTTATGCTTCTTGCATAAAAATAACGTATACCCTTTAAAATGTTGATGATCACCGATTACAACATATCCTGTTTTCAGTTCTTTTACAAAGTACGGGTTCCTGTCTTCTTTTATCATTTTTATTCTGTCACAAATCAGACACATGGGGTTCTCCTTTCTTTGTTCAGATGATTTTTATTTCTGTCAGTTGTTTCCTGTATCCTCCGCAGAAATACACACCTTAAAAAACTTTGCCATCAGAGGAATATACGTTATTATAAAAACAGAGCCGCTAAGCGCATAAAACATTTTTTTCTTCTCTTCTGGGATCTTCATTCCCGCCATCAGCCCCATAGAAAAAAGGCAGAACTTAACAAGAGCAAGTGTTTTCCAGGTACTTTCCTTACAATATTGGTCTGCAATTTTAAATAACTTCATAAAATATTCATGCCTCCTTTTTACATATAACCTGATACTTCATCTTATTGATCTCGCTCCCTTCTGTCCCGCTTAATAAGTAACAGGACAAAAAGTACAAACCATGCTCCCCAAGCAATCAGACATCCCAGGCCAGCTTTCCACAGATCAATTGCGATTCCCACCAGAAAAGGAACAGCCATCCCCATCATATGTTTTCCATATGACTTACACATATTTTCTTCATCATACTTTCCTGATTTGACGCTGTATCCAGACAAATATTTTGCGGCTCTTCCATTGGATTTATAAAACCATAAGCCAAAGCCAAATGTAATACATGCCATACTTAAATCAAATATGATATAAAACAACATTTTTCCCTCCTATTCTCACAACATCTGTTTTACACCTTCGGTCGATATCTGAGATCCGACACCGTATACACAGTAATAAACGCCTCCGGATCTTTATGGTTCATGTAATCCATAAGCTTCTGGTACTCACCTTTATCCACAATTGTGATAATTTCATTTCGTTTTTCCATATTATAAGCGCCCACAGCCTCGTAAATCGTTGCCCCGCTGTGCAGATTATGAAGAATAAAATCTCTGAGTTCCTTTTCATGCTTTGTAATAATACAGACTCTCCGCTTGATATTCTGTCCAAAAATAAAGTGATCCAGAAGAAGTCCGTTAAAATAGGTACCAAGAACGCTGAGAACAACAGACTTTTTATCATACACAAGCGCTGCAGAAAGAGCTATGCACATCCCGGAAAGCGATATGGCCTTTCCAAGCTCCATATGCAGATATTTATTCATAATCTTTGCCACAATATCCAGTCCCCCGGAGGATGCATTCCGGTTAAAAAGAATACTGCAGCCTGCGCTCGCAGCCAGAATGTAGCAGACTACATCCAGCTCCTGGCTTCCGGTCATGGACTGATAAGCCGGAAAAGCTTTTTCATACACTCCCAGAAAAACAGGAAGCATAATGCTTGTATATATAGTTTTTACTCCAAATTCTTTTCCACAGGTCAGAAAACCAATAATCAGAAGCATCACATTCATAATCATGGTAATTGCGGAAAGAGGCAGCGGTACAAAATTAGACAGTATAATTCCCAGTCCGGAGATGCTGCTTACTGATGTTTTGCTTGGCACCAGAAAAAAGTAAACTGCTGCTGAGATTACTGCCATAGCTCCTGTAAGAATAACAATTTCTTTCAGCAGTTCCGTATAATTTATTTTCTGTTTCATGATAAAGTCTCACTTTCTGTCAGGTTTTGTCTCTTATTGATTTTCTGAAATCATACTGTACGATAATCTGATTATCTCCAAAACCTTTTTCTTTTTTATTAGATGATAAATAACATTTTATAAACACTTCATCATCCAGTACGCATCTGCATATGTGCCATCTGAATATTTCATATTATTTGGAAAGTATTTTTCTCTTTCCTGTTGGCTTCTGCTGTCACTTAACTGTTTTTCTGCCACAATCAGATAGCGGTGGATTGTTCCCTGAATTTCTCCATTCTTTTCCAATATTTTCTGCATTTCAACTAATTTTTCAAAGCAGCATTCTACTGAAAAACCAGGAAATTCCCACTGAATAATGCGCGCAAACCACACAAAAGCACCAACATCATAAAATAAAATTGGTCTATACGCTTCTTTTGCACATATAGTACGGAACCCAGCCTCCTCAAATATTTTTTTCTGCTCTTTCAAATTCATATGTGGAAAAGGTGGCTGAGTTCCAGGAAGAACCATTTCTACTAAATCTCTGTCATTGTCTCCTCCAACCTGTTCTGTAATAAACATTCCTTTGTTCTTTAAAAGACGATATGTTTCCTGTACATTAAAATCCCCATGTCGGTTAATAATCATGTCAAAGCTTTGATCCTCAAAAGGGATATTAGCAGGATCACTGCACTCCTTAAACTGAATCCCCAAAGGAAGAAGTCTTTCCTGACATATCTGTACATTAGGTTTATATCCCTCTGTTGCTGACGTATTATTACAGGGATGTCCCAATGACAGTAAAAATTCGCCTCCCCCTGTATCATAATCTAAAAGATTAAAAGAATCCTTCAGATATGATTTTATAATTTTTTCATAATCCCATGGCAGATCATTCTCTTCCTCATATCGCCCATTAATATGAGAAAAATCCCATCCATGAATATGGGCAGCTTCCTCTTCCTTTTTCCATATTTCTCTCAATTTCAGTTCATCCATCTGATTTTTTCCTTTCTATACATCACAATCCTTCCTAAGAAACTGTTTCAGATATTCTTCCACTGACCGGGTCATTTCTTTTGAAAAATCAGAATTATATTTACGGCCGCAAAAAGCTGCAGTCCAGTCCTCAAAACTTTTCTGTCCGCAGCGGCCTTCAAACATATTTCGAAGTTCTTCTCCGTCCATACTGCGGTATGTATTTTCATGTACAATGTGCTTCTGTTCAAACCGTACTGGTTTTGGTCTGTGTTTCTGCTGCTCTGTTGGCCATCCAAACACCAGCATCACAGCCGGAAAAACATATTCCGGAAGCTTCAGAAGTCTGCGCTGTTCCTCACAGTTTTCCATAATATCACCTATATAGCAGGAACCAATACCAAAGCTTTCCGCCGCCACAACTGCATTTTGCGCTGCAATCGCCGCATCTGTTACTGCCAGCATAAGATCCCCGGCTCCAGGTTTTCGGGGTGTACACCCGGCTTCCAGATATGTGTCATACCATTTTTTACAGTCCGCACAAAATACCAGAACCATTGGCGCTTTTGCAATAAACGGCTGATTATCACAGGTCTCTGATAATGCTACCTTTAACTCTTTATCCGTAATATCCAGAATTGTATAAAGCTGCTGACATCCTGCACTGGGAGCCTGTGCAGCAGCCTCCAGAATTATTCTCTTCATTTCCTCAGGAATCGTTCTTTCCTCATAAACCCTCATGGATTTTCGTTTGTACAAGCTTTCAATAATTTCGTTCATTTTTTCCCCTTTTCTGCTGCAAAAATCATTCTGATACACCAAGTACTAAATAACAATAACCATTATATCAACCTGCATTTGGAGCAATGGTTCTACGCCAATATGGCAGAAGCTTAATATTCGTTACACCAGCTTCTTTCTCAAATATACCATGTCCTTTAACTGAATACCCGCTTCATAAATTGGATGGTCATAATTATCAGTAAAAAAATTTTCCACCACATGAGAACGTGAAAATCCGCACTTTTCATAAAACGGAACCGTTAAAGGACTGTCTCCTGTTCCTGCCTGCAAAACAGAATATTTCCCCTGATATTTGCTGCTAATAAAATCAATCAGAGCTTTGCCATATCCCCTTCTCTGACTGTCCGGATCAGTGGCTATATTTTTGATCTCAAGAATTCCATTCCCCTCATCTGTAACCACACATTCCGCCTTTATCCCCTTATCATCCAGCACATACATCGTTCCATGTTCCAGATAACGATCCACCATATTTTCCTGCTCATCCGCCAGCAACAAAAGAGAAAGATACTGCTTTTTATTTCTCTTCACTTCTTTGATTTCCATACTGCTTTCTTTATCTTCTCCTGTCCGAAAATTCTTCTGTTTATCGTCTTATATTTTTACATTTTTCTGTTTTCAGAATATCACAGAACAGACTTACTTACAATGAAAAAAAGGACTCCCTCTTCCCAGGAATCCTCTTTACTGCTTCTGTTCACCACGTTTCCGGTAATTACCTGTGAACAGCTGCTTTCTGCTTTCTTATTTTTCTTGTTTTTTTCTGCGGGTCATCAGTCCGCCAATCCGCCCGGTTTCCTTTGCCGAAAGGCTTTTCCATCCATTTTCCAGCACCTGGTCCAGAAGTCCCAGTTCTCCGGCGATCTCATATTTCAGCTTTTCCTCTTCAGGAAGTTCTCCCTTCAGATAGCTTTCCACTTCCTTATCTTTATTCAATGTTCTCACACTCCTTATCTGTATTCATCAGGAGTATTGACACTTTCAGGAAAGGTTATACTTCAATATTCTCAAATATCTCTTCCAGTTTCATGGTGATATTAGGAAACTCTCTCAGATAGATCACAGTGTCTGCATTATAATATATATCTTCTGGATCATCCTGCAAAATATAACTGTATTTCAGAATATAATTGTCCTGTTCCAGATAATAAATCTCTACTGCCCTTTCTTTTGGGGATACGATCCAGTATTCCGAAACTCCTGCTGCCTGATAAATTTCTTTTTTCACTGTTTTGTCTTTCAGGGCTGTAGCAGGACTTAGGGTTTCCGCAATAAAACGGGGTACTCCTGTGTAGGCTCCTCCTTTCAGGTGTTTTCTGTCACAGATAAGCATAACATCCGGGATTACGTAATCATTATTTTTTTCAGGCTGGTATCTGTAATCCAGATTTTCCATAAAAGAAAGACATAAACTGTTTTTCAGATGCTGCTTCAGTATTGCATGAATATTGCTGTTTACAATTCCATGGCGATAGTCTGCAGAGGGAGACATATCATAAACTATCCCGTTTATTCTTTCTTCTTTTCTGTAGTCTTCTTTTAATTCTGCCATATTTTTCTCCCCTTTCACACTTAATCAGCTTTTTTATTATCATATCAATTTATCTTTCTTCGTACAAGCAATATTTCCTTATGATTTACATTCTTCACAATAACAATTACACGTTCTTTCATATAAAAAATCCTGCCAGACTGCTCCGTTCCCCAAATTGGATTTACAGGGTTGGTTCAGACTGACAGGATTTTTCTCTATTATTTATCCTCTCGGAATAATAATTGCAGCTATGATATATGCCCAGATTCCCGCGCCGCCGAAACAGGTAAGGATTACCCATGCAAGACGCACCAGCGTGGGATCAATGTCAAAATATTCTGCAATGCCGCCGCAGACTCCGCAGAGCATACAGTTTACTGAAGATTTATAAAGACGTTTGTTGCTCATATTTTTACTTCCTTTCTGTAGGTTCCTGCATACCGGACCCACTGAAAACTGATTGTCGTTTTACAGGCTCTGTCCCGGAAATCATTCAGTAAAGCTTACTTCCAGGGTTCCCATACCGCACTCCAGCTGCATTTTGCGGGCAGCGCCATCATTATCTACTATTTTGCTTCCGCCCAGACCGGCAAATTCCTCGTCTTCCAGGCTGAGTGTTCCTGCGCCACAGGAAAGGCGGTAATTATAATCTGTTTTTTTGCCTGCTGCTTCAAGCTCCATAGTTCCGATTCCACATTCTGCCTCAATGTATTCCGCATCAAGGTCTGTAAGAGACAATGTTCCTACTCCAACCTCAACATCTGCTTCTCTGGCTGTAATCGCTCCATAGTTTTCCAGGGTTCCTGCACCTACCGATACACTGAATTCCCGTGTGTTCAGATTATTCTCCAGAGTTGCTGTTCCCGCCTCCACATCAATATTTACCTCTGTAAATTCCATTCCTGCAGGATAGCGAACAACCACCTGTCTTTCCTCAGGCTTTGTTTTTCCTTTGCTTTCAATTTTCAGCTCTGTACCTTCTGTAGTGACCCTTACTTTATCTGTATAGTCTCCTGAAATACTGACTTTTACATTTTTACCGTCATATTCCTGAAGGATCAGTTCATCATAATTAAGTTCAATGTCCATGGAGGAAATATTTTCTAGCTCATATGTTCCGTCTTTACCTGCCGGAGCTATATCTTCAATTTCCCAGTCGTCATCATCCCAATCATCATGGTCGTCCCAGTCATCATCGTCCCAGTCGTCATGGTCATTCAGGCTTTCCGCAACTCTTACCATACGATTCACAACCTTCTGAACAGAACTGCCCTCATATCTCATATCGTCCATGGTTGCTCCCATGGCAACTCCGCCTGCGGTAAGTCCTAATCCTGCAACTCCAAGAACTGCTGCCGCGCCTAAAACAATTTTTGAAAATTTTCTCATACCTGATTACCTCCTTTTTCTCTGTGGATCAATCCGCTGCAAAAATCTGTAAACTTATTCAACAGTCTGGGTAAAAGTCTGCTGAGCACCCAGACAATAAAAACCAGTCCCACAAGCCCTATGGCTGTAACAATGCTTCCGAGTCCGACAGCAAAAATTCCAACCGGCGCTGCGCTGAAGCAAAGTCCGATTCCGGCAAACACTGTAACGATTCCGCCAACCAGCAGTCCGATTACTCCGGCACCAATTCCAAATGCCAGGATAAAGGGTAAAAGGATGATGGTTACAATAAATCCGACCACACCTCCTATGGCTCCTGACAGAAACGGTGAAAGGAACACCAGAAGAATCAGTACCAGAATCATCATCCCACTGCCCCGTTTCTCCCTGGGGCGGTAACCTCTGTCTTTTCTGCCGGCTGTCCGCTCTCCCGGAACCTGTCCCGGCTCTTCTGTTCTTTCATCATAGTATCCTTTTTCTGTGTATGTTCCGGCAGAATCGCTGTTTTCTCTCAGATCTGCCTTGATAATGGCTGCTACCTTACCTGGGCTTCCAAGCTTCTGTATCACAGAAGCCTCTTCTGCTTCTCCCGCCTCATCAAAATAACTTTCATAATAGTCAAGAGCCTCTCTTCTCTCATCCTCTGAGATATCAGAGAGGAGCTTTTCCAGCTGGTCCATAAATTCTTTTCTGTTCATAAATCAATTCCCCCCTCAAACAGCCTGGAAATTTTTGAAGAATAGTTTTTCCATTCCACTTTATATAAATTCAGCTGTGCAGATCCTTTTTCCGTCAGTTTATAGTATCTGCGGTTTCTTCCTTCATATGCCATATCATAGGTTTCCAGACATTCATCCTTTTGCAGCCGTCTCAGCACCGGATAAAGTGTGGATTCCGAAACATCCAGAACACTGCGTACGTCCTGAGTAATCTTATACCCATAGGTTCCGTCCTGTTCCTTTGATACAATAGCCAGAACAATGGCATCCAGAAGGGCTGCGCCTGTATTAAATACCATGGGCTCACTCCTTTTTTGATTTCTGTATAATATTATATCAATCATCAATATTGTTTTGTTAATAATACTATATATTATATAATATAGTTTTGTCAATAGTATCTACTAAAAATTTCCGGATAAAACACAGAACTTTTATTCCGCTTTTCTCATCTAACAATTATCATAATCTGAAACTTCATTCAACTATATTTCGGAAACAGCCCTGTAACCAAACATTCTCTTTGCTGACGACCGTTACTCCGACATATAGAAAAGCTCCCTGTGTGATCTGCACACCAGGAGCTTTCCTCTGATTTTTATTATTGATTTTTATCTGTAATAAACAGAATTCCATTTCAGTTCATTTTTAAAGCTGCGGATCGTTGTATCGTTATCAATATATACAGCTTCAATTCCCATTGCATTTGCCCAGTCTCCCATCTGTTCGGCAGTAAGATCATAAGAAAATGCCGTATGATGAGCGCCGCCTGCCAGAATCCACGCTTCCGCGCCTGTGGTAAGATCCGGTCTCGGAGTCCAGAATGCAGATGCCACCGGAAGTTCAGGCATGGATTTTTCTGTACGCTTACAATCCACTTCATTAATAATAAGTCGGAAGCGATTTCCCAGATCCACAAGAGAGGTTGCAATAGCCGGGCCTTCCTTTGCTTCAAATACCAACCGCGCCGGATCCTCACGGTCTCCCATGGAAAGAGGTTTCACGCGGATGCTGACAGGTCCCTCTGCAATGGTAGGGCACACCTCCAGCATATGTGACTGTAAAATTCCTTCTTTTCCCGGAACAAGGTTATACGTATAGTCTTCCATAAAGGAGGTTCCTTTCGCACCAGGAACGTTCTGAGTCATGATCTTCATCAGACGGACCATGGCAGCGGTTTTCCAGTCTCCCTCTGCGCCAAATCCATAGCCTTTTTCCATCAGACGCTGGATTGCAAGGCCGGGAAGCTGCTGCAGACATCCCAGATCTCCAAAATGAGTAACAATAGCCTGATAGTTCTTTTCTTCCAGGAATCGCTCGAATCCAAGCTCGATCTGAGCCTGTACCGCCACATGTTTCCGGAATTCCTTTTCGTCTCTTCCTTCTGTGATGATACGGTACTTATCATAGTATTCTTCTACCAGAACATCCGTATCTGCCCTGGAAACAGCATTTACCGCCTCGGCAATTTCATTAACCGGATAGGCGTCGATCTCCCATCCGAATTTAATCTGAGCTTCAACCTTATCGCCTTCTGTTACCGCAACATTTCTCATGTTATCTGCGATTCTCATAACACGGATATGGCTGCTTTCCATAATGCCTACTGCCGTCCGCATCCATGAAGCAATGCGTTCCTGTACTCTGCTGTCATTCCAGTGTCCTACTATAATTTTCCGCTCAATTCCCATTCTGGTAACAATATGACCAAACTCGCGGTCGCCATGAGCGGACTGATTTTCATTCATAAAGTCCATGTCAATGGTATCATACGGAATTTCTTCATTAAACTGTGTATGTAAATGAAGAAGAGGCTTTCTGTATTCCTGAAGACCCAATATCCAGGACTTTGCCGGAGAAAAGGTATGCATCCAGGTGATCACGCCCGCACACTCTTCATCTGCGTTTGCCTCATTAAAAGTACAGCGGATCACTTCGTTTGTGATCATGGTAGGTTTCCATACTACTTCATAGGGAAGAATGCCTGATTCATTTAATTTTTCTACAATAATTCTGGAATGCTCTGCCACCTTTTTCAGACATTCATCCCCATAAAGATCCTGAGAGCCTGTGGCAAACCAGAATTTATAATTTTTTTGTGTTTTCATGGTCATGTTCTCCTTATATTTGATTACTGTTCCGCACACCGGCAAACAGACCGCCGCTCTTTCAGAGAAACAGGAAACTCATATGTTACATCACATCCCGGCTCTTTTATCAGCCGAAGAATAGCCTCTGCCGCACGGCTTCCCAGTTCTTCCATGGGATGACCTATACTTGTCAGGGGAACCGGATTCAGTTTTGCCAGTTCGGAATTATCAATACCGATTATGGAAATATCCTCCGGGATTTTTTTTCCTGTTTTTAAAAGGCATCTTGTCAGTTCATGCGCTACTTCATCATTGTAGCAGACGCAGGCCGTACATCCGGAAAGCCGGTATTTCAGTTTTTCCATGATCCTGGAAAAATCTTTCATTTCCAGTGTATCGATCCACGTCACTCTGCTTTCCTCCACTTCAATCCCTGCATGGCCCAGCGCTTTCAGATAGCCGAGATAACGTCTTCTTCCCTGACCGTCGTCTGTTTTAAAAATTCCTCCGATCCTGGTGTGACCTTTTTCAATCAGATACTCTGTTGCAGCTCTGCCTGTCTGTACATCATTCATACTGATATGAGGAATATCCAGATTTTCATAGAAACTGTTGAAAAACAGAATTGGAATTCCTCTTGCCAAAAGTCTTCGATAAAACTTCAGGTTCGGATTGGGAAGACCGCTCATAACCGGTTCTGCGATCAGCGGATCACGGCTTCCCTCATCCAGCATTCGTTCCAGAAGTCTCCGCTCTGTTTCAATACGGTTGCCCGTAAACATAATGCGCGCACTGTAGCCTTCCTTTTCCAGTCGTTCTACCATCGCCTGCAGGATTCTGGGAAAAATATATCCATCCACATAGGTGGTCAGAATATCCACTGTATGAGACAGCATCTTCTTTTCTTCCTGCTCTGCCTGTTCATCCCGCACAAAGGTTCCGCTTCCCTGAATACGTGTCAGTATCCCCTGCTGCTCCAGAAGGCCAAGTGCATGGCGTACCGTCTGACGGCTAATACCAAACGTACGGCTGATATCATTTTCTGATTCGATCTGATCTCCCCGGTTCAGCTCTCCGGTTGCTATTCTGTTTTGAATCCATTCCGTCACCTGACGGTACTTAGCAATACCCATATTTTATACCAGATTAATTCTTTTTCTTCTTTGTTGTTACGTCAAGTACAACTGCTCCCAGAAGTACCGCACCTTTTACAACCTTCTGAAGGTCTGTTGACATACCGCACATGGACATACCGTTGTTCAAAACACCCATTACCAGAGCACCGACAACAGCGCCGATGATCGTACCAACTCCGCCGGATGCAGCAGCGCCGCCGATATAACAGGAAGCAATCGCATCCATTTCAATACCATCGCCCATTTTCGGGTTTGCGCCGCCCTGACGTGCGGATAATACGATACCTGCAAGAGCTGCAAGAACGCCCATATTTACATATACCCAGAAAAATACATGTCTTGTGTTGATACCGGAAAGTCTTGCCGCCTTTGCGTTTCCTCCCATTGCATAAATCTGACGGCCTGCAACAGTTCTGCTTGTAATAAAATGATATACTGCAACTACAACACCAAGAACGATCAACTGGATCGGAATACCGTTATACTGTCCCAGTTTTATAAAGAAGAACCACACGATCAGAAGGATCACAACATCTTTTACTGCCATCTGCCATGGAACAATATTTGCAAATCCATATTTGTTATTTGTTTTAATTGTGTTCAGCTCAGTCAGAATGAGACACACAGTAACAACAGCAGCCACACCTACGCACACAAGATCCAGTGTGCCTCCCGCAAAGTCGATCTTGATGGTTGGAAGAAATCCTGTTCCGATAAATGCATAATCCTGCGGAAGAGGACCTACAGTAAGAGATTTTAAAAGCGTATATGTAAGACCACGGCCCATAAGCATTGTAGCCAGAGTTACTACAAACGGAGGGATATCCAGATATGCAATAAAGAATCCGGAAAAAACACCAACTCCAAGTCCGATGGCAATAGCTACCAGCCATGCAAGAGCTACCGGCCACTGCTGCTCTACAACAAGCTTTGCAGCGCAGGCAGCGCCAAGAGCTACTACAGAACCAACGCCCAGATCGATATATCCGGTCAGTACGCACAGCAGCATACCGGTTGCAAGGATAATAATGTAACCATTCTGCATGATCAGGTTGTTAATATTGGTGGGCGTCGCATTTGCTCCGCCTGTAAGTACATAAAAAATAGCAAAAATAACAACAAGTGCTACAATCATTCCAAGGGATTTCAAATCCAGATTTACATATTTTTTCTTAGTATCTGTTCCCATTACTCTTCTCCTTTCGCATTACTGTCCATAATGCACTTCATAATGCTTTCCTGACTGAGTTCAGCGTGACTGAGCTCTCCTGCTATACGGCCTTCATTGATAATGTAAGCACGGTCACAGGTACCGATAATCTCCTGCATCTCAGAGGAAATTACGATCACAGCCTTACCGGCGCGGGCCATATCATTAATAGCGCAGTAGATTTCATATTTTGCGCCTACATCAATACCTCGGGTCGGCTCATCCAGTATCAGAACATCCGGCTGCGTCATCATCCATTTTGCAAGAACAACTTTCTGCTGATTTCCTCCTGACAGAGATCCCACTGTCTGATGAATAGAAGTTGCTTTTACATTAATTTTTTTCTTATATTCTTCCGCTTCCAGATTTTCTTTCCGTTCATTAACAATGGCTCCGTTAGAATAGTAATTGCGTAATGCAGCCATTGTCATATTTGTTTTAATGTCATCAATCAGTACCAGTCCGTAAGTTTTTCGATCCTCTGAAGTGTACGCGATCTTATTATTGATTGCGTCTTTCACTGTTTTTGTACTGACCTTTTTTCCGTGCATATAAACTTCTCCGGAAATTTTCTGACCGTAGGAATGACCGAATAAGCTCATGGCAAATTCTGTTCGTCCTGCTCCCATCAGTCCTGCAAGTCCCACTACCTCACCTGCCCGGACTTTGATATTGATATTTTTGAGAATCTGCATCTCCGGAATTTCCGGATGATATGCATTCCAGTTTTTCACTTCCAGAACCACATCGCCGATAGGACAATTATCGCGGACCGGATAACGGTTATTCATTTCACGACCAACCATTCCTTTAATGATTCTGTCCTCTGTCCACTCATCCACTCCCTTTTTCAGGGTTTCAATAGTTTTTCCGTCTCGAATGATTGTAATGGCATCTGCAACATAGCTGATCTCATTAAGCTTGTGGGAAATGATAATGCAGGTAACGCCTTTTTTCTTCAGTTCCAGCATGATTTCCAGAAGCTGAGCGGATTCCTCATCATTGAGAGCCGCTGTAGGCTCGTCCAGTATCAGAAGATCTACATTTTTTGCCATTGCCTTGGCAATCTCGATCAGCTGCTGTTTTCCAACGCCCAGTGTATTCACAGGGGCATTGAGATTTTCATTTTCAAGGCCCACATGAGCCAGGGCCTCCTTTGCTTCTCCTCTGGTCTTTGTCCAGTCAATCACACCTTTCATGGAAACACGTTCATTTCCCATAAAAACATTTTCCGCAATAGACAAATACGGACTCAGCGCAAGTTCCTGATGGATAATAACAATTCCTTTATTCTCACTGTCCTTGATCTTATGGAACTTACATGTCTCGCCTTTATAAATAATGTCTCCCTCGTATGAACCATAAGGATATACGCCGGAAAGAACATTCATCAGGGTCGATTTGCCGGCTCCGTTCTCACCACATAACGCATGAATTTCTCCCTTCTTAACCTGAAGGTTTACATCGTCCAGAGCCTTTACACCGGAAAATGCTTTTGTTATGTGCCTCATTTCCAAAATAACTTCAGACATGTCTTTCCCTCTCTCCTTTACTTTTTATGAAAAGAGGCAGCGGATTCTTCCGCCGCCTCTCTGAATTTCATATTCAGCCTGATCCATTATTTCAGCTGATCTTCTGTGTAGTATCCGCCATCGATCAGGATTTCTTTATAGTTGGACTGATCTACTGCAACAGGTGTGCACATGTAGGTCGGAACTACCATTTTTCCGTTGTCATACTGCTCTGTATCATTGATCTCCGGCTCTTCGCCTTTCAGAACTGCGTCTACCATGGTAACTGCTTTTTCAGCAAGGAGACGGGTATCTTTGTAAATAGACATTGTCTGTGTACCGTCGATAATATTCTTGGTAGCCATGACTTCTGCATCCTGTCCTGTGATCAGAGGCCAGTTTTCTTCTGTATATCCGGCACCCAGAAGAGCTGCTTTGATTCCATATGCAAATCCGTCAAATGCAGAGCATGCAATATCAAGATCTTCGTCTGCATAGTTTGCTGTCAGAATGTTTTCACAGTTTGCCTGAGCTGTTTCCTGAGACCATCTGAGGATACATGTATCTTCAAAAGATGTTCTTCCTGATTTACATACAAGTGTTCCATCATCCAGATACTCCTGGAGAACTTCCATAATACCGTTGTACAGGAACAGCGCATTGTTGTCATCCGGTGATCCCATAAAGAATTCAATTGTATAGGACTCTCCTGCCTCGCGGGCTGCGTCCAGATCCTTGGTATCTTTAATATAATTACCAATAACAGTACCAACGCCTTTGTTGTCAAAGGTTGCATAATAAGAAACAGCATCTGTATCCATAAGGAGACGGTCATATGCAATAATAGGAATACCTGCTTCTTTTGCCTGAGCCTCTGCATTTACAAGCACACCGGAGTCAATTGCTGCGATAACAAGACAGTCAACACCCTTGCCCACATAGTTTTCAAGCTGGGACACCTGCATTGCAGTGTCATCTTCTGCATACTGAAGCTCTACTTTGTAGCCTTTTTCTTCAAGCTGTTTTTTCATGTTTGCGCCATCGTTGATCCATCTCTCTGATGACTGGGTTGGCATCAGAATACCAACTGTCTTCTGCTCTTCTGCTGACACTGTGGTTGCAGAAGCTGCTCCCATAGAGCATACCATTGCTGCTGCAAGTGCTGTACTGACTAACTTTCTGTTCATTTTGTTTCCTCCCTGTTCATACTTGTACAAATTATCTGTAACTTGTACAGTTTTTGTGTTACATCCTGTACAAACACATCATTGCTTTTGTGTGTTTTGTACATTTATGTATCACTTGTTACGTTTAACTGTGAGCACATTGTATACCCACCCCCGCATATTTGTCAAGTATTTTTTATATACATCTGTATTTTATGTATATTTTGCACATAAATTTGTATGTACATTTAGTACTTTTGCCAGTCACTCATGTATACATCTTTTCCATTCAACTGGCAAGCCAAAAATCAGGCAGGCAAATATCATCACCAAAAGTAGTTTGGAATGCATTTTGACCAACTTACCGAAAACAGAGTACACAGTAACTGAACTCCAGAGTATTGCCATAATATCCCTGATCCGTACTTGATTTTTAAAAGATCAAAAATTATAATCAGGAATACAGATGCCAAAAATCACTATATATGATATGATTAAGTAACTGTTCACAGGCCACTGCTGTAAGCCTGATGAACTGTGGCATGATTCACATACAAAATGACGTAATCCACACCAGGAGGTTTCTATGGGAGATTTATCCAGAATTGAAATTCTTCCCCAGGCATTTCTTTCCCGGATGAGGGAAATGCTTGGAGACGAATATGAAGAATTTTTAGAAAGCTATCAAAAGCCCCGTACCTACGGGCTTCGTGTCAATACATCAAAAATCACCTGCGAAGAATTTGAAAAGCTTGTTCCGTTTCCGGTAACAAGGATTCCCTGGACAGAAAACGGATATTTTTATTCTGAAGATGTCCGCCCTTCCAGATGCCCTATGTATCAGGCAGGGCTTTATTACCTTCAGGAGCCCAGCGCCATGACCCCGGCAGCCTGTCTCCCAGTAAATCCCGGAGAATCTGTTCTTGATCTCTGTGCTGCTCCCGGCGGCAAGGCCACAGCTCTTGGCGCAGCGCTGAAGGGGCAGGGACTTCTGATCGCCAATGATATCAGCACTTCAAGAGCCCGGGCGCTGCTTCGCAATCTGGAGCTTTTCGGCATTTCCAACAGCTTTGTCACAAATGAAACGCCAGCCCGCCTTGCAGAGCAGTTTCCGGAATTTTTCCACAAGATTCTTCTGGACGCTCCCTGTTCAGGAGAGGGAATGTTCCGAAAAGAAGAAGCTCTGGCAAAGGACTGGACCCCTGAAAAATCTCACGAATTAGCCAGAATACAAAGGGAACTGATTCTTCAGTCTGCAGATATGCTCCGTCCCGGCGGACTTCTTCTTTATTCTACCTGTACCTTTGCCCCGGAGGAGGATGAGGGAACCATTTCCTACCTTCTGGAACAAAGAGAGAATATGGAGCTTCTGGAGCTTCCTGCGTATGAAGGATTTTCTCCGGGAGTACCGGAATGGGGAAATGGAAATGAGAATCTCAGAAAATGTGTACGCATTTTCCCACACAAAATGAACGGCGAGGGACATTTTCTGGCTCTTATGAAAAAACAGGGACAGCCGGATATGGTTCAGCAGCCATCTTCTGTCCGCCCGGATGCCAACACCAGAAAATGGCTGGAGCTTTTCCTTGAGGAAATCGGTTTACAGACCTTGGGTGGAAAAGCCTTTGACTGGAACCGGGTGGAGACAAGAGGAGACAAGGTCTATTATCTCCCTCCTGTAAACACCGGATTTCGCGGACTTACCTTTCTCCGCAACGGCCTGTATCTGGGCGATCTGAAAAAGAACCGTTTTGAGCCCTCTCAGCCTTTTGCTCTGGCTCTTTATAAAAATGATGTGAAGGCTGTGATTTCTCTTCCTGTGGCCGATTCCCGTCTGACCCGGTATTTAAAGGGAGAAACTCTTCTCATTGAAGAAGGTGAAGCCCGCGGCAAAAAAGGCTGGCATCTTCTCTGTGCAGAGGGATACCCACTTGGCTTTGGCAAGCTGGTAAACGGTACTCTGAAAAACAAATATCCTGCAGGCTGGAGAGTCTGAGTAAAAAAATCCCCGGGCAGAGCTTACTCTGTCCGAGGATTTTTCTATAATATTCATATCTGGCTACCTGTTTTTATTCGCCTGTCAGGAAGTGGACGGCAGATCTTTTACCGGAATTTCTTTTTGAAGGGTAAAGGAATAAATAATCTTTTCTTTTACTTTTTTCTTCAAAAGTCTTTCCAGAGCCTGAGCATAATCGTCAAGCTGTGTACGGTAACGTTCTTCCAGTATCTTCTCTTCGCCCGGAAGAATCCGGTCTGTCTTGTAATCCACAAGAACCAGTTCACCGTCTTCCTCAAAATATGCATCAATAATACCCTGAACAAGAATTTTTTCTCCTCCTGTCCAGGTGTCATTCATCTCTGAGGCCTGCACAGATATCACAAAGGGCTGCTCGCGGAAAAGCTTTTGTTCCTGAGAAGCTTTTTTCATTCTCTGGCCCAGATCTGAGCGAACAAAGCTCAGAATATCCTTTATATAAATACATTCTGCTTCTTCCGGACTCATTTTTCCCATTTCTTCCAGCCTGCCGATCTGCTTTCTGATTCCCTCAAAGGAATTATCTCCTGTATAATCCAGACATTCCATAACCTGATGATAGGCAGTTCCCTTTGCCGCTCCCCGGACAGTCTGCTCTTCTGCTGCAAACCGTGGAACCAGCGGTACAAATTCCTTCTGAAAAAAGACAGTCTCTTCCTGTTCCTCATCCTGCCAGCTTCTTTTTTTCAGCTCAGATACGCTTACTTTTACCGGCATCTCTGCCAGATAATAACAGGGATACTGAAACTCAAACCGTTCTTCCAGAGTCTGCCGGATTTCCTGGTCATACACTTTTTCACAGTCCCAGTTTTTCATCACCTGCTCACGTATCTGCAAGTCTGTCATATCCACGATTTGATCCTGAATAAGATCTGATGCCGTAATTTTTCTTATTTTGAACTCAGCTCTGTCATCTCTGCACTCCTGTACGCTTCCTGCCGGAATACCATAATCCAGGTAAAGATTTCTCATTGCACTGTGGCCTGCAAGAGCCGGAAGTATCACATCCCAGAAATCTCTTGCTCCGGACCGGATTCCTCCGGGCAGCAATAGCTCCTTTTCATTTCTTCCATAGGAAATCCGCGCCAGAGTTTCCTCCAGCTTTGCTATGGTGCCTGTAATATAAAGCTTTTCTTTTGCGCGGGTAAGGGCAACATAGAGAACTCTCAGTTCTTCGCCCAGACTTTCTCTTTTCAGTTCTCTGCGGATAATCTGTTTGTGAAGAGTAGGCGCGATCAGCCTTTTTTCCGGAAGTATGGCATCAGATCCAAATCCCAGCTCCGGATGGATCAGAAGCCGGGCGTTTATATCCTGGAAATTAAACTGTTTTCCCATTCCCGCAGCAAACACCACAGGAAATTCCAGTCCCTTGCTTTTATGGACCGTCATGATCTGTACTGCTCCGCTGCCGGCGTCTGTTACATTCACTTCGCCAAAATCCACCTCATATTTCTGAAGGCTCTCAATATATCTGACAAAATTAAACAGTCCCCTGTAGCTGGTTTTTTCATAATCCATTGCTTTTTCCACCAGCATCCGAAGGTTGGCTCCTCTCTGATTTCCGCCGGGAAGAGCTCTTACATACGTTTCGTAGCCTGTTGCTTTCAGAATATACAGGATCAGCTGATGAACCGGTGTATAAGCTGCCATATCACGAATTTCCTGAAGCTGCCTGTGAAATTTTTTCAGTTTGTTCCTGAGGTTTCTTTTTTCCTGCTCTTCACAATTCTCTGCTTCCCCTTCCTCCCCGGGCTCTTTTTCAATAAGAGCGCAGAGGCTTTCGTACAAAAGCCCTTCCGGACTTTCCAGACGGATCAGAGACAGATCCTGAGCTGTACAGCCCACCAACGGAGAATGCAGCACACCTGTAAGAGGAATATCCTGCAGAGGGTTGTCACAGACTCTCAGATAGTTCAAAAGAGTTACTACCTCCTGTGCAGAAAAATACCCGGTTCTGGATGCGGTATACGCTGGAATCCCATTTGATTCCAGCACCTCCCGGAAGGTATCTGCCCATCCGTAGGCTGAGCGGAGCAGAATCACGATATCGCCATACTCCAATGGCCTGTAGATTCCGGTTTCTTTGTCAAGAATCTGCTCCCTGCCTGTAATTCTGTTTATTTCTGCGGCAATGGCAAGGGCTTCCAGCTCCTGGGGCGTCTGCCCGGAATCTTCATCCTGAAGCTCTTCACTGTCTTTTTCCACCAGAAGCACTTCCGTTTTCAGAAACTCTCCACCCTCAGGGAAATCCGCTCCGGGATAAAGAGCGTTGTTGTCATCATAGGTAATGCCTCCCATATCTTCTCCCATGATCCTGCGGAAAATATAATTTACACTTTCCAGTACCTGAGCGCGGCTGCGGAAATTTTTGTGAAGCTCAATCTTCTGTTCCCGGCTGTCTTCTGTGGAATAGGTCTTATACTTTTCCATAAAAAGTTCAGGTCTTGCCAGTCGGAAACGGTAAATACTCTGCTTCACATCTCCTACCATAAAAATATTTTTTCTGTCCTGAGACCATCCGGAAACCATGGAGGTGATCATCTCCTGGACAAGATTGCTGTCCTGATATTCATCAACCATGACCTCCTCATATTTTTCCGAAAGCTCCCTGGCTGCCTGGCTTGGATTTCCCTCCTCATCCATGAGAATGTTAAGGGCAAAATGCTCCATGTCTGTAAAGTCCAGAATATTTTTTTCCCGCTTTTTCTGAGAAAATTTTTCCTGAAACCCACAGGTAAGCTTTACAAGGCTCTCCACCGGACTTCTGCAGCAGTAAAGAAGCTCCAGTAATTCATCCTCACTCCAGCAGAAATATCTGGCAGAAAGCTCTTTGATAATATCTTTTTCTTCCTCTCTGAAGGTTTTTGCCTGAATTTTTTTATCCTCATCCTGTTCAGGAATCTTTTTTGCAGAAAGCCGCGCAAAAGAGGGCTTTTTCAAAAGCTCTGCAGTTTTGTCATAATCCTTTTGTTCTGCAGCCTGCTTTATCTGTCCAATTAACAGAAGATCACTGTCCAGAGCCGCCTCATACTGCCAGGGTCCCTCCGGTGATTCACATACTGCCCTTGCCTGATTTGCAATCCGTTCTGCTTCTTTCAGCTGTTCTCCGGTTTCTTCCCACAAAAGAGTGATCCACCGGGCCTTTCGCAGTTCCTCTTTGTTGTCCACCCTGTAAACTTCCAAACACTGCTGAAGCCATTTTTCCGGAAACGGATGGCTGACAGAGGATTCATAAACCTTTTGTATCAGCTCCTTCAGTCCCTCATCTGTTTTTCCGGGAGAATAACATTCCACCAGTTCCAGAAACGCTTCATCTCTCTGCTCATAGGCTTCTTCCAGAAGCTCCTCAAGGACCTCTTCTCTTAAAAGCTTCAGCTCGCCCTCATCTGCTGTACGATATCCGGGATCCAGTCCGATCATATGAAAATAATTTTTGATAATATAGGAGCAAAAGCTGTCAATAGTAGTGATCTGGGCTGTGTGTATCAGAGTCATCTGCCTCTGAAGATGCTCGTTGTCCGGTTCCTCAAAAAGCGCCTGTCCCAGAGCCGCAGAAATACGCTCCTTCATTTCTCCGGCCGCCGCCCTTGTAAAAGTCATGATCAGAAGCCTGTCAATATCTACCGGATGCTCTTTATCCAGAATCTTACTGAGAATACGCTGTACAAGCACTGCTGTTTTACCAGAGCCTGCGGCTGCGGAAACCAGAATATTTCTGTTTCTCAGGGAAATTACTTTCTGCTGTTCTTCCGTCCATGTCACTGCCATATCAGCGTTCCTCCTCTTCCAGATGATTCCATATTTCCTGATCCGAAAACTGTTTCAGACGTCTGTACTCATAGCCTGGGATTTTCCGGTCAAATCCGCAGATTCCCTGATAGGAGCAGTAGGTACAGGCAGTTCTTTTTCCCAGCTCATAGGGCGATACCTCCGTATCTCCGGAAAGCATCTCTCCCCGGATATCTGAAATTTTTCTTTTTACATATTCATTCAGAAGACGGAACTGCTCCCTTGTGGCAACAGAGGAACCTTTTCGGAAGGAACCGTCCTTATTATAGGTTACTGGCAAAGAAACCAGACTTCTGTCCATTTTCTGGATCACCTCAGAATTTGCAGCCACAAGTCCGTTCATTTTCAGTTCTTTCAGAAGCCCCGGCTGGATGCTGTCCATATCAGCCTGAATATTTTCCTGGATCATGGGATCTTTCACATTGTAATAAAAAATTCCTGCCGGCTGTATGTCACAGTCCGGGTACTTTCTCTGTTCTGCATCCAGAGCGGCATCCATATATACCACAAGCTGAAGCTGAAGTCCATGATACAGGCTGACCAGGTCAAAGGAAGTGTTCCCCGACTTATAATCTATGATTTTTACATAGACCTTTTTGTCCTCTTTCAGCACGTCAAGACGGTCAATCCTTCCCCCTCCTATGGAAACCTCAAAGCCTTCGGGCAGAAATTCTCCCTGGCGAAGCTGCTCCTGAAGTGCCCATACAGTACGCTTCAGAATACGGGAGGTTCTCTCTATCATATACTGGTTTCTGGCGCTGCTTTTTAATATTGTGTTTCCATAATCTGCCGCTACCTGGTTCAGACATTCTTCCACAATGCTGTCTCTTTCCTCCTCATCAAGCTCGCTCCACCTCAGTCCCTTTCGCTGGAGCTCTGCGGCAAATTTCTCCAGTGCCTGATGAATCACATTGCCCATATCCATTGCGCGAAACTCATATTCTGCCCGCTCCGTGATCTCAAGACCATACCTTAAAAAATGGGCAAAGGCACAGGCCGCAAACTGTTCCAACCTGGTGGCGCTGTTCGGTGATACCTCCCCGTAAAGAGCCTTTGCAACACTGGCGCTGATTCTGTCTGCCGGCTTTCTCATAAATGCCGCGTCTGTCAGCTTTTTTGTAAGCTCCTGATATTCCGGACTTCTCAGATACCAGCTGTACAGTTCCTGAAACAGCGGTTCCTCATATTTATCCGTATGGCTTCCAAGGATTTCCAGAAGATAATCCATGCCTGTAGAAGGTGTTTCCAGAAGCTCCAGAAAGCTTTCCGGCTCCTCTGCCCGCTCCGGGTGCAGCTGCGGATAAAGCCGTCTGACTGTATGGATTAGATAGGCCGGGCTTACCGCCTCCCCCTTCATGTTTGAATCTGCAAAAGAGAGGCAAAGGTGTTCTGACGGCTTGGTAAGATTCAGATATAAATAAAATCTCTGGATATTCATCAGTTCCTTTGGTCCGGGAGCCAGTTCCACTCCCTGGTCCGCAAAAAATTCCCTGTCCAGTTCTGTGAGGATTCCCCCGGACTCTGTGTTCTTTGGAATATTTCCTTCATTCACGCCTACAAAAAATAAGGCGCGAGCATCCTTCAGACGGGTTCTCTCCATATCTCCCACAAGAACCTGATCCAGTCCCGGAGGAATTAAAGCTACTTTTGCCTGGCTCATTCCCGTTTCCAGAATCTGCCGGAATTCCTCCGGGGATACTGTTTCCTCCCCCAGAATTTCCGTCATTTTATCAAGAAGCTCCATGACGATCCCGTAAATCTGAGCATATTCCTTTTCCATTGCCCGATCACCCTTCCGGCAAAATACCTCTTCCTGCTCATAAAGTTTTTCCTGGATACGGCTTCTTACAATAAACTCATAAAGAAATCCGCAATATTCTTTTACTGTTTTCTTTTTTCCGGAAAATCCCCGGGCAAGCTCTTCTGTTTCCCGGACAAAACGCTCACGGATCTCATTCAGCTCCAAAATAGATTCCTCTTTCATTCCCCGATAAATCCGCACCCACTTTTCCTTCCATTTTTTGAATCCCCGGATTCCAAGGGCTACCACATAGTTTTCCAGCCAGTCTGTTTCCTGTCGTGTGATATCCGACATTCCGCATCGCAGATACCGGAACACACTTTCATAGGAAAATCCCTGCGCTGCCATTTCCAGAGCTGCCCTTACATACTCTACAAAAGGATTCATAAGAATGGAGTGCTTCTCATCAATAAAACAGGGAATTCCACTATTATCAAAGGCCTGTCTGGCCAGATTTCCATATTCCTCCAGATTGCCTGTAATCACAGCAATTTCTCCAAACCTGTACCCCTCTTTTCGTACAAGGCGAAGAATCCTTCTTGCAGTTTCTTCCATTTCCTTCAGCGGAGTTCCCGCAGAAAAAATACTGATTTCCTTTTGTTCCTGTTTATAAACCTGTCTGCGATACCGGAACAGATTTTTTTCCATAAAAGAAAGAGCAGGAGAATGGGCAAACCGTGACTTTTCACCGGCTTTTATCCACACAGGCTCTTCTGTTTCTTTTGTAAGCTCACAAAGTCCCCGTATCATTTTGTGGCTCATGTAAAAAAGCTGGTGGGATTTTTCTTTTCCCATAAAAGGTTCCTGTACATCCATAGTCACAGTCACCAAAACTTTACTGCACACAGCCAGAAGCTCTTTTACCACCTTCATCTGCACAGGAGTAAAACCAGTAAAGCCATCCAGAACAAGCACGCTGCCTCGAAGCTTCTCAGAAAAAACAATCTCTTTTGCCAGAACCTCCAGCACTTCTTCCGGTGTCATGTAATGTTCTCTCAGATAATCCCGAAATGCCTGATAAAGAACCGTCACATCCTGAAGCTTCATCTGAAGAAGAGCTCTGTCAGAAGCGTCCTCCTTCATTCTTTCCAGTTCCTGCTCTCCTACCTCATACTGCATAAATTCAGAGATCAGAGATTTTACCTCGTCCAGATATCCGGGCTTTTTCATCTGATTTTTCAGATAAACCAGATCTTTCTGATGCTTCTGGACCAGCTTCTGAAGGACCATATTTTTCCCTGTCTCTTCCAGAATCTTTCTGGTATCTCCGCCTACCTCCTCAAAAACACGAAAGGCAAGGCGTTCAAAGCTGAGTACATCAATATTCAGGATTCCTCCGTCCGGATGCATTTCTACCAGTGTTTTTTGCGTCTGCATGGTAAACTGTTCCGGCACGATCACATAAAAAAGCTGTTCCGGATGCTCTCTGGCTTCCTGAATCACGCTTTGAAAAACTGTGTAGGACTTTCCGGAACCGGAATTTCCAATAATAAACTGAAGCGGCATAATTTCCTCCATACGAAAACTTTAACTGCACATATTCCCATTGATGTTATACAACTGTTAAAATAAATGCGAAAATATACTTTCACAGTATCTCTTATATCCTGTTTCTGTATTGTAGCACATATGTTCGGTAATTGCAATCATGCTAAAATATCATATCCATATGCTTAAATGAAACTTATACAGACAGCTGTAAATAGTAAATTTAAAAAATATACAAAAGTCATACACCTGAAGAAATTTTTCCAGATCAGTAAATATTGTGATCACGGGAAATCCTTTTCTTTTCATGAATTTGTCTTTATAAGCTGTACACATGAATTTGTCTTTATAAGCTGTACAGATAGAGCTTACCATGGAAATTTGATATTTGCTCATTTACAGGACTTAAATATTTTTAAATAGAAAAAAACCAGTACTTCTGTTCAGTACTGGTTAAGTTGCACATTCAAAACTACATACATGTTGACATTTGGAATCGTGTGACCAAGCTTTCGCTCGAATGCGGTCACCTCA